>NZ_JBEZNL010000003.1:0-395281 GCF_040653275.1 Streptomyces sp. NPDC048002 | reverse complement strand
GTGCGATCGCAAGGCGCCGAAAGGCCCTGGTAGCGGAGCTACCAGGGCCTTTCGGCAACGCCGCGAGCGCGCGTGCCGGGCGCCGCCCGCCGGGCCCCACTTTTGTTCGGAGCTCTTAGCCTGGGCCCGTGACGCGAGACGCTGACGAGGAATGGCAGGGGTGGCGGGTGGCGGCTCAGGAGGCGCTGTACGGCCCCCGCGGCTTCTACCGCAGGCCCGAGGGCCCGGCCGGTCACTTCCGCACCTCCGTGCACGCCTCGCCGCTGTTCGCCGGGGCCGTGGCGCGGCTGCTGTGCCATGTCGACGAGGCGCTCGGCCGGCCCGGCACGCTCGGCTTCGTGGACATGGCAGCGGGGCGCGGCGAACTCGTCACCGCGGTCCTGGCCGCCCTCCCCGCGGAGGTCCACGCCCGCACCCGCACGTACGCCGTGGAACTCGCCGGGCGTCCCCCCGGTCTCGACCACCGGATCGAGTGGCTCGATCGGCCGCCGCGGGGCATCACGGGCCTGCTGTTCGCCAACGAATGGCTGGACAACGTGCCCGTGGAGGCCGCGGAGGTCGACGGCGCGGGCGTACCGCGGGTGGTCCGGGTGCGGCGCGACGGGACCGAACGGCTCGGGGACCCGGTCACGGGCACGGACGCCGCATGGCTCGCCCGGTGGTGGCCGCTGCCCGCGGAGGAGGGGCTGCGGGCCGAGATCGGGCGGCCCCGGGACGAGGCGTGGGCCGCGGCGGTCGCCGGTGTCGAGCGAGGGCTCGCGGTCGCCGTGGACTACGCCCACGCCCGGGGCGCGCGCCCCCCGTTCGGCACCCTCACCGGCTTCCGGGAGGGCCGCGAGACGGCACCCGTACCGGACGGCTCCTGCGACATCACCGCCCATGTGGCGCTGGACGCCTGCGCGTGGGCCGGCTCGGAGGCGTGCGCGACGGCGCGTGGGGAGGTCGGCGCGCGGCTGACCTCGCAGCGCGACGCCCTGCGCGCCCTGGGCGTCACGGGCGCACGCCCCCCGCTCTCGCTGGCCTCCACGCAGCCCGCCGCCTACGTCCGTGCCCTGGCGGGCGCGGGCGAGGCCGCCGAACTCACCGCGCCCGGCGGCCTCGGCGACTTCGGCTGGCTGCTCCAGCCCGTGGGGCTCACGGACCCGCCCGCGAGCCTGCGGGAGCTACTTGTCGATGTCGCCGACCACGAAGAACATTGACCCCAGGATCGCCACCATGTCCGCCACCAGCGTGCCCGGCAGCAGCTCCACCAGCGCCTGGATGTTGTTGAACGAGGCCGAGCGGAGCTTGAGCCGGTACGGGGTCTTCTCGCCCTTGCTGACGAGGTAGTAGCCGTTGATGCCGAGCGGGTTCTCGGTCCACGCGTAGGTGTGCCCCTCGGGCGCCTTCAGGACCTTGGGCAGCCGCTGGTTGATCGGTCCGGGCGGCAGGTGCGCGAGCCGGTCGAGGCAGGCGTCGGCGAGGTCGAGGGCGTTGTGGGTCTGCTCCAGCAGGCACTCGAACCGGGCCAGGCAGTCGCCCTCCTCGCGGGTCACCACCTTCAGCGTGTCCTGGAGTTCGCCGTACGCGAGATAGGGCTCGTCGCGGCGCAGGTCGAAGTCGACGCCGGAGGCGCGCGCGATCGGCCCGCTCACCCCGTACGCGTGCGCGGCCTCCGGGGAGAGGACGCCCACGTCCCGGGTGCGCCCGCGGAAGATCTCGTTGCCGACGACCAGGTCGTCGAAGCGGTCCATGCGGGAGCGCACGTCGGCGACGGCGGCCCGCGCGCGCGTGGTCCACCCGGCGGGCAGGTCCTCCTTCAGACCGCCCACCCGGTTGAACATGTAGTGCATCCGCCCGCCGGAGACCTCCTCCATCACGTGCTGGAGCTCCTCGCGCTCCGTGAAGGCGTAGAAGATCGGCGTGATCCCGCCGAGCTCCAGCGGGTACGAGCCGAGGAACATCAGGTGGTTGAGCACCCGGTTCAGCTCCGCGAGGAGGGTGCGGGTCCACACCGCCCGCTCCGGGACCTCCATGCCGAGCATCCGCTCGACGGCCAGGACGACACCCAGCTCGTTGGAGAAGGCCGACAGCCAGTCGTGGCGGTTGGCGAGCATGATGATCTGGCGGTAGTCGCGCGCCTCGAAGAGCTTCTCCGCGCCGCGGTGCATGTAGCCGATCACCGGCTCGGCGCTGCGGATGCGCTCGCCGTCCAGGACGAGCCGCAGGCGCAGCACGCCGTGCGTGGACGGGTGCTGGGGCCCGATGTTGAGCACCATGTCGGTGCTCTCCGCGGCTCCGCCGATACCGACCGTGGTCTCCGTCGTAGGCATGGACACAGTCTCCCCTACGTAGGCTGGCCGTATGGAGACGGGGAGCCAGGAGAACACGGCGCTTACCGGGCGATCGGCGACCGGGCCTCAAGGCGGGCACGAGCCGGAGTGGACCGGGCTGCCACCGGGGCTCCTGCGGATGCGCCGGCTGCTGCTCGTGGTGTGGCTCGGGCTGCTGTCGGCCGGCCTCGCCGTGCTGCTCGGCCTGCTCGTCGGCCCGGCCTGGGCCGCCTTCGCCGTGCTGCCGCTCGCCGTGGGGGCCTGGGGATGGGTGATGCTGGAGCGCAACTGGCGTTCCTGGCGCTACGCCGAGCGCGCCGACGACCTGCTGATCAGCCGGGGTGTCCTGTGGCGCGAGGAGACGGTCGTGCCGTACGGGCGCATGCAGCTCGTGGAGGTCACCTCCGGGCCCGTCGAGCGGCACTTCGGTCTGGCCAGCGTGCAGCTGCACACCGCGGCCGCGGCGAGCGACGCCACCATTCCCGGCCTCGACCCGGCCGAGGCGGAACGGCTGCGCGACCGCCTCACCGCGCTCGGCGAGGCCCGATCGGCGGGGCTGTGACCACTCAGGGCGTCGACGACGCCGTACGCCCCGGGCCGGCCGTCGTGGAGCGGCGGCTGCATCCCGTGACGCCGCTGAGGCGGGCGTGGGCGCCGGTGGCCGTGGTCATCGGGTGGGCGGTGCACGACCCGGACCAGGCGCAGCGGCAGTTGACCCGGCTGACCACCACGACCCTGCTGCTGGCGGTGGCCGCTGCCGTGCTGGCCTCCGCCCTGTACGGCTTCCTCACCTGGTGGTTCACCCACTTCGCGGTGACCGACTCCGAACTGCGCATCCGCACCGGGCTGGTGTTCCGGCGCACCGCGCACATCCGGCTGGAACGCATCCAGGCCGTCGACGTCACCCAGCCCCTCCTCGCGCGCGTGGCCGGTGTCGCCAAGCTCAAGCTCGACGTGGTCGGCGCGGACCGGAAGGACGAGCTGGCCTTCCTCGGCGCGGGTGAGGCACGGGCGCTGCGCGCGGAACTCCTCGCGCGCGCCGCCGGTTTCGCGCCCGAGACGGCGCACGAGGTCGGCGAGGCTCCGGCGCGCGAACTGATGCGCACGCCCCCGCGCGCGCTCGCGCTCTCCCTCCTGCTGACGGGCGCCACCTGGGGCACCCTGATCGCCGCCCTCGTCGTACCCCTGGTGCTCTGGCTCGCCACCCACAGCCTGTGGACGGTCCTCGCCACCGCCGTGCCGCTGCTCGGCGCGGCCGGGGCGAGCAGTGTGGGCCGGTTCGTCGCCGAGTACGACTGGACGGTGGCCGAATCCCCGGACGGACTGCGTATCGACCGCGGGCTCCTGGACCGCGTCCACGAGACGGTGCCGCCGGGGCGGGTGCAGACGGTACGGGTCGTCCGGCCGCTGCTGTGGCGGCGGCGCGGGTGGGTGCGGGTGGAGCTGGACGTGGCCGGGTCGTCGAACTCCGTACTGGTGCCGGTCGCGCCGCGCGAGGTCGCGGAGGCCGTCGTCGCGCGCGTGCTGCCCGGGGTGACCGTCCCGCCCGAGTCGGCCCTGTCCCGGCCGCCACGACGGGCACGCTGGTACCTGCCGGTGTGGTGGCGGGGCTACGGGCTCGTCGTCACGGACGCGGTCTTCGCCGCGCACGAGGGGCTCCTGAAGCGGCGTCTGGCGCTGGTGCCGCACGCCAAGGTGCAGAGCGTGCGGCTGGCGCAGGGGCCCTGGCAGCGCGCCCTGGGCATCGCCGACGTGCACGTGGACACCGGCGCCAACAAGACGGTCACCGCGCGGCTGCGGGACGCCGAGGAGGCGGCACGGCTGCTGCGGGCCCAGGCCGAGCGGTCACGGACGGGACGGCGGGACGCGCGGCCGGACCGGTGGATGGCGTGAGGGGCCGGTGGACGGCGTGAGGGGCCGGCCTTGAGGCCGGCCCCTCGGGGCATGTCCCGCGTGCGCCGCGGGTGTCAGGACACCGCGCTGCGCAGCCCCTGTACGTCGATGTGCTCGGTCTCGTCGTGCGCCGTCAGGTCGATCACCTGGCCGACGCCGCGGGACTCCTCGTCGGCCGGCTTGAACTCCGCCTCCGACTCGGCCTTGTGCAGCGCCAGCGCCTCCTGGCCGACGACGTCGGCGAGGTCCTCGTTCTGCACGGCCTCCAGGTCGGCGGGCGCCGCGTCCTTCTGCATGCCGAAGAAGTCGAAGCCGCCCTCGACCATCGGGCGCCGCACGGGCGCCGTCGGGGCGACGGCCACCGCGGTCGGTGCCACGAAGTGACCGGAGGGCTGCTGGGCGGGGAGCGCGGGCTTGCCCGTGGTGGTGGCGGCGGCCGCGTGCCCGTGCTCCTGCGCGTCGACCGCCTCGGGCTTCCCCTGCGCCTCGTCCTCCTGCGCGGCCGGACCGGCGGACCGCGCCACCGCCCGGTCCCTCGCGGAACCGTCGTCCGCGGAGGCGTCGTGTGCGGAGGTGTCGTGTGCGGAGGCGTCGGAGTCGTGTGCCGAGGTGGGGCGCGCGGACCCGTCGTACTGCGCGGGAACGTCGGCCCGCGCCTCGCCGGACGCGCGACCTGGGGCGGCGACGCCCGCCGTCACGGGGGCGGCGGGACCGGTGCCCTCCGGCTCGTCCTCCACCTCCGCCTGCGCGGGCGTGTCGTTGCTCGGGCCCTCGGGTGCGCTCCCCACCGGCGTGTCGTCGTGCGCCCCGGTCTCCGCGGCGGGCCCGTACTCCTCGGCCTCCTGGGCCCCATGGGGCTCCTCGGCCTCCTGGGCCCCATGGGGCTCCTCGGCCTCCTCGGCGGCGGAACCGTCCGCCTCGGTGTCGGTCTCAGGGAACTCAGCGCCGGTCAGCTTCGCCAGCGCGGCACCCGCGCGCAGGAACAGCTTCGAACCCTCGGGCGAGAAGACCGCGGAAGTAGTCGGCTCCGCCTGCTCGGTCCCGTCCTGGCCCACCTCGGCGTCGGCCGGCGCCACCTCGGTGGCGGCGTCGACTGCCGGGGCTGCCACGGCCCCCGCCTCCTCTTCCACCACGGTCTCGGCGGACGGCGTGGGCGCCGGCGGCAACGCGCGCGCGGGCGTCGTCGTCTCTATCTCCAGCAGTCGGCGCCCCTCCAGGGCGGTCGCCCGCTCGGTCTCCGCGGTGGCGTACCGCCGCAGCAGAGAGGCGTGTTCATTGCGCAGCCCGGCGAGTTCCGCGCGCTTGGCACGCAGTCGCTGTTCCAGCTTGCCGCGCAGTTCGCGCGATTCGTCGAGATCGGTCTCCAGTTCGGCGACCCGTTCCTCGAAACGCCACTCGTCACTCGCCCGCGCGCGGGTCAGGTCGGCGACGCGCTTTCCGGCGTGGGTGTCCCAGCGGCGCATGACGACCGCGCCGACGATCGCCGTGGCGGCGGCGGCAGCGGCCAGGCCCCGGAGCACCAGGGGCTCCGAGAACGCCCAGGGGCCGAGCGCGCAGACGACGGAGACACCGGCGATGGCCGACGGGGGCAGCAGCCTGTGCAGAGGCGGCGAATGGCGGTGACGTCCACGTGGCATGGCCAGAAACTTACCGCGCGTAGGCGAATCTTGGAGCCCCGCCCCGTAAAAACCCGGCCATCCCGAGGCGTTCTTCGAATTCACCGGGCAGACCAAGATCATTAACTGGTTCCCGGGCCCTTCCGCCGAGGGCCGGCGCACTTGCCCGGATCTTTCCCCGGCCTTGGAAACGGCTTTGGCGAGACGAGTGAACCCCCGTCCCCGAGCCGCCGTCCTAGAGGGCGCAATGTCGCCGGATGCCCGAATCGGCACCGGAGCCGTGCCCCGTTCGCGGAACCGGCGCCACCCAACTGACCGACGGAGCAGGGCGGAACGCGGTGGAACACGGCGCAACAAGCACAACCCAGCGGAACTAGCGGAACTAGCGGAACCACAGGATGCGATGTCTGTCAGGACTGACGAGGAAACGGCGGGCGGAACTCCGCGGCGCCCGCGCCTACTGCCGCGCGGCCCGCGCCCCGAGGCGGTGCCCCTGGTCGTCGGCAGGGCCTGCGCCCTCGTGGGCGTCCTGGACATCGCGGCGGGTGTCTTCCCACGCTTCCGGCACAGCAGGGCGCACACCCTCGCCGAGGTGCTCCCCGGCACGCTCGGCCCGTTCGCGGCCGCCCTCTCGCTCAGTACCGGCGTGCTGTTGCTGCTCCTCGCCCACGGGCTGAGGCGCGGCAAACGCCGGGCGTGGCGGGCGGCGGTGGCGCTGCTCCCGGTCGGCGCCGTGGCCCAGTTCGACCACCGCCACTCCCTGCTGGGCTCCGTCATCCCGCTGGTCCTGCTGGTCGCGCTGGTGCGCCACCGCGACCGGTTCGCGGCGCTGCCCGACCCCCGCAGCCGCTGGCGCGCGCTCGCCAACCTCGTCCTCATGGGCGCCGGTTCGCTCGCGCTCGGCCTCGTCATCGTCAGCGCCCACCCCCGGAACCTGGTCGGCGACCCGAGCCTCGCCGACCGCATCACCCATGTCCTGTACGGCCTGTTCGGCTTCCAGGGCCCGGTCGACTACCAAGGCACGACCTCCTGGACCGTGGCCTGTTCCCTGGGTTCCCTCGGGCTGCTCACCGCCGTCACCACGATCTACCTCGCCCTGCGCCCCGAGCACCCGGCCGCCCGCCTCTCCGAGGAGGACGAGTCCCGTCTGCGGGCCCTGCTGGCGCGGCACGGCGGACGTGACTCGCTCGGCCACTTCGCGCTCCGCCGGGACAAGGGCGTGGTCTTCTCACCGAGCGGCAAGGCGGCGGTGACCTACCGCGTCGTCTCCGGGGTGATGCTCGCCGGCGGCGACCCGATCGGCGACGTGGAGGCGTGGCCGGGCGCCATCGAGCGGTTCATGGACGTGGCGCGGGCCCACTCCTGGACGCCGGCCGTGATGGGCTGCTCCGAGACCGGCGGCGAGGTCTGGACCCGCGAGACCGGCCTGGACGCCCTCGAACTGGGCGACGAGGCGGTGGTGGACGTCGCGGATTTCTCCCTCGCCGGCCGCGCGATGCGCAACGTGCGCCAGATGGTCGCACGCATCGAGCGCGCCGGTTACGAAACCCGGGTCCGACGAGTCCGTGACCTCGGCGGGGCCGAACTCGACCGCGTCCGGCGCGCCGTGGCCGACTGGCGCGGCACCGACACCGAACGCGGCTTCTCCATGGCCCTCGGCCGGATCGGCGACCCGGCCGACGGCGACTGCCTGATTGCCACCGCCCACCGGACCGACGCGGTCCCCGGGCCGTACGGCGACCTGAAGGCGGTCCTGCACTTCGTGCCCTGGGGCACCGACGGCGTCTCCCTGGACCTGATGCGCCGGGACCGTTCGGCCGACCCGGGCCTGAACGAACTCCTCATCGTCGCCGCTCTCCGGGCGGCCCCCGGGGCGGGCATCGCGCGCGTGTCGCTCAACTTCGCCATGTTCCGCTCGGCGCTGGCGCGCGGCGAGCGGATCGGCGCCGGCCCGGTGCTGCGCGTCTGGCGCGGGCTGCTGGTCTTCCTCTCCCGCTGGTTCCAGATCGAGTCGCTGTACCGGTTCAACGCCAAGTTCCGCCCGCGCTGGGAGCCACGCTTCGTGGTCTACCGGGCCGCGGCCGACCTGCCGCGGGTCGGACTCGCTGCCCTCAGGGCGGAGGGCTTCCTCGACCTGGCACTCCCCCTTCCGCACCCCGTGCGCCGCCGCGCCGCCCCCGCCCGCCCCTGCGCCCACACCCAGGCCGACACAGCGGTCCGCACGGCGTGACCCGTCCCCGGGACTCTCCCGAACCCACCGCGGGACCTGCACGGCCCAGGCCGTGTCTGACAATTCGCGTCGTCGCCCGGAGGCCGGCCCTGCGGGGTCGTGGGGGTACCTCCCGGTCGAGCGCAGCCGAGACTGGGGGAGCTTGCTCTCGGCGTGCCGGGCGCGGGCCCTCGGACTGGTTGTCCGTGGGTCTGTGCCCGGTGCGGCGAGTGGGGGTGCCCCCTCTGGGGGAGCGTGCATGGCGCCGCAGGGCAGACGGGAATTGTCAGACACGGCCTAGGCTGAACGTATGAGCAAGCAGAACGGACGCGGGCGCGTGGCGGGCCTTCCCGACTGGGACCGCTGCGCGGTCATGGGGGTCGTGAACGTGACTCCCGACTCCTTCTCCGACGGCGGCCGCTGGTTCGACACGACCGCGGCCGTCAAGCACGGCCTGGCCCTCGTCGCCGAGGGCGCCGACCTGGTCGACGTCGGCGGCGAGTCCACCCGCCCCGGGGCCGCCCGCGTCGACGAGGACGAGGAACTCAAGCGCGTCATCCCGGTCGTCCGCGGACTCGCCGCCGAGGGCGTCACCGTCTCGGTCGACACCATGCGCGCCCGCGTCGCCGAACGGTCCCTCGCGGCCGGCGCCGTCCTCGTCAACGACGTCAGCGGCGGCCTCGCCGACCCCGCGATGATCCCGGTCGTCGCCGACGCCGGTGCCCCCTTCGTCGTCATGCACTGGCGCGGCTTCCTGGAGGGCGGCAACGTCCAGGGCGTCTACGCCGACGTCGTCACCGAGGTCGTCGACGAACTCCGCGCGCGCGTGGAGGCCGTCCTGGCCGGCGGCATCGCCCCCGACCGCGTGGTCGTCGACCCCGGTCTGGGCTTCTCCAAGGACGCCGAGCACGACCTCGTGCTCCTCGCCCACCTCGACCGGCTGCTCGGCCTCGGCCACCCGCTGCTGGTCGCCGCCTCCCGCAAGCGCTTCCTCGGCCGGGTCCTCGCCGGCCCGGGGAGCGCCCCGCCGCCCGCCCGGGAACGCGACGCGGCCACCGCCGCGGTCTCCGCCCTCGCCGCCCACGCCGGCGCCTGGGCGGTGCGGGTGCACGAGGTCCGCGCGACGGCGGACGCCGTACGCGTCGCACGCGCCGTACAGGGCGCGAAGGACGGCGAGCACTACCCCGAAGGAGCCCGGTGAGCGCCCCGCACACCGACGTCGAGCAGGTGGAAGCGGCAAACACCGCCTTCTACGAGGCGATGGAGCGCGGTGACTTCGAGGAGTTGTCCTCGCTCTGGCTTTCCCCGGCCGACCTCGGTGTCGACGAGACGTACCACGACCCGGCCGACACCGGGGTGATCTCCTGCGTGCACCCCGGCTGGCCGGTGCTGACCGGCCGCGGCGAGGTCCTCAGGTCGTACGCGCTGATCATGGCGAACACGGAGTACATCCAGTTCTTCCTCACCGATCTGCGGGTCTCCGTCACCGGTGACACCGCGCTCGTGACCTGTACCGAGAACATCCTCAGCGGCGGCCCGGCGCCCGAGGACGGTGCGGAGCTGGGTCCGCTGGTCGGCCAGCTCGTCGTCGCCACCAACGTCTTCCGAAGGACCCCCGCCGGCTGGAAGATCTGGTCGCACCACGCCTCACCGGTCCTGACCGAGACCGACGCCGAGGACGACGACGGGTCACCCTCCTGAACCGGATCACCCTCCTGATGAGCCTGATCACCCTCCCGACGAGCCGGATCACCCGCCGGAGTGGCCGGGCGCCCCGCAGGGCCCCCACAGGGACGAACACGTGGTTGGAATCACGCCGCCCGGGTAGAGGCGGCCACCACAGCCCGTGAGCCGCCGGATTCCCCAGGGGAAACACCTGGTGAATCCTCCGGCCCCGGGCCGGGTCCCCGCCCCCGTGCGACGGCCCTGTCAGTGCCCGCAGGTAGATTCGTCCGAGGCCGGTGTGCCGCCCGCACACGGCACGGACCGGCCGCTACCGACGATTGCAGGAGTGATTCGCGTGGATCGTGTCGCGCTGAGCGGCCTGAAGGCCCGCGGTTACCACGGGGTGTTCCCCAAGGAGCGCGAGGAGGGGCAGACCTTCATCGTGGACCTGGTGCTGGGCCTGGACATCCGCCCGGCCGCCGCGGACGACGACCTGGCGAAGACCGTCCACTACGGCATCGTGGCCGAGGAGGTCGTCGCCGTGGTCGAGGGCGAGCCCGTCAACCTGATCGAGACGCTCGCCGAACGCATCGCCCGCACCTGTCTGGGGCACGAGGGGGTCCAGGAGGTCGAGGTCCGCGTCCACAAGCCCGACGCGCCGATCACGGTCCCCTTCGACGACGTGACCGTCACCATCACCCGGAGCCGAGCATGACCGCGTCCTTCACCGAGGGTCAGAGCGACCCGACCGTACAGCCGGTACCGGCCTCCGTCGTCGAGAAGGTCGACGCCGCCGACACCACCCTGCACAACCCGCAGCGCGCCGTGATCTCCCTCGGCTCCAACCTCGGCAACCGTCTGGAGACCCTCCAGGGCGCCGTCGACGCGCTGGAGGACACCCCGGGCGTCCGCGTCAAAGGCGTCTCCCCGGTGTACGAGACGGAGCCGTGGGGCGTGGACCCGGGCAGCCAGCCCTCCTACTTCAACGCCGTCGTGGTCCTGAAGACGACCCTGCCGCCGTCCTCGCTGCTGGAGCGGGCGCAGGCCGTCGAGGAGGCCTTCCACCGCGTCCGCGACGAACGCTGGGGCCCGCGCACCCTGGACGTCGACATCGTGGCGTACGCGGACGTCGTCTCCGACGATCCGGCCCTCACCCTTCCCCACCCGCGCGCCCACGAGCGCGCCTTCGTCCTGGCCCCGTGGCACGATCTGGAGCCCGGCGCCCGGCTGCCCGGCCGGGGCTCGGTCGCCGACCTGCTGTCCGCCGTCCCGCGCGAGGGCGTCGCTCCCCGTGGCGACCTGGAACTCCGACTGCCCGAGTAGTCGTTAAGGTCGAGACGACCACAGTCCGTGGGAGCGGGGGGAGCTGAAGGGACGCCGTGAGAGAGCTGCGCATCAGGGTGCTGGCCGGAGTGTTCGTGGTGGCGGGCGTCCTGTCCTGGGCGGGGGCCCGCCTGTGGAACTCGGTCGGGACCCTGCCGAGCGTCCCCCTGGCCGCCCCCGTCGTCCTCGCCCTGATCGCCGTGGTGCTGCTGGCCACGGCGCTCTCGCTGCGGGCCCGGCTCAGGGCCCAGCGGGAGCGCCGCCCCGGAGCCAAGGGCGTCGACCCCCTGATGGCGGCCCGCGCGGTGGTCTTCGGCCAGGCCAGCGCCCTGGTCGCCGCGCTCGTCGCCGGTATGTACGGCGGCACCGGCGTCTTCCTGCTGGAGGTCCTGGACATCCCCGCCCGTCGCGACCAGGCCATCTACGCCGGCTTCTCGGTGGTCGCCGGCATCGGCGTGATAGCGGCGGCGATCTTCCTGGAGCGGGTCTGCAAGCTCCCGGAGGACGACGACCAGGACGGCACGGGGGCGGCACCGGCCGCCTAGCCGCCGTCACAGGCTCTCGGAGCGCGGCCGGGACCGGGGGCGGCCTGCCGGCCGCCCGTCGGGCGTCAGCGCGCCATGATCAGGCTCATCGCCTCGTTGCGGGTGGCCGCGTCCCGCAGCTGGCCGCGCACCGCCGAGGTGAGGGTCTTCGCGCCGGGCTTGCGGATGCCCCGCATCGACATGCACATGTGCTCGCACTCCACGACCACGATCACGCCCCGCGGCTCCAGAATCTCCATCAGGGAGTCCGCGATCTGCGTGGTGAGTCGTTCCTGCACCTGGGGGCGGCGGGCGTAGACGTCGACGAGCCGTGCCAGCTTGGACAGCCCCGTGATCTTGCCGGTGGTCGCCGGGATGTACCCTACGTGCGCCACGCCCCGGAACGGCACCAGATGGTGCTCGCAGGTGCTGTAGACCTCGATGTCCTTCACGAGCACCATCTCGTCGTGCCCGAGGTCGAAGGTCGTCGTCAGCACGTCCTCCGGCTTCTGCCGCAGCCCCGCGAATATCTCCTTGTACGCCCGCGCGACCCGGCCGGGCGTCTCCCTGAGGCCCTCGCGGTCCGGGTCCTCGCCGACCGCGATCAGCAGTTCGCGTACGGCGTTCTCGGCGCGCTTCTCGTCGAACTCGCCGACGCGGCCCTCGCCGTCCAGCGTCACGGGGTCGGTCATGTGGTGCCTCGTTCCTCTGCGGGTGGCGCGTGTGGGGCACGCGTCTGAACTGCGGGCATGCGAAATGCCGCGCCCCCCAGGCTAGAACCAGGGGGGCGCGGCATCCATTCCGGGCCCGGTCCGCGGACCGGGTCGGCCGGTCAGCTCTCGGGCCGCTCCTCGGGCGCCGGCTCCGCCACGGGGGCGGGCTCGGTGACCGTCGACTTGGCCGTGCTGATCGCCGGGGTCGCGCCGTTGGCGCCGTTCGTCAGAGCGAGCTCCTTGGGGGAGAGCACCGGCGGACGGGTGGACGGCGTACGGCGGGAGGAGCCGGTCCAGGCGGGCCGGGGCGGACGCTTGACGATGGGGGCGAAGATCTCGGCGATCTCCTCCTTGCCCAGCGTCTCCCGCTCCAGCAGCGCGAGGACCAGGTTGTCGAGGACGTCGCGGTTCTCGACCAGGATCTCCCAGGCCTCGTTGTGCGCCGTCTCGATCAGCTTCTTGACCTCCTCGTCCACCAGCGCGGCGACCTCTTCCGAGTAGTCGCGCTGATGGGCCATCTCACGGCCGAGGAAGGGCTCGGTGTTGTCGCCGCCGAACTTGATCGCGCCCAGCCGCTCGGTCATGCCGTACTGGGTGACCATCGCGCGTGCCGTGGCGGTGGCCTTCTCGATGTCGTTCGCCGCGCCCGTGGTCGGGTCGTGGAAGACCAGTTCCTCGGCCGCGCGACCGCCCAGCATGTAGGCGAGCTGGTCGAGCATCTCGTTGCGCGTGGTCGAGTACTTGTCCTCGTCCGGCAGCACCATCGTGTAGCCCAGGGCGCGGCCCCGGGACAGGATGGTGATCTTGTGCACCGGGTCGGAGTTCGGGGAGGCCGCCGCGACCAGGGCGTGACCGCCCTCGTGGTACGCGGTGATCTTCTTTTCCTTGTCCGACATGATCCGGGTCCGCTTCTGCGGGCCCGCCACGACGCGGTCGATGGCCTCGTCGAGCATGTGGTTGTCGATCAGCTTCTTGTCCGAGCGGGCCGTCAGCAGGGCGGCCTCGTTCAGGACGTTGGACAGATCGGCACCCGTGAAGCCGGGCGTACGACGGGCGACGGCCGAGAGGTCGACGTCCGGGGCGACCGGCTTGCCCTTCTGGTGGACCTTGAGGATCTCCAGGCGGCCCTGCATGTCCGGGCGGTCGACCGCGATCTGCCGGTCGAAACGGCCGGGACGCAGCAGCGCGGGGTCGAGGATGTCGGGACGGTTCGTGGCGGCGATCAGGATGACGCCGCCCTTCACGTCGAAGCCGTCCATCTCGACGAGCAGCTGGTTCAGGGTCTGCTCGCGCTCGTCGTGACCACCGCCGAGGCCGGCGCCGCGGTGGCGGCCGACCGCGTCGATCTCGTCGACGAAGACGATCGCCGGGGCGTTCGCCTTGGCCTGCTCGAAGAGGTCACGGACCCGGGAGGCACCGACACCGACGAACATCTCGACGAAGTCGGAACCGGAGATCGAGTAGAACGGCACCCCGGCCTCGCCCGCGACGGCACGCGCGAGCAGGGTCTTGCCGGTGCCGGGAGGGCCGTACAGGAGTACGCCCTTGGGGATCTTGGCGCCGACGGCCTGGAACTTGGCGGGCTCCTGGAGGAACTCCTTGATCTCGTGGAGTTCCTCGACCGCCTCGTCCGAACCGGCGACGTCGGCGAACGTCGTCTTGGGGGTGTCCTTGGTGATCAGCTTGGCCTTGGACTTCCCGAAGTTCATCACTCGGGAGCCGCCGCCCTGCATCTGATTCATCAGGAACAGGAACACGACGACGATCAGAACGAAGGGCAGCAGCGAGAGCAGGATGCTCACGAAGGCGTTCTGCTTGGTCGGCGAGACCGTGTAGCCGTCCGGGATCTGCTTGTCCTGGAACTTGGTCTGCAGGGTGCTCGCGATGGTCACACCCTGGTCGCCGATGTAGCTCGCCTGGATCTTCGAGCTGTCCTCGATCTTTTCGCCGTCCTTGAGCTGGACCTTGATGGTCTGCTCGTCGCCGGTGGTCAGCTTGGCCGACTCGACCTTGTTGTCATTGATCGCCTGGACGACCTGGCCGGTGTCCACCGTCTTGTAGCCGCCGGACGAGCCGACGACCTGCATCAACACGACCACGGCAAGGACGGCCAGCACGATCCACATGACCGGCCCACGGAAGTATCGCTTCACGTCCATCCATACGGAGCGGTGCCGCCCCGTCCCTCCTGCCATAGTGAGTTTGATAAGACAGTTCTTCTGACGGTACCCCAGCATTGTTGCGCGAAGCCGCACGGGACGGCTGGCGATCCGCCTCTGCATGCTCCAACGGCGCGAACCGCGCCGGGGTTCCCGATGGTCCTACAAGCGTCGCCCTTGTGGCCCAGCGCCGGGCCGGACCCGCGGGCTCGGCCCGGTCAGCCGCCGTAGACGTGGGGCGCGAGCGTGCCGACGAACGGCAGGTTGCGGTACTTCTCGGCGTAGTCGAGGCCGTAGCCCACGACGAACTCGTTGGGGATGTCGAACCCGACCCACTCGACGTCGATCGAGACCTTGGCCGCGTCCGGCTTGCGCAGCAGGGTGCAGACCTTGAGCGACTCCGGCTCGCGCGAGCCGAGGTTGGACAGCAGCCACGACAGCGTCAGGCCGGAGTCGATGATGTCCTCGACGATCAGGACGTGCCGGCCCTTGATGTCGGTGTCGAGGTCCTTGAGGATCCGCACCACGCCGGAGGACTGGGTGCCCGCGCCGTAGGAGGACACGGCCATCCAGTCCATGGTGACGGGGGTGGACAGCGCCCGCGCGAGGTCGGCCATGACCATCACCGCGCCCTTGAGCACACCGACGATCAGCAGGTCCTTGCCCGCGTACTCCGCGTCGATCTTCGCGGCCAGGTCGACCAGCTTCGCGTCGATCTCTTCTTTGGTGATGAGCACCTGCTGAAGGTCGGCACCCATGTCTTTCGCGTCCACCCGCATCACTTTCGGTCGTCCCACCGGCTGCCCGCCCCGGACCCCCGGAACGGGGACCGGCGGAGCGAGGATTCAGCCTTGCCGGATCACCAGTCTGCCACCCTGGCGCTGGGCGACGACTTTGCCGGGGAGATTGATGGCCTTCTGGCCGCGCCATCCGGTGATCAGTCGGTCGACTTCCTCGATGTGCCGGGCGAACAGCGAGCCCGCCGGAGCGCCCGCCTCGATGGCGGCGCGGCGCAGGATCCTGCGCCGTACGGCGGGCGGCAGGGCGTAGAGCTTGGCGCACTCCAGCAGCCCGGTGGCGTCGCGCACCGAGGAATCGGCCTGGCTGGCCCAGGCGTCGAGGGCGTCGGCGTCGTCGCGGGAGAGTTGCGCCGTACGGGCGAGTGCCTCCACGACGCCCTTGCCGAGCGCCTTCTCCAGGGCCGGCAGGCCCTCGTGACGCAGCCGGGATCGGGTGTAGGCGGGGTCCGCGTTGTGCGGGTCGTCCCAGACGGGCAGGGACTGGACCATGCAGGCCCGGCGCGCGGTCTGCCGGTCGAGCTCCAGGAAGGGGCGCCGGTAGCGGCCGTCGGCCCCCGAGACCGCGGCCATGCCGGACAGGGAGCGGATGCCGGAACCGCGGGCGAGGCCGAGCAGGACGGTCTCGGCCTGGTCGTCGCGGGTGTGGCCGAGCAGGATCGCCGTGGCGCCGTGGCGGCGGGCGGCGGCGTCCAGGGCGGCGTAGCGGGCGTCCCGGGCGGCGGCCTCGGGTCCGCCTTCGCGGCCGACGCTGACGGCGGCGGACTCGACGGGATCCAGGCCGAGTTCGCGCAGGCGCACGACGACCTCGCCGGCACGCAGGTCGGAGCCGGGCTGGAGGCCGTGGTCGACGGTGACGCCGCCCGCGCGGACGCCCAGTTTGGGGGCCTCGAACGCCAGGGCGGAGGCGAGTGCCATCGAGTCGGCGCCGCCGGAGCAGGCCACGAGCACGAGCGGCGACGGCGGGCGCTCGTGCGGGGAGGGCTCGGACGGACCGAGCGGCTCGGGGACGGTCGGCTGTGCGGTGAGGATGTCGTGGAGGACGCGGCGGACCGCCAGGCGTATCGCCGCGACCGCAGGATGGGGACCCATGTCCGGTTCCCTTCATGAAGTTTTCGGGGGGTGAGCCCGAGTCCGGTCACTCAGAGTGTGTAGATGGTGACAGAACCGGGCGGTTCCCCGAGCATTGCACGCCTACGCATGGCTCACGGTCCCTCGGACGGGTGATTGGAGGGGCGTTCGCCTGCCGTCGGCCGGATTCGCTTCACGACCGTCTCCAGGGGTTCACGACTCGGCCTTCCGGTGCACCCGCGCGACCCAGTCCGCCGGTTTGGCGATCTCCGCCTTGGTCGGAAGGGTGTTGGGCGAGGTCCACACCCGGTTGAAGCCGTCCATGCCGACCTCGTCGACGACGGCCCGCACGAAGCGCTCGCCGTCACGGTACTGGCGGAGCTTGGCGTCCAGACCGAGCAGCTTGCGCAGGGCCAGGTCCAGCCGGGACGCGCCCTTGGCGCGGCGCTGCTGGAACTTCTCGCGGATCTCGGCGACGGAGGCCACGACATCGGGGCCCACGCCGTCCATGACGAAGTCCGCGTGGCCCTCCAGCAGCGACATCACGGCGGTGAGACGGCCGAGGATCTCGCGCTGGGCCGGGGTCTGCACGATCTCGACGAAGGAGCGGCCGCCGTCGTCCTCCTCGCCCTCGGGCCGGCCGCCGGCGAGGGACTGAGCGGCTTCCCGGACCCGCTCCAGCACCGTCATGGGGTCGACGTCGGTCTCCCCCAGGAACGACTGGATTTCACCCTCCAGGTGGTCCCGCAGCCAGGGCACGGCCGTGAACTGGGTGCGGTGGGTCTCCTCGTGCAGGCACACCCACAGGCGGAAGTCGTGCGGCTGGACGTCGAGTTCACGCTCCACGTGCACGATGTTCGGCGCGACCAGCAGCAGCCGGCCGCCGCCGCCCGCTCCGGCGGGCAGGTCACGGGTGGCGGGCGCGAACGTCTCGTACTGGCCGAGGACCCGGGAGGCCAGGAACGACAGCAGCATGCCGAGTTCGACGCCGGTCACCTTGCCGCCGACGGTGCCGAGGACCGCGCCGCCGGGCGTGTCGCTGCGCCGCTCCTGCATCTTCTCCAGGAGCGGCTTGAGAAGTTCGCGGAACCCGGCGACGTTGGCCCGGACCCAGCCCGGCCGGTCGACGACCAGGACGGGCGTGTCGTGGGTCTCCTCGGTGCCCAGACGAGTGAAGCCCCGGACGTGTTCCTCCGAGGCCTTGGCGTGCCGGCGCAGCTCCGCGACGACGGCACGGGCCTCGTCGCGGCTGACCTCCGGTCCCGGCCGCACGAGCCGGGTCGCGGTCGCCACCGCGAGATTCCAGTCGACCATCCCAGGAGTTGCGGCACCACCGATGCTCGTCATGCGTCAACCGTACGTGAGCACCGCCGCCGGGGGCAGGGCGTCGGGGCCGCCCGCGCGCGGGGTGTGTCCGCGCGCCGTCAGACGCATCCGCACGCCGCGAGGGCGTTCGCCGCCGCGTCGAGCGCCGACTGTGCGGCCCCGGGGTCCGTGGTGTCCGTCGTGAGGAACGCGAAGGCCAGCAGATGACCGTCCCGGTCCACGACCGTTCCCGCCAGGGCGTTCACCCCCGTCAGGGTGCCGGTCTTGGCCCGTACGAGGCCGGCCGCGCCGTCCGTGTAACGGCTGGTCAGCGTGCCGGTGAAGCCCGCGACCGGCAGGCCCGTGAGGATCGGCCGGAGTTCGGGGTGCGCGGGGTCGCCGGACTGGGCGAGCAGGGCCGTCAACAGGCGCGCGGTGAGGCGGTCGTCCCGGTTCAGTCCGCTGCCGTCCTTGAACTCGGCGCCCTGCACGGGCAGTCCGAGCTTCTTCAGCTCGGCGTGGATCGCGCGGCCGCCGCCGTCGAAGTCGGGGCGTTCGCCGGTGGCCAGGGCGGTGTGCCGGGCGAGGGCCTCGGCGATGTCGTTGTCGCTGTTGGTGAGCATCCGTTCGACCAGCGTCGCGAGCGGCGGCGAGGAGACCTCGGCGAGCGTCTCGGCGCGCGAGGTGGCCTTGGAGGGGCCCGGGGCGGACGTCTTGACGCCGTGCTCGGCGAGCAGGTCGGCGAAGGCGCGGGCCGCCTCGGCCGCCGGTTCGCCCGCGCGCGGGGCGGGACCTCTGTCGGAGTCGTCGGTGCGGGCCTCGTCGGCCATCAGGGCGGTGACCGGGGCGAGGTTGTCGTTGACCCCGATCGGGTGGACCTCGTCGCCCGCGTAGAGCGTGGTGTCGTACGACAGGGTCACCTCGCGCACGCCGTCCTTCTTCAGGGCGGCGGCCGTGTCCTTGGCGAGGGTGCGCAGGTCGGCGTTGCCGTCGGCGTCCTCGCGTGCGGTGAGGGTGGGGTCGCCGCCGCCGACGAGGACGAGTTCGCCGGTGCCGGGTTCCAGGGCCGTGCGGGTGGTCAGGCGGTGGTCGGGGCCGAGGGCGGACAGGGCGGCCGCGGCGGTGGCGATCTTCGTGGTGGAGGCGGGGGTCAGCGCGGTGGTGTCGTCGGCGCCGTACAGACGCTCTCCGCCGGCCACGTCCACGACGGCGGCGGCGTGCCGGGCGCCGAGCCCGGGGGCGTCCAGGAGCGGGTCCAGGACGCCGGCCAGGGCCTTCGTACCGTGGGAGGACTTCGCCCCGCCGGTGGTGCCGCCGAGGCCGGTGAGCACGGAGGCCGCGCTCGGGGCGGGCCGCGGCTCCTCGGGCGCCGTAGCGGAATTACGACCGTGATCTGCGCCACCCGTGTGCCCCGCGGTGACTGACCGGTCCCGCTCGGCCGTACGCTGACCCGAGGAGTCCCAGGGACCGGCGGCGGTCACCACCCCGACGGCCAGCGCGAGGCCCGCGGTGGCGGCGCCGGCGGTGTACTGCCAGGTCTTCGGCCTTGTGACCTGCGTCGAGACGGCTCGGCCGAGCTGTGCGATCCGAGGTCGCGCGGCCCGGACGGCCCGTGCGAGACGCGGTCGTACGGCGCCCGCGACCCGCGCCACGCGCGGTCGTACGGCCCGCCAAGGCCTCAGCTCTGGCACGACCACCAGCCCCTTTCGCGATCACACACCTGCGTGAGGGACACTTAACCACCAGAACTATGTGCTGATCATGGAGGAGCCACCGGTGGAGTTCGACGTCACGATCGAGATCCCGAAGGGTTCGCGGAACAAGTACGAGGTGGACCACGAGACCGGTCGGATCCGCCTGGACCGTCGACTCTTCACCTCGACCGCCTACCCGACCGACTACGGCTTCGTCGAGAACACTCTCGGCGAGGACGGCGACCCGCTGGACGCGCTGGTCATCCTGGACGAGCCCACCTTCCCGGGCTGCCTGATCAAGTGCCGTGCGATCGGCATGTTCCGGATGACCGACGAGGCCGGCGGCGACGACAAGCTGCTGTGCGTCCCGGCGACCGACCCGCGGGTGGAGCACCTGCGCGACATCCACCACGTGTCGGAGTTCGACCGCCTGGAGATCCAGCACTTCTTCGAGGTCTACAAGGACCTGGAGCCCGGCAAGTCCGTCGAGGGCGCCGACTGGGTCGGCCGCACCGAGGCCGAGGCCGAGATCGAGCGTTCCTACAAGCGCTTCAAGGACCAGGGCGGCCACTGAGCCCTGAGTCCACGAACGGGCCGCACGCGCACGCGTGCGGCCCGTCGTGTTGTTGTGCGCATACTGTGGCCTGGTCTTGAGGCGTCGTACAGGGAGCTCTGCGCAAGTGACGGAGGCGGAGGACCGCAAGCCGCAGTCGGACGAGGCGACCAGCACGTTCGACCCCGAGATCACATCCGAGTTCGCCATCCCCGAGGGGCTGGCCGTCCCCCGGGGCGGCCCCGACCCGGAGACGACCTCCGAGTTCGCCCTCCCGGACGGCATGAACGCGCCGCCGGGGCCGCCCGTCGAGGCTGAGGGGTCGGCGTTCAGTACGCCGCGGACGTACCACTCCCGGGACGCGCCCCCGGCGTTCACTCCGGCGACCGGGGTGCCGGTGGTCAGCCTGACCAAGCACGCGCCATGGCAGGACCGGATGCGCACCATGCTGCGTATGTCGGTGACCGAGCGGCCGGCGCCTGAGCGGGCCCAGCGGACCGAGGAGGAGGGTCCGGCCGTCCCGCGCGTGCTCGACCTGACGCTGCGTATCGGCGAGCTGCTGCTGGCGGGCGGCGAGGGCGCGGAGGACGTCGAGGCGGCCATGTTCGCGGTCTGCCGCTCCTACGGCCTGGACCGCTGCGAACCGAACGTCACCTTCACCCTGCTGTCGATCTCCTACCAGCCGTCCCTGGTGGACGACCCGGTGTCGGCGGCCCGGACGGTGCGGCGGCGCGGCACCGACTACACCCGGCTCGCGGCCGTGTTCCAGCTGGTCGACGACCTCAGCGACCCGGAGAACCACCTCTCCCTGGAGGAGGCGTACCGGCGGCTGGCGGAGATCCGGCGCAACCGGCACCCGTATCCGACGTGGGTGCTGACCTCGGCGAGCGGACTGCTGGCGGGCGCGGCCTCGGTGCTGGTCGGCGGTGGCGTGATCGTGTTCATCGCCGCGGCGGTGGGCGCCATGCTCGGCGACCGGCTGGCGTGGCTGTGCGCGGGGCGCGGGCTGCCGGAGTTCTACCAGTTCACGGTGGCCGCGATGCCTCCGGCCGCGATAGGGGTCGCGCTGAACCTGGCCCACGTGGACGCGAAGGCGTCCGCGGTGATCACCGGTGGGCTGTTCGCGCTGCTGCCCGGGCGGGCCCTGGTGGCGGGTGTGCAGGACGGTCTGACGGGCTTCTACATCACCGCGTCGGCGCGGCTGCTGGAGGTCATGTACTTCTTCGTGGGGATCGTCGCCGGGGTGCTGATCATCCTGTACTTCGGCGTGAACCTCGGTGCCAAGCTGAACCCGGACGCGGCGCTGAACATCTCCGAGCGGCCGCTGTGGCAGATCGGCGCGTCGATGCTGCTGTCACTGACCTTCGCCGTGCTGTTGCAGCAGGAACGGTCCACCGTGCTGGCCGTGACGCTGAACGGCGGGGTCGCCTGGTCGGTGTACGGGGCGCTGCACTACACCGGGGGGCTGTCCCCGGTCGCCTCCACGGCCGTGGCGGCGGGTCTCGTGGGGCTGTTCGGGCAGCTGCTGTCGCGGTACCGGTTCGCGTCGGCCCTGCCCTACACGACCGCGGCGATCGGGCCGCTGCTGCCGGGTTCCGCCACCTACTTCGGGCTGCTGTCGATCGCGCAGAACGAGGTGGACAAGGGGCTGGTGTCGCTGGCCACGGCGGCGTCCCTGGCCATGGCCATCGCGATCGGGGTCAATCTGGGCTCGGAGATCTCGCGGCTGTTCCTGCGGCTCCCCGGAGCTTCCATGGCGGGGCGCAGGGCGGCGAAGCGGACTCGGGGTTTCTGAGCGCTCCGCTTCCCGGCAGGGCGGCCCGCACGGCGCCTCAGCCGAGCGCCGTTTGCTCGTCGGGCTGAAGGGCGTCCAGGACGAGGGTGAGGCCGTGGGCGAACTCGTCCCCGTAGTCGTAGCCGGGCTGCAGGACGTGTTCCCGGGCCAGTTCCGCGAGGTACGGGTAGGTGTCGGCGGGCATGTCCGCCAGGATCTCGCCCGCCACCCGGTCCTGTTCGGCCTCGCCCCGGAAGGGCAGGCTGAGTTCCTGGAGCACGAAGCCGTACAGATAGCTGTCGATCAGTGAGACGGCGTGCGCGGTCCTCCGGACGGAGAATCCCCCGGCGCGCAGGGATCCAATGACGGCGTCGTGGTGGCGCAGGGTGGCCGGACCGGGCCGCGAGCGGGAGTCCATCAGGCCGATCGCCCACGGGTGGCGCTTGAGCGCGGCACGGGCGGAGTGGGCGCGGTGACGCATGGCGCCCTGCCAGTCCGGGCCGCTGGAGGGCAGCTCGATCTCGGCGAAGACCGCGTCCACCATGCCGTCGAGAACGTCCTCCCGGCCCTTCACATGGTGGTAGAGCGACATCGCCTCGACGCCCAGGGGCGCGGCGATGGCCCGCATGGTGAGGGCGGCCGTCCCCTTCTCGTCGGCCACCGCCACGGCCGCGCGGATGACGCGGTCGCGGCTCAGCGGAGTGCGCCGCCCTCTGCGCCCCTCGGGCATTCGCTCCTCCTGGTCCACGGTTGACCCCCTTACAACATAAGGCTAGCGTACCTTACAAGATAAGGTCAGCAGGTCGGCGAAGGGACTGCACCGTGAGCGCGTCACGCATGAAGAAGATCTGCGTCGTGGGGGCATCCGGGAAGCTCGGGCAGTACATGGTTCGGCACGCGCTGGACCGCGGCTACGAGGTGGTCGGCGTGTGCCGGGAGAAGAGCGTGCCCAAGCTGGCCGAGTTCGAGGGACGGATCACGGTCGTACCGGGTCACACGAACGACCCGGAAGTGATCCGGCGGGCGGTGGAGGGGTGCGACGGGGTCCTGACCGTGCTCGCCCCCTGGGGGGTGCGGCAGTACTCGTCCGGCACGGCCCAGGCGGTCCTCGATCACGCGCGGCCCGACGCGCGCCTGGTCTTCTCCTGCGGATGGCACATCACCCGCGACGGCAAGGACTCCTACTCCCGCATGTTCACGCTGGGCGTCCGGATCGCGGCCGTGCTGGGGAAGCTGGTGCGGGCCGTCGAGATCGACGACCAGGTAGAGGCGTGCCGGAGGATCTTCGCGAGCGACAGCCGATGGACCGTGGTCCGCGGCAGTTCCCTGGAGGAGGGCGAGAGCCAGGGCCTGCCGGTGTGGAGCAGGCACGTGGGAGACCCGGTGCTGGCCAGCGACCTGACCCGCCGGGTGGACTTCGCGCTGTTCATGGTGGAGGCACTCACCGACGACACGCTCGTCCGCGAGGCCCCCGCGATCGTCGGCTGCCGGACACCGAGCGCACTCGCCCACGCGGCACCCGGGGAACGCGCCTGAGAGCGACCGCCGGAGCGGGCCGGACCTGCGGAGGGCGACCGCCGCGGGCGCGGGCCGGGGGCGTTGCCTCACCCGGCCCGCGCGCGCACGGCAGGAGATCCGGTCCTAGTAGCCCTGGTTGTGGGGGTACTGGCCGTTCCGCTGGTGGTCGTACTGCTGGTCCCCGTGAGGCAGACCGCCGTACTGCGGCTGGTCGCCGTACTGCTGGCCGCCGTACTGCGGCTGGTTGCCGTACTGCTGCGGGTACTGCTGGGCGTAGGGCTGCTGCTGCCCGTAGTACTGCTGCTGGGGCGGCTCGTCGTCGGTGGGGTCGATGCGGCGCAGCTGGGTCGTCGCGTCGTCCATCGCCTGCGGGTGCGGCTGGTGGTGCTGGTGCTGGTGCTGGTGCTGGTGCTGGTGGTGACGGTCCTGGTCGGCCGGGGCCTCGGCCGCCTCGCGCTTCTTCTTCGAGCGCTCGCGCACGTACTCGATGATGATCGGGACGACCGAGAGGAAGACGATCAGGATCAGGATCGACTCGACGTTGGCCTTGATGAAGCCGATCTGGCCCAGCCAGTAGCCGGCGAGGGTGACGCCCGTGCCCCAGGCGATACCGCCGATGATGTTGTACGTCAGGAAGGTGCGGTACTTCATCCGGCCGGCGCCGGCCACGATGGGCGCGAAGGTGCGCACGATCGGCACGAACCGGGCCAGCACGATCGCCTTCGGACCGTACTTCTCCATGAACTCGTGCGCTTTCTCCAGGTTCTCCTGTTTGAAGAGCTTGGAGTTGGGGCGGCTGAAGAGCTTCGGGCCGAAGAACTTGCCGATCATGTAGCCGACCTGGTCACCGATGACCGCGGCGAGCACGATCAGGGTGCAGACCAGCCACAGCGGCTGGGTGATGTACGTCCCCTCGGCCACGAAGAGGCCCGCGGTGAACAGCAGGGAGTCACCGGGCAGGAACGCGAAGAGGCCGGACTCAGCGAAGACGATCAGCAGAATGCCGGGCAGGCTGAAGGTCTCGATCAGATAGTCCGGGCTGAGCCACTCGGGGCCGAGCGCAAGCGTGGTCACGGGTTCGTGGCTCCTGCGGGGTGGGTCGGGCGGGGGCTGGTTGCTAAAAGTACCAACGCGGCACTGGTACCAACGCACCGCTGGAGCCCCAGGTTCCATGGATGCGCACAGGATGCGCTGTGCCCCCGCCCGGACAAAGCTGTGAACCATGGGTATCGATGAGTACGGCGGCGGGCAGGGCCCCCAGGCCGACGTCCTGGTGGTCACCACGAACGACGTACCCGGCCACCGGGTGCAGGAGGTCATCGGTGAGGTCTTCGGGTTGACGGTGCGCTCCCGGCACCTGGGCAGCCAGATCGGCGCCGGCCTGAAGTCGATGATCGGCGGCGAGCTGAAGGGGCTCACCAAGACGCTCGTGCAGACCCGCAACCAGGCCATGGAACGGCTGGTGGAGCAGGCACGCGCGCGGGGGGCCAACGCCGTCCTGGCCTTCCGCTTCGACGTGACCGACGCCGCGGACGCGGGCACCGAGGTGTGCGCCTACGGGACGGCCGTGATCCTGACCCGGGAGTAGGCCGGGACCACGGCCGTTACCGGGACCACGGCCGATACCGGCACCGGTTCCGGAACTGGGACCGGGCCCGGGACCGGTCCCGGGGTCACTCGGCGCTGCGGGCCGCGTTCGCTCTGATCGCGTCCCGCAGGTGCTCGGCCAGGCCCGGACGCATGCCGTCGTAGAACGCCTTGAAGCGCTCGTCCGCGACGTACATGTCCCCCAGGCACCGGTGCATTTCGTACGGGCAGTCGTAGAACCAGGTGCAGATGTGCCGGCGGTGCTCCTCGGCCAGGTCCATCGCGGCCCCGCCGGACGGGGGTTCACCGCTTGCCATCAGGGCCGAGTAGCGCTCGCTCCACTCGGCCACCTCGGCCTGCATGCGTTTCCAGTCGTCCTTGGTGTAGCGCGCGGCGCGGCGCTGCGACTCGGCGTACGCGTCCGTGCCGCCCCAGCGCGCCTCCGCCTCCTCCGCGTACTGCTCGGGGTCCTTGTCCCCGAAGACCTCGAACCGCTCCTGAGGGGTGAGGTTGATGCCCATTCTGCGTGCCTCCATGGCCTGTTCCACGGCCGCCGCCATCTTCCGCAGCTTCTCGATCCGGGCGGTCAGCAGCTCGTGCTGGCGGCGCAGGTGCGCGCGCGGGTCGGTGTCCGGATCGTCGAGCAGGGCGGCGACCTCGTCGAGCGGGAAACCGAGCTCCCGGTAGAACAGGATTCGTTGCAGCCGGTCGAGGTCGTCGTCGCCGTAGCGCCGGTGACCCGCGTGGCTGCGCTCGCTGGGCGCGAGCAGGCCGATGTCGTCGTAGTGGTGCAAGGTGCGCACCGTCACTCCGGCGAAGCCGGCGACCTGTCCCACGGAGTAGCTCACTTCGTCCGCTCCCTTCTCGGTACGCCTTCCACGGTGCTCCCTCACGCCGCGTGAGGTGCAAGCCCCGGGCGCCCCACATCCCTTCCGCCTGCTTAGACCGCTTTGTCCGCTTATCGTTTTCTCGTGGCTCAGGACTCCGCGCCGCAGGCGCCCGCGGCCCCCGCGACCCCGGCACGCACCCTGCTGCCGCTGATCCTCCCCGCCCTGGTGGTGGGCGTGGCTGCCAGCCTGCTGCTCCTCGGTGTGAGCGCGGCGGCCGAGGCCCTCCAGGACGTGCTGTGGCAGACCCTGCCCGACGCACTCGGCGTCGGCCGCTACTCGGTGCTCTGGATGCTGGTGATGCTCACCGCCACCGGGGTGGCGGTGGGTCTGGTGGTGTGGAAGGTGCCCGGCCACGCCGGACCCGATCCGGCCACCACCGGTCTGGACGCACCCGTCCTGCCGATCGTCGTCCTGCCGGGTCTGCTGCTGGCCACCGCCCTGATGCTCGCCGGCGGTCCGAGTCTCGGCCCGGAGAACCCGATCATCGCCGTCAATGTGGGGCTGGCGTTCTGGGTCGGCCGCCGGTACCTGCCGAGGGCGCCCGGTTCGCTGTGGCCGGTGCTCGCCGAGGCCGGGACCATCGGCGCCCTGTTCGGCACGCCCGTGGCGGCGGCGCTGGTGATCTCCGAGGCGCTGGCCGGGCGCCAGGTCCGGGGCGCGCTCTGGGACAACGTCTTCGCCCCGCTGATGGCGGCCGCGGCCGGCGCGATGACCACCGCGCTGCTGGACGAGCCGACCTTCGACCTCGGGCTGCCCGCCTTCGACCATCCCGGCTGGAGCGATCTGCTGGCCGCCCTGGTGATCGCCTCGGTCAGCGCGGTGCTCGGCATGGCAGCCGTGTACGCCTTCCCGCACGTCCATGCCGCCTTCGCCAAGCTGCGGCACCCGATGCTGATGCTCCCGGTGGGCGGTTTCGTCCTGGGGCTGCTGGGGGCCCTGGGCGGCCATCTGACGCTCTTCAAGGGGCTGGAGGAGGTCGGGGAGCTGGCGGCCGATCCCGACGGCTGGTCGGCGGGCGAGTTCGCGACGATGGCGGTGGTCAAGCTGGCGGCTCTGATCGTCGCCGCCTGCTGCGGCTTCCGGGGCGGACGGATCTTCCCGGCGGTGTTCGTGGGCGTGGCCCTCGGGCTGTGCGCCCATGCCCTGGTCCCCGGCGTGCATCCGTCGCTCGCGGTGTCAGCCGGTGTGCTCGGCGTCCTCCTCGCCATCACCCGGCAGGGCTGGGTGAGCCTGTTCACCGCGGCCGTGCTGGTGTCCTCCCCGGCCATCCTCGCCCTGCTGTGCATCGCCTCGCTGCCCGCCTGGCTGCTGGTCACCGGCCGTGCCCAGATGCAGCTGCGCGAGGACGGCACCCCGGTCCGCTGAACTCCCCCACCCGCAAGGAGACCTCCATGGCACTGCACAAGGGACCCGAGAGCCCCGACGGCCGCCCCCGCACCGTCAACCCCTTCTACGGCGAGGCCAATCCGGTCAGCGGCATGACCGAGGCGCCTCCCGACCACCGGCTGCCGGACACTCCGCTGACACCGTCCACGGCCTACCAGCTCGTCCACGACGAGCTCATGCTGGACGGCAACTCCAGGCTGAACCTGGCCACCTTCGTCACCACCTGGATGGAGCCGCAGGCCGGGGTGCTGATGGCGGAGTGCCGGGACAAGAACATGATCGACAAGGACGAGTACCCGCGCACCGCCGAGCTGGAGCGGCGGTGCGTGGCGATGCTCGCCGATCTGTGGCACGCCCCCGATCCCTCGGCCGCCGTGGGCTGTTCCACGACCGGTTCGAGCGAGGCGTGCATGCTCGCGGGCATGGCGCTCAAGCGGCGGTGGAGCAAACGGAACACCGGCGGCCGGCCCAACCTGGTGATGGGCATCAACGTCCAGGTCTGCTGGGAGAAGTTCTGCAACTTCTGGGAGGTGGAGGCCCGGCTGGTTCCCATGGAGGGCGAGCGCTTCCACCTCGACCCGCAGGCCGCCGTCGACCTGTGCGACGAGAACACCATCGGCGTGGTCGGCATCCTCGGCTCCACCTTCGACGGGTCCTACGAGCCCATCGCCGACCTCTGCGCGGCCCTGGACGCCCTCCAGGAGCGCACCGGGCTCGACATCCCGGTGCACGTGGACGGGGCGTCCGGCGCGATGGTCGCGCCCTTCCTGGACGAGGACCTGGTCTGGGACTTCCGCCTCCCGCGGGTGGCGTCCATCAACACCTCGGGGCACAAGTACGGGCTGGTCTACCCGGGGGTCGGCTGGGCGCTGTGGCGGGACCGGGAGGCGCTGCCCGAGGAGCTGGTGTTCCGTGTGAACTATCTGGGCGGCGACATGCCGACCTTCGCGCTGAACTTCTCGCGGCCCGGCGCCCAGGTCGTCGCGCAGTACTACACCTTCCTCCGGCTCGGCCGCGAGGGGTACCGGGCCGTGCAGCAGACCTCTCGGGACGTCGCCGGGCACCTCGCCGGGCGTATCGAGGCACTTGGTGACTTCCGGCTGCTCACCCGGGGCGACCAGCTGCCGGTCTTCGCCTTCACCACGGCACCCGACGTGAAGGCGTACGACGTCTTCGACGTCTCCCGCAGGCTGCGAGAGCAGGGCTGGCTGGTGCCCGCGTACACCTTCCCGCCGAACCGGGAGGACCTGTCCGTACTGCGGGTGGTGTGCCGCAACGGCTTCTCCACCGACCTCGCGGCCCTGCTCCTGGACGACCTGGAGCGGCTGCTGCCGGAACTGCGCCGCCAGACGGGCCCCCTGGGACAGGACACGGCGCAGGCCACCTCCTTTCATCACTGACCCGCTCATCACCGGCCCCTTTCACCCTCGGACCGCGCCCGGGCGCGGGCGGTCCGCGGCGGGAAGCAGTCAGTCGTCGTTCCTGATGCTGCTTCTGATACACCGCGGACCGGCCCGGGGTTCCACGTCCCGGCGGACTACTCCCGCATCACTTGCTCAGCCCCGCGAACTTCCGCACCGCCAGCGGGAAGAACACCGCGAGCAGCGCCAGCGACCAGCCGACCGCCGGCCACACGTGCCCCGCCTCTCCGCCGGGCCCGCCGAACAGGTCCCGTACCGCCGTCGCCGTGTGCGACATGGGGTTCCACTCGACGACCGTGCCCAGCCAGCCGGGCATGGACTCGGGGGTGGCGAAGGCGTTGGACAGGAAGCCGACCGGCCAGACCAGGATCTGCACCGCCTGCACCATCTCCGGCTTCCCCGCGACCAGCGCCAGATGAATGCCGATCCACAGCATCGCGAAGCGGAAGAGGAGCAGCAGGCCGATCGCGCCGACGAAGCCCGCCGCCCCGCCGTGCGCCCGCCAGCCCAGCGCGAGCGCGACGCCGATCATGAGCAGCAGGGCGAGCGCCGACTGGAGCATGTCGGCGGCCGAACGGCCCACGAGCACGGACCCGTCGGCCATCGGCATCGAGCGGAAGCGGTCGATCACGCCCTTGTTGAGGTCCGCGGTGACGGCGAGCATCGTGCCCTCCAGGCCGAAGGCCATGGTGAGCGCGAGCATGCCGGGCACCAGATAGTCGAGGTAGTCGCCGCCGACGCCCCGGCCGCCGCCGATCAGGTAGCCGAACATCAGCAGCAGCATCACCGGGAAGACCAGCCCGACGGCCACCTGGGCCGGCTGCCGTGCCCAGTGGGCGAGTTCACGGCGGGTCATGGTCCAGGAGTCGGTCAGCGCGTACGAGGTCACACGGTCTCCTTCACTCGGGGGTCACCGGTGAGGTGCAGGAACACCTCGTCCAGGGTGGGGCGGCGCAGGGCGATGTCCTCCGCCTCGATTCCGGCCTCCTGAAGGGCCCGGACGACGCCGGAGAGGGCCGCCATCCGGTCGGCGACCGGAGCGCTGAGCAGACGGCGGTCGGTGTCGACCCGGACGCCCGCCGCGCCGAACGGCAGCAGGGCGACGGCGGCGCCCAGTTGTCCCGCCTCGCGCAGGACGACGTCGATGCGGTCGCCGCCGATCACGGCCTTCAGTTCGTCGGCCGTGCCGTCGGCGACGACCCGCCCGGCGTCGACCACCGAGATCCGGTCGGCGAGTTGGTCGGCCTCCTCCAGGTACTGCGTGGTGAGCAGGACCGTCGTACCGCCACCGACCAGGGAGCGGACCGCGCTCCACACCTCGGCGCGGCCGCGCGGGTCGAGGCCGGTCGTGGGTTCGTCCAGGAACAGCACCTCCGGGTCGGTGATCAGGGACGCGGCCAGGTCCAGGCGGCGGCGCATTCCGCCGCTGTACTGCCGTACGGCCTTGCGGCCGGTGTCGGCGAGACCGAAGCGCTCCAGGAGTTCGTCGGCCCGCACGCGCGCGTGGCGGGCGCCCAGGTGGTACAGCCGGCCGAACATCTCCAGGTTCTGCCGGCCGCCGAGCTCCTCGTCGAGGGCCGCGTGCTGGCCGAGCAGGCCGATGCGGAAGCGGACCGCCCGGGCCTCGGTCAGCACGTCGTGCCCGGCCACCTCGACGCGGCCGGCGTCCGGCCGGACCAGGGTGGAGAGGATGCGGACCAGGGTGGTCTTGCCCGCGCCGTTGGGTCCGAGCACCCCGTGCACCGTGCCCCGCGCGACCTTGAGATCGAGCCCGTCCAGTGCCTTCTTCTCGCCGTACGTCTTCGTTGCGCCCTCGACGGTGATCGCCGTTTCGGCCACGGACCCTCCTTCGCTAGTCAAACTTGACTACCAGCGGGAGGGTAATACCCTCCCCTCCAGTCGTCAAACTTGATTAGCGAGCATCCCCCGGATGCGGCTCCCCGGTCGCGTACGGGTTCTCCTGGCCCTCGACGAGGACCCCGACGAACGGTTCGCCCTCACCCGCGAAGGTGTACGCGCCGCCCTCGATCCGCTCGATCAGCCCCTGGGTCCACTCGGTCTCGGCGTCCGCCGTGTGGACCCAGAGGTTCATGATCTCGCCGATGTGGCCGAGCTGGCCGGGGCCTTCCTCCGGGACGTAGTGCTCGGTGACCGCCGAGCGCCACTCCTCGCCGCGCCGGATGCGCTCCTTGAGCAGCGCCACGGCCTCGGCGCGCGGCAGGTCGACCATGAAGCCGAGTGCCGCCGACTTCACGTCCATCTTCTGGTCGTAGGAGGTCAGCGCCTCACGGACCAGCCGGAGGAATTCCTCGGTGCCCTGCTCGGTGATCTCGTACTCGGTCCGGGGCGGGCCGCCGGCCGTGGACGGCGCGATCTCGTGCGCGTGCAGCAGGCCCTGTTTCGCCATCTGCTTCAGCGCGTGGTAGATCGAGCCGGGCTTGGCGTTGGACCACTCGTGCGCGCCCCAGTACTCCAGGTCGTTGCGGACCTGGTAGCCGTGGGCCCGCCCGTGCTGGCGGACCGCGCCGAGCACGAGAAGACGGATCGCTGACATGCGGTCCAGATTATGACCTCGACATTCGGCGCAGGTCGTGCCCTCGGCATTCGGCGCGGGTCACGCCGCCCTCGGCGTTCGGCGCGGGTCACGCCGCCCTCGGCGTTCGGCGCGGGTCACGCCGCCCTCGGCATTCGGCGCGGGTCACGCCGCCCTCGGCGTTCAGCGCGGGTCGTGCCCTCGGCGTTCCCCTCAGGCCGTGCCCTCGGAATCGCCCTGAGCGAGGGCGACCAGTTCGAACGCCGTCTTCCCGTCCAGCGACTCACGGATGATGTCGGCGTGACCGGCGTGCCGGGCGGTCTCGCGGATCAGGTGCAGCGCCACCCAGCGCATCGACACGCGCCCCTCCGGCGGGAACCAGGGCTGGTCGGGCAGCGCGAAGGTGTCGTCCAGGCTGGGCACCGAGCGGATGAACGCCTCCGTCTCGGCGGCGACCTTGTCCCAGTACGCCAGCTGCGAGGCCACCGTCTCGCCGTCGACCAGGACGAAGCACTCGTGCCAGTTGGTCTCGTCGCGCCGCACCGCCGGCTCCTCGCCGCGGGCCCGCGCGATCCAGCCCTGCTCGACCTCCGCCACATGCTTGACCAGACCGGCGAGGGACAGCTCGCTCGCGCTGGGGCGGCGCGACGCCTGCTCGTCGGTCAGGCCCAGCACGGCCCGGCGGATACCACCGCGCTGCTCAGCCAGGAAGTTGAGCAGCGCGCCGCGCTCGTCTCCGTGCGCCTCTGCGGGAACGTGGGTGACCATGGGCGGCCGCCTTTCTTCGCGGGTGAACCGGGGCCCTCGGGCCTCCTGACACCCACGAAGCTACGGGCCATCGAGGTCAGTTTCTGTCCTCGATGGCCCGACGTGGCGAAATGAATCAGAAAGCGGATCCGAGAACGGATCAGGGAACGGATCCGAGAACGGATCAGAACGGGAAGCCGCTGCGCCCGTGCTGCACCGAGATCCACTTCAGCGTGGTGAACGCGTCCAGCATCGTCTCGCCGTTCAGCCGGCCCACACCGGAGGCCTTCTCACCGCCGAAGGGGACGATCGGCTCGTCGTGCACGGTGCCGTCGTTCACGTGGAACATGCCGGTGTCGATCTGCTTGGCGAAGGCGACGCCGCGCTCGATGTCACCGGTGTGCACGGCGCCGCTGAGGCCGTACGGGGTGTCGTTGACGAGGCGGACGGCCTCCTCCTCGCCGTCGAACGGGATGAGGAAGACGACCGGTCCGAAGACCTCCTGCCGCAGCAGCGGGGAGTCGGCCGGCAGGCCGGTCAGCACCGACGGCTCGACCAGGTTGTCGGTGGTCGTGCCGCGCACCAGGGCGGTCGCGCCCTCCGCGACGGCCTGCTCGACGACACCCGAAAGGGAGTCCGCCTGCGAGGAGTTGATGACCGGGCCGATCACGGTCTGCGGGTCGCGCGGGTCGCCCGCCTTGAGCGTGCGCACCTTGGCGACGAACTTCTCGCTGAACGCGTCGGCGACCGAGCGGTCGACCAGGACGCGGTTGGCGGCCATGCAGACCTGGCCCTGGTGGACGAAGCGGCTGAAGACCGCGGCGTCCACGGCGTAGTCCAGGTCGGCGTCGTCGAGGACCACCAGCGCGCTGTTGCCGCCGAGTTCGAGGACCGAGCGCTTGAAGTGCGAGGCGCAGACGGTGGCGACGTGGCGGCCGACCTTGTCGGAGCCGGTGAAGGAGATGACCTTCGGGATCGGGTGCTCGATGAAGGCGTCACCGATCTCGGCTATGTCGGTCACGACGACGTTGAGCAGACCGCCGGGCAGGCCCGCGTCCTCGAAGAGCTTCGCCACCAGCGTGCCGCCGACGATCGGGGTGTTCTGGTGCGGCTTGAGGACGACGCCGTTGCCGAGCGCGAGGGCCGGGGCCACCGACTTCAGCGACAGCAGGAAGGGGAAGTTGAAGGGGCTGATCACACCGACGACCCCGACCGGGACGCGGTAGACGCGGTTCTCCTTGCCGTCCACCGGCGAGGGGATGATCCGGCCCTCGGGACGCAGCGCCAGGTGGACCGCCTCGCGCAGGAACTCCTTGGCGAGGTGCAGCTCGAAGGCGGCCTTGAGCCGGGTGCCGCCCAGCTCGGCGATGATCATCTCGCTGATCTCCGCCTCGCGGTCCTCGATCAGCCTGAGCGCCTTCTCGAAGACGGCGCGACGCGCGTAGGCGTTGGTCGCGGCCCAGTCCTTCTGCGCGCGGGCGGCGGCCCGGTAGGCCTCATCCACCTCGTCGACCGTGGCGATCGTGATCGAGGCGAGCTTCTCCCCGTCGTACGGGTTGAAGTCGATGATGTCCCAGGAGCCGCTGCCCGGGCGCCACTCACCGTCGATGTACTGCTGGGCCAGGTCGGTGAAGTCCGACGACATGTGATCCCTCAATCCCTAGCGGACGCCCCTCGCGGACATCCCTGCGGACACCCGATCAGAACCTGATCGCCCCCGCGGTCTGCGGTCTGATCACACGTCATCGTACTTGTGTTTCAAGACAGTTGAAGGAGTCCTCGAAGAAGGTCGCGGCTCTCGTCCGGGCCCGGACTGTCGTGCTGGAGCTCCTTCAGCGCCTTCTCGTACTGGGCGACGTCCTCGTGCTTGTCCAGATACAGGGCGCTGGTCAGCTGCTCCAGGTAGACCACGTCCGACAGATCGGACTCGGGGAAGCTGAGGATGGTGAAGGCGCCGGACTCACCGGAGTGCCCGCCGAAGCCGAACGGCATGATCTGGAGCCGCACATTGGGGCGTTCGGAGATCTCGATCAGATGCTGGAGCTGACCGCGCATCACCTCGCGGTCGCCGTACGGACGGCGCAGGGCGGCCTCGTCGAGGACGATGTGGAACTCGGGGGCGTTCTCGTCGACCAGGTACTTCTGCCGCTCCAGACGCAGCGCCACCCGCCGCTCGACGTCGGCCTCGCTCGCGCCCTTCATACCGCGCCGGACGACGGCACGCGCGTACTCCTCGGTCTGGAGCAGGCCGTGCACGAACTGCACCTCGTACGCGCGGATCAGCGCGGCCGCGCCCTCCAGGCCGACGTAGGTGGGGAACCAGCTGGGCAGGACGTCGGAGTAACTGTGCCACCAGCCCGCGACGTTGGCCTCCTTGGCGAGGGAGAGCAGGGACATCCGCTCGGCCTCGTCGGTGATGCCGTACAGCGTCAACAGGTCTTCCACGTCCCTGGTCTTGAAGCTCACCCGGCCCAACTCCATCCGGCTGATCTTCGACTCGGACGCGCGGATCGAATATCCCGCTGCCTCACGGGTGATACCCCGCGCCTCACGCAGCCGCCTGAGTTGCGAGCCGAGCAGCATGCGCCGCACCACCGATCCGGGCTCTCCCGCGCTCACGTTCGCCAGCCTCCCCAACCTCTTCAGGGCCCGAAGTCTGCCACTAAAACACTCCGAGCTGTACTCGTCCGATTACACAGACGGAAAGAAGCCAAAGTTTTCTCTCAGGAAGGTCAGAGCGGAAGGCAAGCAGGCAGCACGAAGATGGCGGAAAAAATGGCCAACAAGCGGTACGGGAAGGCCCAATTCGGTCACGTGCACGTGCATCTGCCCTTGCATCTGCTGTACGCATCCGAAACCATGGTCCCGCGCAACCGCTGCATCGCAACGACCGCGAATTCCCGGGAGTGCCTCGCATGGGGACGAATGGATCGACCATGCTCGAGCCGTTACGGCAGGGCCTTCCGCCGCTGGATCCCGCGGCCGTGTCCAACGCCGCCTCCTGCGCCCTCCCGGCCCGCTACGAAGCGGTGCGCGAGGCGCGGCAGTTCACCCGAAGAACACTGGACCAGTGGGACATAGGCGAGCGCTTCGACGACGTCTGCCTGGTGGTGTCCGAACTCGTCACCAACGCGCTGCGGCACGGTCTGCCCCTTCCGCACCGGAACTCCTCGGCCGAGGGCCGGCGCGGCGGACCCTGCGACCAGGACCACGCGCGCGTGTCCGAGCAGACGCCGCCCGTGCGGCTGCACCTGATGCGGTGGACCGAGCGACTGGTGTGCGCGGTGCGCGACCCCAGCCACGACAGCCCCGTCGCCCAGGACTCGGACGACTTCTCGGCCGAGTCGGGCCGCGGACTGTTCCTGGTGGACTCCTTCGCCGACAGCTGGGGCTGGCACCCGCTGGCGGGCACGCTCAACGGCAAGGTGGTCTGGGCGCTGTTCCGGCTGCCGCACGAGCCGCAGCCCAGCCCTGCCGAATGACGGGCCGCGGCGCTTCACCGCGCCGCGGCTCTACGCGCGTAACCGGCCGAACACGCCCTGTAATGGGGGTGAATGTGCCGGAAGGCTCCGCGTGCCGCCCGCTCGGGCGTCAGCCCGCTATCAGGTGGTCGAACTCGCCGTCCTTGATGCCCAGGAGCATCGCCTCGATCTCGGCGCGGGTGTACACGAGCGCCGGACCGTCCGGGAACCGCGAGTTGCGCACGGCGACATCGCCGCCGGGCAGCCGGGCGAACTCCACGCAGGAACCCTGCGAGTTGCTGTGCCGGCTCTTCTGCCACGCGACACCGTCGAGCCGGGTCGCGGCCATGCCGTTGTACACGCCGGACGCGTCTTCAACGTCGTACACGTCGTGGTCCACAGGTCGCTCCCCGCGTGGTGCACTGGCTGGTGAGGCCATTGATGCAGTGGTCAACTGACCCGGATCATAACCCTGTTCATGTGCAGATGCATGAGCGAATGCACGGGCAGATGCACGTGCACGCGGGGTGTTCCCGTGGTTACAGCCGCCGTGCGCTTCAGCGAAGCCGTTCCAGTGTCTCCCCCGGGCCCGCAGGACATCCGAACACCATCCCCCGTCCATGATCTTCCGAGCCTCAACCGAACCGCTTCGTCCCGATCATCCGGATCATGCAGATCATTCGGATCGTCCAGATCATTTGGATCATGCGGATCGTCCGGATCGAATCCTCCGTGCACTAGGAACAGACGCGTACCACGCTCTTCCTGTTCCAACCTTCCGTCGACGGTCGAAGATGCGGATCCGGCCGTTCCGCGTCCATCCGGCGGACGCTCGGCATCCGCTCGTTGCCGTAGTCGAGCACATCGACCTCGACGACGTCTGGGAAGCCGGGATCGGGGCGGGGCGCCGAGGTCATGCGGCAGCCGGGTCCGACCTGGAGTCGGACGGCTTGTGCGCCTGGCATCTGCCACGCGGCGAGCAGCCCGGGATCGGCCGGTGTGCGCCGGACCCCGGCGGGCGGGCGCGGGAAGGACCGGTCGACCGGGCTTACCGGGAGGCCGCCATCGGATGCGTTGCCCAGGTCGGGCCATCGTCGGACATAAGGTGCAGCAGGGCGCCCGGCGACTTCGGACAGACGTGCCGGAACCGCTCGTACGGATGGGGCCGGTCCTGTACGTCGGGGAGCGGAGCCGCCTCCGGTCGGGACGTGCGCCATCGGCCGCGGGGCTCCCTCGTGGCCGCTGGGCGCTCGGTCGGCGGTCGAGGCCGGCGGTCCGGGGGTCGGGGGCGTTCTGATCGGGGTTACGTGCTGGTAGCTTCTGGCGTCGTAGTGTCCGATCCGGCCACCCTGGGGGCTTGCAGTGACTTCGGCGACGTACGCGCGCGTGGCGCGCAGGCGGGTGCGGATCGTGGCCGCGGCCGCGGGGCTCGTGGGTGCGCTCGTGCTGAGCGGGTGCAGTGGCGACGGCTCCTCCGACGACTCCTCGGACGGCTCCTCGCCGAGCGCGAGCGCGAGCGCCGCGCCGTCCGGCAGCGGGGACGCCGACACCGGCGGGAGCGGCGGCGGTACGGCTTCGCCGGTGAGCGGCCTGGAGGGCAGCTGGCTCGCGACGACCGACGGCGACGCCGTGGCGCTCATGGTCACCGGCGACAAGGCCGCGCTCTTCGCGACCGGCGGCACGGTGTGCAGCGGCACCGTCGGCGAGAAGATCGAGCTGGCCTGCGGCGACGAGAAGGACAACGAGCGGGCGAGCGGCACGGTCGACTCCGTGGACGCCGAGACCCTCAAGGTCACCTGGGACAGCGACCTCGGCACCGAGACGTACCGGAAGGCCGAGGGCGCCACCCTGCCCTCCGGACTGCCGACGGCGGGTCTCGGCCAGTAGGTACCCGTGCCGGGCGACTGGTCTCGGCCAGTGGGCGCGCGTGCCGGGCGGGCTGGTCTCAGCCAGTGGGTACGCGTGCCGGGCGGGCTGGTCTCGGCCAACGGCACGCGCGCGGGCCGTCCGCCGCGGCCCGGCAGATCACAGGGGTTCGGCAACCGGTCCACAGCGGCATGCGTGATGATCGGTGCAGCGATCCGTCACGCACGCCCCAGAGGACACCACATGCGCGCCACCGCCCTCCCCCTCGCCACGACCTTCGCCGCGGCCCTCGCCGCAGCCCTTCTGCTGACCTCCTGCGGTGACAGCGGCGACGACGGTGCCGGTGGTGCCGGTGGTGACGAAGGGCAGAAGTCCGGCGGCGCGGGTGCCGCGGCCGCCTGTGTGATCGCCGACATGGAGGTGCAGGTCGGCCCGGCCAACGCCGCCCCGGCCGCCGGGGACACCGGCAACGTGCCCGTCACCCTCACCAACGAGGGCGCCGCGTGCGTCCTGGACGGACTGCCCACCGTGGCCCTGAAGGCGGACGGCACCTCCTCGGACGTGGCGGCCGACGAGGCGGCCACCGCGCGGAAGCAGACGCTGGCCGAGGGCGGCACCACGTCCTTCACCCTCACCTACGTGCTCGGGGAGGCGGGCGGCGCGCAGAGCCTCGCCGTGAAGACGGCCGAGTTCGGCCTGCCGGGCGCCGAGGGCACGCACGCCTTCCCCTGGTCGTACGGGGAGGTCGCGCTCAAGGGCGAGCAGCCGGACGCCACGGTGAGCGGGTTCCAGCAGGGCGACTGAGCCGGGCGCCGACTGGCGCGCCCAGTCCGGCAGGGCGGCGGAATCGGCGGCCGACGGGCGCGCGCTCAGTCCAGTCGGCGCCGGGACCTCACCTGGGCCCGGTCGGCCGCGTCGGAACCCTCGTTCCAGCCCGCCGCGTCGCTGACGCCGCGCAGCCGGGTCGTGGTGGTCTCGGGGAACATCCGGTCCAGTCGGGCGGTGACGGCGACCTCCCGGGAGGCCAGCACCGGCAGCAGATCGGCGCTGACCTGGGTCTCGGCGACCTGCGCGAGACGAGCCCCGACGCGGTGGGCGTAGGCGGCGAGGAAGGACTGCCGGAACGTCTTGGTGCGCCTGCGGCCACCCGCGCGCTGGGCCGCCTCGGCCTTCGCCATCGCCGTCTGCCCCTGGACGAGAAGCGAGGTGTAGAGCAGCTCGACGACCTCCAGGTCGGCCTCGAAACCCACCACGGTGGAGAAGCCGACGGGTTCGTTCCACACGGCGCGACAGTGGTTCGCGCCGGCCACCGCGTCCAGCAGGACCGCCTTGGCCTGCTCGTACGGCGGCTCGACCCCGATCCGGCAGGCGCCGGGGGCGTCGGGGGCCGGGGCGCGGGCGGACAGCAGGGCCTCGTCCACGCTGTGCCGGGCCATCAGCTCCTGTGCCTTGGCGGTCAGCGCCTCCGCCTCCTCGGGGAAGCCGGTCGCCTCCGCCTTGGCCAGCAGCGCGCGGATCCGGGTCAGCATCCGGGACTCGGGCGCGCGGGAGCGCTGCGGCTCGTCGAGCGGTTCGAGCCGCGGCAGACGCAGGAGCAGGCGGTACAGCTCCAGTACCGCGGTGGCGTGCGTGAAGCGGTCGGCGCGGGGCGCGGGCGCAGGGTCCAGGTCGTCGAGCTGCGCCCGCCAGCGCGGGCCGCGCGCCACGTCGTCCGGCGCCTGCGCGTGGACCAGGGCGGCCAGCAGGCGCAGGTGTACGTCGTCCAGGTCGCGGCGGACGATCCGTACGACGTCGGCGGGCTGCCAGCCGCGCCGCCAGGCCGCCGCGACGAACTCCCTCCCCCTGCGCTCCAGCTCCCCGTCCGCGCCCGCGTCGGCCGCGAGCAGGGAGGCACCGGTGTCCAGGGCCGTGTCGGAGTCCGTGTGGAGCGCGGCTTCGAAAGCCAGGTCGACGGTGCGGGGGGTGCTGGTCACGGGAGGATGGTGTCACGGGGGTGCGGGCGCGGCGGCGGGCCGGGCCCCTCCGCGCCGGAGCGGCCTCGGCGCAGGGAGCGGCCTCGGCGCAGGGAGCGGCCTCGGCGCAGGGAGCGGCCTCGGCGCAGGGAGCGGCCCGAGACAGGAGCGGCCCGTGACGGAAGCCGCTGTCGGAGAGCCCGGCGCCCTCACGAGGCAGGGGCATTGTCAGACCCCCCTGTCACACTCACGAACATGACCGACCGGTGGGCTCTCGCACCGGCCGAGGACGGCGGCGCGGAACTCGCCCCCCTCGGCCCGGAAGGGCTGCCCGCCGGACCGGTCGTGCGGGAGCCGGACCTCGCCGCGGCGGTGCGCGGCAGGCCGGAGGTCACCCGCTGGGTCTGGCGTTCCACCGCCGAGGTCTACCCGCGCCTGCTCGCCACGGGGGTGCGAGTGGAGCGGTGCTACGACCTCGAGGACGCCGAGACCCTCCTGCTCGGTCACGAGGGGCGGTACGGCGAACCCCGTTCCGCGGCGGCCGCCCTGGCCCGGCTGCGCGGCGGTCCCGTACCGCCCGATCCGCCCCAGCGGTCCGCCGAACCGGGCGCCCAGGACTCCCTGTTCGAACCGCGGGCGGAACACGTCCCGCTGACCGACCTGCTGGCCGTCTACGCCGAGCAGCAGCGCCGGCACGACAAGGCGGAGCACCCGGAGCGGATGCGGCTGCTGACGGCCGCGGAGTCGGCGGGGATGCTGGTGGCCGCCGAGATGAACCGCTCCGGGCTGCCGTGGAGCGCGGACGTCCACCGCCGGGTGCTGCACGAACTGCTCGGCGACCGGTACGCGGGCGGCGGGGAGCCCCGGCGGCTGGCCGAGCTGGCGGACGAGGTGTCCGCCGCCTTCGGACGCCGGGTACGGCCGGATCTGCCCGCCGACGTCGTCCGGGCCTTCGGCCAGGCCGGCATCAAGGTGCGGTCGACCCGCCGCTGGGAGATCGAGTCGCTCGACCACCCGGCGGTCGCCCCGCTGATCGAGTACAAGAAGCTGTACCGGATCTGGGTCGCCCACGGCTGGTCCTGGCTCCAGGACTGGGTCCGCGAGGGGCGCTTCCGGCCGGAGTTCCTCGCCGGCGGCACCGTCACCGGGCGCTGGGTGACCAACGGCGGGGGCGGGCTCCAGATCCCCAAGGTGATCCGGCGCGCCGTGGTCGCCGACCCGGGCTGGCGGCTGGTGGTCGCCGACGCCGACCAGATGGAACCGCGCGTCCTGGCAGCCATCTCGCGCGACCCCGGTCTGATGGAGGTGGCGGGGAGACCGGGCGACCTGTACCAGGCGGTGTCCGACCGGGCCTTCTCCGGCGACCGCGACCAGGCCAAGCTGGCGGTGCTCGGCGCGGTCTACGGCCAGACCTCCGGCGACGGCCTGAAGAACCTCGCCGCGCTCCGGCGCCGCTTCCCGCTCGCCGTGGCGTACGTCGACGACGCCGCCCGCGCCGGGGCGGAGGGGCGGCTGGTGCGCACCTGGCTGGGCCGGACCTGTCCGCCCGCGGCCGGAAGCGGCGAGGGCGCGGAGGAGGCGGGGATCCCCGTCGCCGACGACGACTCCGAGGACCGTCAGCAGTGGGTCCCGGGCTACGCCTCGACCGACGCCCGCGCGCGGGGCCGCTTCGCGCGCAACTTCGTCGTCCAGGGCAGCGCCGCCGACTGGGCCCTGCTGCTGCTCGCCGCGTTGCGCCGGTCCTGCGCGGGCATGGCGGCGGAGCTGGTCTTCTTCCAGCACGACGAGGTCATCGTGCACTGTCCCGGGGAGGAGGCGGAGGCGGTCGTGGCGGCGATCCGTGAGGCGGCCGAGCTGGCGGGGCGGCTGACGTTCGGGGAGACACCGGTGCGGTTCCCGTTCAGCACGGCGGTGGTGGAGTGCTATGCGGACGCGAAGTAGTCAGGCTTGCGGTGCCACGCCCACGCGAAATGATCAGGCGCGCGGCGCCACGCGGACGCTAGGCCATCAGGCGCGCAGTGCGTCGCCGACCTGACGTGATCAGGCTCGCCCGGCGGGCCGTTCGGCGAGCAGTTCGGTCAGCTCGGCGAGGACCGCCTTCTCGTCGGTGCCCTCCAGCGCATCCAGGGCCGTCCGCCAGGCCGCGTCGGCCTCTTCCAGGCGCCCCGCCTCGCGCAGCAGAAGTCCGTGCTGATGGCGGGCGAGGCCGCCGATGTAGCGGTCGGCACGGTCGTCGGCCCGGCACAGCAGCTCCGCGCACTCCCGTTCCGCCCGCCCGTTACGGCCCAGCAGCCGCAGCGAGCGGACCAGACCAAGCCTGGTCTGCGACTCCCCGTGCCAGTCGCCCTGGTCGACGAGGACGCGCAGGCTCTCCTCGAAGTGCCGGGCCGCCTCGGCGGGTTCACCGAGGGCGAGATGGGCGTAGCCGATGTTGCAGCGCGCGTAGAGCTGGACGAGGACGTTGCCGATCGTCTCGCCGATGGCCAGGGAGCGGCGGTGCTGTTCGATGGCGGCCCGCGGGTCGGTGTGCTCGTAGAGGTTGCCGAGGTGGCTGTGGGTCACGGCCTCGCCGTAGGGGTCGTTCAGCCGTCGCGAGTGGGCGAGGCTCTGGCGCAGGGCGCGGCCGGACTCCTCGTGGCGACCGAGTCCTTCGAGGAGCAGGCCCCGGTTGTTCAGGCAGCGGCGGACCCAGGAGACGACGCCGAGTCGCCGCCAGATCGTCAGGGCGCGGTCGTTGAGGGCGAGGGCCTCGTTCTGGCGGCCGGTCAGGAAGTGCACTCCGGCCAGGTCGCCCAGCGCGTACGCCTCGGCCGCCTCGTCGCCGAGCCGTCGTGCGACGCGCAGGGCCGCCTGGCCCAGGGCTTCCATCTCGGCGACCCGGCCGCCGCGCTGGAGGTAGGGGAAGATCAGCCGCAGCAGGGTGCTGACGCGGGAGGCGATCCGGGGATCGGGCGCGTCGGCGTACCGCTCGGCGAGCGCGACGATGTTCTCCAGTTCGGTGTCGGCCCACGCGAAGGCGGCCTCGGGGCTGTCGAAGGAGGGCGTGTCGCCGAGGTGGGCGGTGTGCTCGGCCGGCTGGCAGGGCGTGGGGCGCCGCCGGTCGTCCTGGTCGGGGCCGGGCTCGACGATCGCCGCGAGGGTGTGTTCGGCGAGGGCCGCGTACCAGTCCAGGGCGGCCTCGGCGACGGCGGCGCCGTCCGGGGTGGCGGCCAGTTCGCGGGCGAAGTCACGGACCAGGTCGTGCGGGACGTACCGGCCGAGCGCGCTCTCCTCCAGCAGCGCCACGTCGACGAGCCGGTCGAGGGCGCCCTCGGCGCGCCGGGTGCCGATGCCGCTGAGCCGGGCCAGCAGGGGCGCGCCGTACTCGGGCAGGTCGAGCGCGCCGATGCGGCGCAGGACGAGGGCGGCGTCCCGGTCGGCCTCGCGGTCCGACGCGGCGAGCGCGTCGTGCGCGACGGCCAGGGAGCTGCGGACGCTGAGGTCGTCGTACTCCAGGTGGTGCAGTCGGCCCTCGGTGGCGGTCAGTTGGCCGGCCAGCACCTCCGGGGTGAGGGCGCTGCGGGCGGCGAGCCGGGCGGCGACGACCCGCAGCGCGAGCGGAAGCCGGCCGGTGAGCCGCACCAGGGGGTGAGCGGCGTCGATTCCCTCGTCCCGGCCGGACACGGCCCGCAGCAGCGCGGCGCTGTCCTCGTCGGACAGGGGGGTGAGGGGGAATCGCCGGACGCCGTCGAGGGCGGCCAGGGAGGAACGGCTGGTGACGATCACGGCGCAGCCGGGGCCCGCGGGCAGCAGCGGGCGGACCTGGGCCGCGCTGGCCGCGTCGTCCAGGACCAGCAGGGTGCGGGTCGGGGCGAGCGTCGACCGCAGCAACGCGGCTGCGGCGTCGGGGTGTTCGGGGATGGCACGCGGGTCGGCGCCGACGTCCCGCAGCAGGGCGGCGAGGGCCTGCGCGGAGGTCAGGGGGGTCACGCCCGGGGTGGCGCCGTGCAGGTTGACGTAGAGCTGGCCGTCGGGGAAACGGCCGGTCAGGGCGTGGGCGATGTGCAGGGCCAGGGCGCTCTTGCCGATGCCGGCCATGCCGGTGAGGACGGCGACGGTCGGGCCGTGCTCGGTGAGGGTACGCCGGACGTGGTCGGCAAGCATGGTCCGGCCGGTGAAGTGAGCTGGCTGCGGCGGAAGTTGGGCCGGACGGGGACCGGACCGCGCCGGGGTCCCGGCGCCCGCGTCGACGGCACCCCGACGGCCGCCGTCCCGTGCGTCGCCCTCCTCCGGGGCTCCCCGCAGCACCTCCATATGGGCGCCGCGCACCGCGATGCCCGGCTCCACACCGAGTTCGTCCAGCAGTCGTTGCCGCAGGTCACGGTGGACGGCGAGGGCCTCGGCCCGGCGTCCGGAGCGGTGCAGGGCGAGCATCAGCTGCCGGTGGTACGCCTCGCGCAGCGGGTGTTCGGCGGCGAGGGCGGACAACTCCGGGAGCAGCGCGTCCGATCGGCCCTCGGCCACGGCCAACTCGGCGTCGTGGCGCCACTCCAGGAGGAGGAGCCGCGCCTCCCTCAGCCGCTCGACGAACGCGTAACCAGCCAGGTCGTCGGGGAGCCCGCTGAGCGGCGCGCCGCGCCACAGGGCGAGCGCAGAGGCGCACTCGCTCAGGACGCGCCGCCAGTCCCCGGCGCTGTGCGCCGCGCGCGCGGCGGCGGTGTGCGCCGCGAAGACCTGCACGTCCAGCTCGCCGTCGTCGACGTGCAGCAGATAGCCGGGCGACACGGCCCGCAGCCGTGCGGGGTCGTCGAGGAGCCGACGCAGCCGGGTGACGTGGTTGTGCAGGGAGGCGAGCGCGGAGGCGGGCGGCGCCCCACCCCACAGCGCGTCCTTGAGCGACTCGACGGAGACGGTACGGCCGGCTTCGAGCAGCAGGGCGGCGAGCAGGGCCCGCACCTTGGGGCTGCGGACGGGACGAGCCACGGTGCCGTCGCCGCCGTCGCCGCCGTCGCCGTAGAGCACCGGCGGCCCCAGCAGTCCGAAGCGCAGCTCGCAACGCTTCACGACGCCCTGTGCCTTCCCCCCGCCCGTCCGGGTGCGTGCCTCGGCGCAGCCCAGCCGCCCGTGGCGGATTTCCGCCCTTGGACGGCGGCATTCCGCCACCTTCCCCTAACGGCCAACCCGCAGGGATCCGCTACTCTTCCGGCCGTCCGGCACGATCGTCCGACGACTTCACGCCAATCGGCCGACGACGGCCCGGAGAACCGTTGGCCACATGTTAGCCATCCGTTGGCACGGCCTGATCTGATCAACGCATCGGATCCGGTCCGACGGTGCGCGCGTAAGACGCGTTGCTCGGGGGAGTGTTACCGCCGCGGCCGGGTCCGCGGACGCACACGGGTCCCGGTCGACAGAGGTGAGCGACCGGGACCCGCGTCCACCTCTCCCTCGCCTTTCAGCGCATGCGAAAACCCCAGGTCAGAACCGTCCGACCTGGGGTTTCAATGGAGCCGCCTTCGGGATTCGAACCCGAGACCTACGCATTACGAGGCCACGAGTGATCGTGTCACCTCATGACGACTGATGCTGCGGAATGCCGTTGTGCCTGATCAGACCACGTGCCCCGTGCTGAGTGCCGGTACCTCGTGCCGCACCGCCCAAAGGCGTCCGGCCACCCCGTGGCCACCTCGGAAGACGCCCCCATCCCTGACAGTCACCCCGCGCCACCTGTTGGGTCCGCACCATCACGGGCCCAGCTCGCGCCCCGCGTCGCAGCGCCCGCTCACACGGACGGTTCTCCGCTGTGGATGTACGCGCACGCCGCGGACGTCCAGCCGTGGAACGGCTCTGTCCGCCGTATCATGACGGCACACGGGAAGGAGCACCGTCCATGAGTGTCGACGTGATCACGCACACCGAGTTCCCCGCGGGATACGTGGTGTTCTTCGGCGCCGACGGAAAGATCATCATGACCCCGCAGAGCGAAGAGCACTCCAGCACGATCAGGTCGATGCAGATCGACTCGCTCGCCCTCGGCCGTCACGCGAAGGTCACCTCCGACGTCTACATCGACTTCCCCGCCGACGAGAACTCCGCCCCCGACCTGGCCATCCTCCGCGAGGATGCGCGCAAGGAAGGCAAGCGCTACAGCTTCGAGGACGTCCTGCTGATCTCCGAGGTCGTCTCCACGCCCTCCGCCCGCAAGGACTACGACGACTGCACCGCGAAGTACGGCCGGTACGGCATCCCGAACTACCTGATCGTGGATCCCTACGCCCGGGAAGTCGTCCTGCACACCGAGCCCACCTCCAGTGGCTACAGCACCGCCCACACCCGCGCATACGGCACCGGCAAGCTCCCCATTCCCCTGGCCGACGGCCGCACCTTCACCCTCGACCTCGACGAACTCCCCCTGCCGGACCCGGAGACCGACACTCACTGAGTCTGCGAAAACGCGCACCGAAGCAGGAAGAGGCCCGGCAGCCGGTCGGCGACTGCACGATCACCGAAGCCGCGACTGAAGAGCTCCACGCACTGGGGTGCCCGGGGTTTGGTGATCACTCCCGGGGTTTCCCTGTCCTTCCCGCCCCGTTCTGGCCCCAGGAAGGCCTGGCGGCGAAGACTGTCGGGCGGGATCTAGTTCAGGACCCGGCGACAAAAGGCGTCCAGCGCACCGACCCTGCGACGCGAAGAGGCTCTTCTCAGTCCCCCCCGTACCGTTTATCCGGTGCGCGGCATGCTCGGCCCATCACCAACGTGGTCCGCTCCGTCGTCGCCCCTGCCGCCCTCATTGCCGGCCAGGCTGAGACCGCGATCGCCGAGGCCCCGAACCCGGCCGGCCTGTGCCGGGTAGACGAGACCCTCCCGGTCGAGCAGATAGAGGCCGCCGCCCGCAAGTACGAGCTCGCCGCCGACCAGGCCCACCGCTCTGACCGCGGCGAGCGCGCAGCGAAGAAGGTCCTCGACAAGCTGCCCGCCGGTACCTACGGCACATGGCACGTCTTCCGCACCCCGTCCTCGCGGTATGCCCCGGACCTCGCCGAGATCACCCGCATCTTCAAGGCCCACGGCCTCGGCGCCGTCTCGAAGAAGGCCTGCACCCCGAGCCTCAAGGGCGAGCTCGCCGAGGCCGTACCGGTCGACGTCGATACCGCGGTCCTCGTCGCGGCCTAGCAGCCACTCAAGATCCCCAAAAAAGGCGCATTCTACGCGCTTCGCAGTAGGGCGGTAATCGGTCTCGGGGACAGCGTCGCCCGAACGGAGAAGGACGCCTGTTCCGCCTTCGCCAGGGCGACTACCACCGAAAGCAGAACGCCCTCGGCCGGTGGTTACGTCAACGGTCCCGAGGTCTGGACCCAACTCCTGCATTGAAGGAGCAAGACCATGGCGAAAACAGCAACAAGCGTTACTCCCGTCGGCGTCACCAAGCACCTAGCTTCTCTGCCGCCACAGCCCGAAGCCCTCAATCTCGACGCAGAAATGCAGGCCCGTGTCGAGCAGGACTCCGCCCGCATCATGGCTGCCGTCAACGACCCCACCACCGTGTTCGAGGTGCTCACCGCTGCGCATGGCATCCAGGTCGTGGAGTTGGAAGGTCCATTCAACGGCCTGCACGGGCACTACCTGCAGCACAAGGACGGCACCCGTCGCCTCGTTGTCCCCGCCGGACAGGCTCCCTCCACCCGTCTGCGGGCCGCACGCGCCCTCCTCGCCCACCAGGGCGTGATGCCGGTATGACCTTCTCCGACTTCGACAAGGCCACCGCCGCCACCCCCACCGCGTTCCTCGACCGGCTCGCCGCCCTCCTCCCCGAGGCGGTCGACGAGGCGATGCGGAAGGCCCTCCCGGACGTGTACACCCCCGAGAAGGCCAAGGAACTCGCGGAAGACATCTTCCTCCGCCTCCGCCAGCTGTACACCGACAAGGCCACGGAGGTGACGCTGTGACCGTCTCCGGCACGAAGCCGTCCGCCGACCACCTGATGGACACCCCCCTGCCCGTGCTCATCAACAAGACCGCCGAACTCCGCGACCTCAGCCCCGCCGACGGCACCGCCACCCTCGTCTACGACAGGCACCTCGCCAACCCCGGCACCGCCGTCTGGCTCGCCCGCATCTCGCTGCGCCAGCACGGGTACGCCGTCCGCGAGGTGATCCTCGACGGCATGGGCCCGGGCATCACTGCCCTGTTCCGGGAAGCGTCCCGGCTCCGCCTGGACGTCCACCTGGGCAGCGGCAAAGGCACTCCCAGGGTCGTCACCTACGACGACAGCCCGGCCGCCTACCAGGTCCCGGCTGGCTGGGACCTTGCGGACGCCACCGCCCGGCTGCCCGCCGCGCATGCGGCGGCTCGCCCCCACGTTGTCCGCGTACTGCGCGCCATCGACGTAGAGAAGGAGAACAACGGCGGGCGTATCGACAAGGCCCTCGGCGTGGCAGCCGGAATGATCCTCGAGACCGGGGACCCCGACCAGGTGTGGGACACGCTCACCCGTGTCCTCCGCGAGACCGGGTCCGAGCGGGCGGAGGTACCGGCATGACGACCGCCGTCAACGCCGACGCCGCCCGCATCATCGGCCAACTCCAGCAAGGGCACACCGCGATGAACGCGGCCGGGCTCGGCAGCCCCGCACTGGACGACGTCAACAACCTGCTCACCAAAATGATCGCTGAGGCTCCCGACCCGAAGTTCCGTCTCCACGAGAGCGTCGAGCTCCTCGCCCGAGAACCCCGCAAGACTGCCAAGTCCGCCTGAGCGGCTCCCCGTAGACGGCCCCGGGCTCGGAGACTCCACCGCTCGCCCTGGGCTTCGGACTCGACCATTCACCAACAAGGAGTCACACCTTGTGCAGGCCAGTACCCACCTCTTGGAGCACAGCGAGGCCGAGGGACGGTGGCACCGGGAGGAAGGGTGCGTCACCACCGCCTGACGGGCCACAGTCACTACCTGACTGCCGTGTTAGCGCTGATCGTCTCCCTCTGACGGCACTCGCTCAGCCGCGGTTGCTGTCCGTCCATCCGTGCCGGCTGTCACCGTTTCCGATGTCGACGACATGGCCGCCGGTGGTCCTGAACTTGTCGCCGCCGCCCACAGGTTGGGCTCCGTGCTTGCCCAGGCGTTCGCCCGTGCCGAAATCCTGCAGTTCTCCCCAGTGGGGAACTGCGCCGACGTTACTGGTCTCATGAGTCGCGCCCCGCCCCGGAGCAATGGACCCAGAAGGTCGACGTGAAGATCACCGACGCCGAGGCGTAACGCCAGGGGGCCGGTGAACCAACAGGTGCTCGCCGCGTACCGCAAGCGACGATCCTGCGCTCCACGTTGTCGGACAGCTACAAGCCCCGGGCTCGGCACGGCTCTCGTGCACAGCCCCGGAGTGTTCTGCCGTGCACCGCCGCTGCACACATGGCCACCCCTTGGCCACCCCACGTCACGCCCATACTGACTCACAAATCAGCGACTCTCCAAGAAACGGCAGGTCATCACCAATGCTCGACCTGAGAAATCGCCTCACCGAGCCCACAGAGTGAAACTCTGACCTACGCATTACATGCACAGCCCCAAGAGGCCCCCGACAGACACATTCCAAGGCCAAGAAAACGAAGAAACCGCAGGTCAGAGCCCTGACCTGCGGTTCACCTTGGAGCCGCCTTCGGGATTCGAACCCGAGACCTACGCATTACGAGTGCGTTGCTCTGGCCATCTGAGCTAAGGCGGCGCGCCGTACGCACTATGGTGCGATCAGCAACGTCGGTAAGTCTACACAGTTTCCGGGAGTGCTCCGCACCAGCCCCGGAAGGGTGGATTCCAGGGCTGGTGGGGCGGCTACGAGCAGCGCTTACGGTCCGCCGGCGGGGTCCCGCGCAGGAGGTACGCGTTGATCGTGCGGTCGATGCAGTCACTGCCCCGGCCGTACGCCGTGTGGCCGTCACCCTCGTAGGTCAGGAGCCGGGCCGAGGAGAGCTGCGCGGCCAGGGCGCGGGCCCAGCGGTAGGGCGTCGCCGGGTCGCGGGTGGTGCCGACGACCACGATCGGCTTCGCACCCTTCGCCTCGATGCGGTGCGGCTCCCCCGTCGGGGCGACGGGCCAGTACGCGCAGTTCAGGGAGGCCCAGGCGAGCCCCTCGCCGAAGACCGGGGAGGCCTTCTCGAACGCGGGCAGCGCCGCCTGCACCTGCTCGGGGCCGTCGAAGGCGGCGGGGAGGTCTAGGCAGTTCACGGCGGCGTTGGCGAACATCAGGTTCGAGTAGCCGCCGTCGGCGTCCCGCTCGTAGTAGCTGTCCGCGAGGAACAGCAGTCCGGCGCCGTCGTTGTCCCGCATCGCCGAGGTCAGCGCCTCGCGCAGCTGCGCCCACGCCGCCTCGTCGTACATCGCCGCGATCACGCCGATGGTGGCGAGCGACTCGCCGAGCCTGCGGCCGTCCACGTCACCGGTCAGGATCGGCCTGCGGTCCAGTTCCTCGAAGAACGCCTTGAGGTTGGCGCCGACGTCGTCGGCCTCCTTGCCCAGCGGACAGTCGGGCTGCTGGACGCAGTCCCGCGCGAACGCCCGGAACGCCGTCTCGAATCCCGCCGTCTGGTCGAGGTTCAGCCGGCGTGCGGGCAGGGACGGGTCCATCGCGCCGTCCAGCACCAGACGGCCCGCCCGCTTGGGGAACAGCCCCGCGTAGGTGGCACCGAGGAAGGTGCCGTAGGAGGCGCCCACGTAGTTGAGCCGCTCGTCGCCCAGCACCGCGCGCAGGATGTCCATGTCGCGGGCCGAATCGACGGTGGACACATGGCGCAGCAGCTTCGGCGAGTCCGCGCCGCAGCCCTCGGCGAACTTCCGGTAGGAGTCGACCAGCGCCGATTGCTCCGATCCGTCGTCGGGCGTGAGGTCGGTCTGGGTGTACGTGTCCATGTCCGGCCCGTCGAGGCATTCGACGGGCTCGCTGCGGGCTACGCCCCGGGGGTCCACGGCGACCATGTCGTAGCGCGCCCGGACCTCGGCCGGGTAGCCGATTCCGGCGTACGCCTGGAGGTAGCCGACCGCCGACCCGCCCGGCCCGCCCGGATTGACCAGCAGCGATCCGATCCGCTCGCCCGGCCCGGTGGCCTTCTTCCGGGACACGGCCAGCCTGACGTCGCCCTCCGTCGGTTTCGCGTAGTCGAGCGGGGCCCGGAGCGTGGCGCACTCGAAGTCCGGCACCCCGCAGCCGCGCCAGTTCAGCTTCTGCCCGTAGTAGGGCGCGAGGGCGTCCGGTGTCGCCTGCGGCAGCGCGGCGAGCGCGGCCTGAGCCGCCGGGCTCGCCGAACTCGTCGACCCGCCCGTGGAGCACGCGGGGACCACCAGGGCGGTGACGGCGAGGAGGACTCCGGCCGCGCGGACTCCGTGCGGGTGGGGGCGAGCGTGCGGACGACGTGACCGGTCGCCGGGGTCACGGGTCGGGTGGGGGCGCCTGATCTGCATCGGTCGAGCGTAACTCTGCGCAGCCGCACGGATGCCTTCCGTGCACGTCCCTGCTCGTTCGGATGACGTGGTCAATCTGTTGTTGATCGCGGGAGCGGGCCGGACGGGAGCGGGCGCGCGGGAGCGGGCCGGACGGCAACGGGCGCGCGGGGAACGGGGCGGGCGGAGCGGGCGCTACGGGGACGGCGGCGCCCAGTGTCAGCCGGCTGTCAGCCGGCTCTCAGCGCCATCGTCATCGCCTCCACCGCCAGCAGCGGCGCCACATTGCGGTCCAGGGCGTCCCGGCACGCGGCGATCGCCTCGATACGGCGGAGCGTGGCCTCCGGGGAGCCGGCGCGTGCCATGCGCTCCAGGGTGTCCTCGGCGTCGGCGTTGGCCATGGCCACCCGGGAGCCGAGCTGGAGGGCGAGGACGTCGCGGTAGAAGGCGGTGAGGTCGGTCAGGGCCAGGTCGAGACTGTCGCGCTGGGTCCGGGTGCGGCGGCGCTTCTGCTTGTCCTCCAGGTCCTTCATCACACCCGCGGTACCGCGCGGCAGCCGGCCGCCCTGGGCCGCGCCGAGGGCCGCCTTCAGCTCTTCGGTCTCCTTGCCGTCCATCTCCCCGGCGAGCTGCTTGGCGTCCTCGGCTGCCGCGTCGACGAGTTCCTGGGCCGCCCTGAGGCAGCCTCCGATGTCGTCGACGCGCAGCGGCAGCTTCAGCACGGCGGCCCGGCGCTCGCGGGCGGCCGGGTCCGTGGCCAGCCGCCGGGCCCGGTCGACGTGACCCTGGGTGGCGCGGGCCGCGGCGGCGGCGACGGTGGGCTCGATGCCCTCCCGCCTTACGAGCATGTCGGCGACGGCGTCGACCGAGGGCGTGCTCAGGTTCAGGTGGCGGCAGCGGGAGCGGATCGTGGGGAGCACGTCCTCGATGGAGGGCGCGCAGAGCAGCCACACCGTGCGGGGGGCCGGCTCCTCCACCGCCTTCAGGACGGCGTTGGCGGACTTCTCGTTCAGCCGCTCGGCGTCCTCGACGAGGATGACCTGCCAGCGGCCGTTGGCGGGCGAGGTGAACGACTTGCGGACGGTGTCCCGCATGTCGTCGGCGAGGATCTGGGTGCCCACCGCCGCGACGGTGGTGACGTCGGCGTGCGTGCCGACCAGGGCCGTGTGGCAGCCGTCGCAGAAGCCGCAGCCGGGGGCGCCGCCGAGGGCCCGGTCGGGGCTGACGCACTGGAGGGCGGCGGCGAAGGCCCGCGCCGCGTGGTTGCGTCCCGCGCCCGGGGGGCCCGTGAACAGCCAGGCGTGCGTCATCTTCGACGCCTCCGGGGGCGGGGCGTCGGTGGCGGCCGCGGTGACCAGGGCGTCGGCGTCCCGGGCAGCGGCGGTGAGCTGCTCGCTCACCCTCTCCTGCCCCACCAGGTCGTCCCACACGGTCATCTCGTACGCCGCCCTTTCGTCCCCAATGTCACGCGTCCCATGTCACGCGCCCCATGTCACGCGTCCGCATCTCGCGTCCCATACCCAGCGTCCGCATCTCGCGCGTGCCCATGTCTCGGTACGCCCTCCATTGTGAGGGGTCGCACTGACAGCGGGCCGCTGTCGGCCCAAAGAGGGTCGGGCCGCCCTTCCGCACGGCACGGGGCCGGGGTCGCGACCACCGTCGCGGGCCCCGGCCCCTTCCGTCTCGCGTTCCGTCAGCGCCTGCCGCGGCCGCCCCGCTCGTCGTCGTGCTCGTCGTCCCGCGGGCCCAGCAGTTCGTCCGCCAGGGACGGCAGGTCGTCCAGGGGAGTCTCCTCGGCCCAGTCGGAACGCGGCCGCCCACGCCTGCGCGCCCACGCGTCACCGCCCCGCGCGTCACCGCCCCGCGCGTCACCACCCCTTGGGTCACCGCCCCGCGCGTCACCACCCCGCGCGTCACCACCCCTTGGGTCCCCGCCCCGCGCGTCACGACCCTGCGCCTCACTCCCCCGCGGGTCGACCTGCGGCAGCTCCCGGGTCCGGTCGGCCGCCTCGTCGGACGGCCGCTCGTCGCGGAAGAACCCCGGCGGAACCCGGTCCCCGGGCCCCTCCTCGCGTACGGGAGGCAACACGGCCGTCTCGTCCGCCGCCCCGTCGCCGCGCACCGGAGGCAGCACGGCCGTCTCGTCAGCGGCTCCGGACCCCACCCGCGGCAGCACCGTCGTGGCGTCGTCCCGTGTCTCGGAGGGCCGGACCGGCGGGAGCACCGCCGTCTCGTCGGCGGCCCCCGACACGCCGTCCCGTGCCTCGGGCGCGGCCACCTGCGGCAGCTCCGTCGTGACCTCGGACTCCGAGGGGGCGGAACCCGCGCCGTCACGCGGCAGCACCGCGGTCTCGTCGGCCGGAACCTCCGCTGCTCCCCGGGCACGCGCCGCGTCCGCAGGGTTCACCACCGGCGTCGGCACGGTCGCCGCCTCCTGAGGCGCCGGGGGTGCCGCCGGAGGCGTGGGCCGCGGGCCGGTCTCGGCCGCCTTCGCCGCTCGTTCCGCCAGCCGCCGTGCCTCCTCGGCGCGCAGCAGCGCCTCCTCGGCCTTGCGCTGCTTCTCCAGGCGCCGCGCCTGGGCCTCGGCGCGCAGCCGGGCCTCCTCCTCGGCCTGCTTGCGCCGACGCTCCTCCTCCGCCCTGCGGCGGGCCTCCTCCTCGGCGCGGGCCTTCTCCTCGGCGAGCAGCCGCTCCCGCTCCTCCTCGGCGCGCCGAGCGGCCTCCTCGGCACGCAGCCGGGCCTCCTCCGCCTGCCGTTCGGCCTCGCGGCGCTGCGCCTCCTCCAGCTCGCGGCGCTTGCGCTCCTCCTCCTCGGCCCGCAGCTTGGCGAGCTGTTCCTGGCGCTCGCGCTCCAGCCGCTCCTCCTCGGCCTTGCGCCGCGCCTCCTCCTCGGCGCGCAGCCGGGCCTCTTCCTCCGCCTTGCGCCGCGCCTCCTCCTGGGCCCGGATCTCGGCCTCGGAGAGCGGCAGCGCCTGGTCGAGCCGGTGCCGGATGACGGTGGTGACGGGCTCGGGCTCCTGGCCCGCGTCCACCACCAGATAGCGCCCGGGGTCGGCGGCGGCCAGCGTCAGGAAACCGGACCGCACACGCGCGTGGAACTCGGCCGGCTCCGACTCCAGCCGGTCCGGCGCCTCGGTGAACCGCTCGCGCGCGGTCTCCGGGTCGACGTCCAGCAGGACCGTCAGATGCGGTACCAGGCCCGCGGTGGCCCAGCGGTTGATGCGGGCGATCTCCGTCGGCGACAGCTCGCGCCCCGCGCCCTGGTAGGCCACCGACGAGTCGATGTACCGGTCGGAGATGACGACCGCTCCCCGCTCCAGCGCGGGCCGGACGACCGTGTCGACGTGCTCGGCGCGGTCGGCGGCGTACAGCAGCGCCTCCGCGCGGTGGGAGAGCCCGGCGCTGGAGACGTCCAGCAGGATCGACCGCAGCCGCTTGCCGACCGGCGTCGCCCCCGGCTCGCGGGTCACGACGACCTCGTGGCCCTTGGCCCGGATCCACTCGGCGAGCGCCTCGGCCTGGGTGGACTTGCCGGCGCCGTCGCCGCCCTCCAGGGCGAGGAAGAAGCCGGACACCGCGGGCGTCTGCTCCGGATCGTCGCCGCCGAGCAGCGCGTCGCGCAGGTCGTGCCGCAGCGGCACCCCGGACCGGTCGTCGGCCTTGGCCAGCACCAGCGCGGCCACCGGCAGCAGCAGCGCGCCGGCCAGCATCAGCGTGAACGCGGCTCCGCCGTGCGCGAAGACGAACCGGCCGCTCTCCAGCCGGTGCGGGCCGATCGCGGCGGCCACCAGGGGCGCGACGACCGCGCCGAGCGCCACGAACACCCGTACGACGGCGTGCAGGTGCTCGGTGGTGCGGGGGCGCCGGAATTCCTCGGTCTCCTGGTCGAGCAGGGTGTGGCCGGTGTTGGCCGCCACACCCGCGGCCACGCCGGCCAGCGCCGCGACCAGCAGGACGGTGGTGACGTCCGGGACGAGCCCGGCGGCCAGCAGCGCCAGGCCGGTGAGCGCGATGGCGAGCGCCAGCAGGCGCCGCCGCGACAGGGACACCAGCACCTTGGGCGCCGTACGGACACCGACCACGACTCCGCCGGTCAGCGCGAGCACCAGCAGGCCGTAGAGCACCGGGCCGCCGCCGAGGTCCTTGGCGTGCAGCACCGACACGGCGACCGCGGCCGACACCGCGCCCGCGACGGACGCGCAGGCCGGGACCAGCAGCGGGATCGCGCCGGTGCGGCCCTTGTCCACGCCGGTGCCCGTCTTGGGCCGGCGCAGCCCCTCCAGCGGCGAACGCGCGCGTGGGGTGCGGGTGCCGGGCAGCTCCAGGAAGGTCACCACGGACAGGGAGGCCGCGAACAGCCCGGCCGCGACGTACGACGGGAGCGCGGCCTGGTGCTGGCCGAACCAGTCGATCCCGGCGCCCAGCAGGTTGTTGAAGAGGGCGGCGGTGACGAGCACGGCGCCCGCGAGCGGCACCGCGAGGAATCCGGTGCGCAGCGACAGGCGACGCAGCGCGTCCATGTGGTCCGGCAACGGCCGTACGGTGGCGCCCTCCAGGGGCGGGGCGGGCAGCAGCGCGGGCGCCGCGCTCTCCCGGCACACGGCCCAGAAGCGCTCGGCGACCCCGGTGACGAAGACCGTCACCAGCAGCAGGGCGAGCGCGTTGTCCGGCGTCCAGTCGATCCACAGGGGCGCGACGATGAGCAGGGCGGCGCGCAGTCCGTCCGCGCCGACCATGGTCCAGCGCCGGTCGAGCGGCCCCTCCTGCGAGGTCAGCGCGGTGAGGGGGCCCAGCAGGACGGCGCCGAAGAGCAGGGTCGCGAAGATCCGCACCCCGAAGACGGTCGCCACTGCGAACGCCGCCCCGCGGTAGCCGTCACCGAACGACCCCTCGGCGACGGCCGCCTGAAGGGCGAGCAGGACCAGCACCAGCAGGGCGAGAACGTCGCCGACACCGCCCACCAGCTGTGCGCTCCACAACCGCCGCAACTGCGGTCGGCGCAGCAGGGCGCGGACGGCACGTTCGCGGGAGTCCGCCGCCAGGGCTTCGTCGGGGGCCGTGTGGGGGGCCGTTGGCTGCTCGGCACGCGTCATGCATTCAGCCTATCGGCAGCCACCGACAGCTCGTGGGGGGCGCCCGAACGTACGCCCGCCCCGACACCAAAGAGTGATGCCGGGGCGTTCGTTTCGCGAAGCGAAGGCGCCGGAGCGGATCCGAAACCGGTCCGGATCCGAAACCGGCCCGGATCCGAAACCGGCCCGGAACCGAGCCGCCGCCGAACCCCCGCCGAGCCGGTCCGGGGCCGGGCCGAGCCGGTCCGGGGCCGGGCCGAGCCGGTCCGGAGCCGAGCCGAGCCGGTCCGGAGCCGAGCCGGTCCGGAGCCGGGCCGAGCCGGTCCGGAGCCGAGCCGGTCCGGTCCGGAGCCGAGCCGGTCCGGTCCGGAGCCGAGCCGGAGGCTCAGTCCTCCGTGGCCGGCTTGGCCGCCGTCGCCTTCTTCGCGGCCGTCTTCTTGGCCGTCGCGGTCGTCTTCTTCGCCGCGGTCTTCTTGGCGGCCGTCGCCTTCTTGGCCGGGGCCTTCTTGGCGGCGGTCTTCTTCGCCGGGGCCTTCTTCGCCGTCTTCTTGGCGGGCCCCTTGGCGCGCTTCTCGGCGAGCAGCTCGTAGCCGCGCTCGGGGGTGATGTCCTCGACGCTGTCGCCGGAGCGCAGGGTCGCGTTGGTCTCCCCGTCGGTGACGTACGGTCCGAAGCGGCCGTCCTTCACCACGACCGGACGCTCGCTGACCGGGTCGGTGCCCAGCTCCTTCAGCGGCGGCTTGGCCGCGGCCCGGCCCCGCTGCTTGGGCTGGGAGTAGATCTCCAGCGCCTCTTCGAGGGTGATCGTGAAGAGCTGCTCCTCGGCCTGGAGCGACCGGGAGTCCGTGCCCTTCTTCAGGTACGGCCCGTAGCGGCCGTTCTGCGCGGTGATCTCCACGCCCTCGGCGTCGGCGCCGACGACCCGGGGCAGCGACATCAGCTTGAGGGCGTCGTCGAGGGTCACCGTGTCCAGCGCCATCGACTTGAACAGCGAGGCCGTCCGCGGCTTCACGGCGTTCTTGCCGGTCTTCGGCGTGCCCTCGGGCAGGATCTCGGTCACGTACGGGCCGTAACGGCCGTCCTTGGCGACGATCTGGTTGCCGCTCACCGGGTCGGTGCCCAGCTCGAAGTCGCCGCTGGGCTTGGCGAGGAGTTCCTCGGCCAGCTCCACGGAGAGCTCGTCGGGCGCCAGGTCGTCGGGGATGTCGGCCCGCTGGTGCTGCTCGGTGTCCTTCTCGCCGCGCTCGATGTACGGGCCGTAGCGGCCGACACGGAGCACGATGTCGTTGCCGACCGGGAACGAGGAGACCTCGCGCGCGTCAATCGCGCCCAGGTCGGTCACCAGCTCCTTGAGGCCGCCGAGGTGGTCCCCGTCGCCGTTGCCGGCGTCGGCCGCGCCACCCGCGCCCGTGCCCTCCCCGAAGTAGAAGCGCTTCAGCCACGGCACGGACTGGGCCTCACCGCGGGCGATGCGGTCGAGGTCGTCCTCCATCTTGGCGGTGAAGTCGTAGTCGACGAGCCGCCCGAAGTGCTTCTCCAGCAGGTTGACCACGGCGAAGGAGAGGAAGGACGGCACCAGGGCCGTGCCCTTCTTGAACACGTAGCCGCGGTCGAGGATCGTGCCGATGATCGACGCGTACGTCGACGGGCGGCCGATCTCGCGCTCTTCCAGCTCCTTGACCAGGCTGGCCTCGGTGTAGCGGGCCGGCGGCTTGGTCGCGTGGCCGTCGACGGTGATCTCCTCGGCCGAGAGGGCGTCGCCCTCGGCGACCTGCGGCAGCCTGCGCTCGCGGTCGTCCAGCTCGGCGTTCGGGTCGTCCGCGCCCTCGACGTAGGCCTTCAGGAAGCCGTGGAATGTGATCGTCTTGCCGGAGGCGCTGAACTCGACGTCCCGGCCGTCGGCGGCGGTGCCGGCGATCTTCACGGTGACGCTGTTGCCGGTCGCATCCTTCATCTGGGAGGCGACGGTCCGCTTCCAGATCAGCTCGTAGAGCTTGAACTGGTCACCGGTCAGACCGGTCTCGGCGGGCGTGCGGAAACGATCACCCGAAGGACGGATCGCCTCGTGCGCCTCCTGCGCGTTCTTGACCTTCCCGGCGTAGGTGCGCGGGGCGGAGGGCAGGTAGTCGGCCCCGTAGAGCTGCGTGACCTGCGCACGAGCCGCGGCAACGGCCGTGTCGCTCAGGGTCGTGGAGTCCGTACGCATGTAGGTGATGAAGCCGTTCTCGTACAGCTTCTGCGCCACCTGCATGGTGGCCTTCGCGCCGAAGCCGAGCTTGCGGCTGGCCTCCTGCTGGAGGGTCGTCGTACGGAAGGGCGCGTAGGGCGAGCGGCGGTAGGGCTTGGACTCGACCGAGCGGACCGCGAACCGGGTCTGCTCCAGGGCGGCGGCCAGGGCGCGGGCGTTCGCCTCGTCGAGGTGGAGGGTGTTGGCGCCCTTGAGCTGACCGAGCGAGTCGAAGTCGCGGCCCTGGGCGACACGCCGGCCGTCGACGGTCTGAAGGCGCGCGACCAGCGAGGACGGGTCGGAGGAGTCCCCCGCACGACCGGTCGCGAAGGTGCCCGTCAGGTCCCAGTACTCGGCCGAACGGAACGCGATGCGCTCGCGCTCCCGCTCCACCACGAGCCGGGTGGCGACGGACTGGACACGGCCGGCCGACAGGCGCGGCATGACCTTCTTCCACAGGACCGGCGAGACCTCGTAGCCGTAGAGGCGGTCGAGGATGCGGCGGGTCTCCTGGGCGTCGACGAGCTTCTGGTTCAGCTCGCGCGGGTTGGCCACGGCGGCCTGGATCGCGGCCTTGGTGATCTCGTGGAAGACCATCCGCTTGACCGGGACCTTGGGCTTGAGGACCTCCTGGAGATGCCAGGCGATGGCCTCGCCCTCGCGGTCCTCATCGGTGGCGAGGAAGAGCTCGTCCGACTCCTTCAGGAGGTCCTTGAGCTTCTTGACCTGGGCCTTCTTGTCCGCGTTGACCACATAGATCGGCTCGAAGTCATGTTCTACGTCCACACCGAGGCGGCGGACCTCGCCGGTGTACTTCTCGGGCACCTCCGCGGCACCGCTGGGGAGGTCGCGAATGTGCCCGACGCTCGCCTCGACCACGTATCCGGGGCCGAGATAGCCCTTGATCGTCTTAGCCTTGGCAGGCGACTCGACGATGACGAGTCGGCGGCCGCCCTTCGCGGTCTCGCTGGTCGGGGACAACTTCGCTCTTCTCTCCGGTCGACGCTGGGGCCTCCCCAGGCCTTGCTCCCGGGGTCGGGTCATGGTGACGCTGCGGAGTGTGACGGTACATCCCGCCCCCGTGTCAAACGGGAAAAGCCCGCAACGGCCACTCGAACGGTAACCCGACTACCGCCATTCCTGCCGCCCGGAGTGCCCACCGGCCTTTTCGAGCCTTTCCGGAGGAGCCCCTACCGATTAACGGAGTCCCAGCTCCGAAGCGGTTCTCACAGACGGGTGAAGCACCATGCGGCGAGGACGAGCGCGATCATTCCGGCGAGGCTCGTGACGGTCGCCGATGCGACGGGGTTCACACCGTGGACCACCGGTTCGCGGTGCCGCACCCGGGCCGCCGTCCACACCAGGAGCCCTGCTCCGAACAGGGCGAACACCAGCCCCGCGAAGATCGCCGGTCCGCTCTCCATGGTGGTTGTGCCCCTTTTCTCCGCCCCCTGCGTGCCCCAGCCCCGCGAGGCTGACACGCGCGGGCGGCGTCCGGGCGAACCCGAGGTGAACGTACGGCCGACGCCGCCGTGCGCTCCGCCCGGCCGCCCGGAGCGGTCCGCGCGCGCCGTTCCCGGCGCGCGCCGGGGCGGCCCGGCACGGCTCGTTTCCGGTCGACTTCCGCTCCGCTTCCGGGGGCGGCCGCTTCTGGGCGGCCCCGGTCGTGTCCCGGAGCCATTTCCTGCCGCACAGCATGATCGCGTTCTCGGGGGACTTCTCGAAGCCCATTTCTCCGAGTGTCCGAACGTTCCGCCGGCGCGACCGCCGCCGTATCCGGCACTCCGTCCAGGGCTCAGTCCGGCACTCCGTCCGGCACTCCGTCCAGGGCTCAGTCCGGCGCTCCGTCCGGTGCAATCGGAGAAGGGCGCCGTATACGACGCCCTTCTCCCGTCCGACCCGATACCGACCCGGTATCGAGCCGCTTCGGGCCCGCCCGGGGTCAGGCCGGGTCCAGGAACCCCTGCTCCACCAGCAGCCGGATCTGCGCGGGCGTGCGGTCACGGAGCAACACGGGGTCCTCGCCCACCAGTTGGGCGATGGCGTCGAGGATGCGGCCGGCGCTGAGCGAGCCGTCGCACACGCCCGCGAACCCGGCGCCGACGGTGTCCACCTTGGTGGCCCGGCGCATCCCGCGGTTCTGGCGCAGCACGACGTGCTCGGGGTCCTCGGCGCCCGGCAGCCCGACCTGTTCCTGGACGATCTCGGCGGCGAGCCGGAAATGGCCTTCGAGGAGGGCCGCGTCGTCATTGGCGCGCAGGTAGTCGAGGCGGGCGAAGTGCGCCCGGACCGTGTCGCCGAGGGGCTGTTCGACCGGGTGCGGCCACTCCTCCACGGTGATCGAGGGCACGGCGGCGCCCGTCCTGCGCAGCGTGATCCAGCCGAAGCCCACGGCCTTCACCTTGCGCGCCTCGAACTCGTCCAGCCAGGCGTCGTAACGAGCCTGGTACGCGGCCGGGTCGCCGCGATGGTCCCCGGCGTCCCGCAGCCACAGCTCGGCGTACTGGTTGATGTCCTGCACCTCGCGCTGGACGATCCAGGCGTCGCAGCCGCGCGGCACCCACGACCTCAGCCGGTCCTGCCAGTCCTCCCCCGCGACGTGCTGCCAGTTGGCGAGGAACTGCGCGTACCCGCCCTCGTTCAGCCGCTCCCCCGCACCCTGAACGAGCGACCGGCACAGATCGTCCCCGCCCATCCCGCCGTCCCGGTACGTCAGCCGGGCGCCGGGCGAGATCACGAACGGCGGGTTGGAGACGATCAGGTCGTACTTCTCGTCGTCCCGGACCGGCCCGAACAGCGAGCCCTCGCGCAGGTCCGCGGCGGGCGCGCCGGACAGCGCGAGGGTCAGCGCGGTGATGTGCAGGGCGCGCGGGTTGAGGTCGGTGGCCGTCACGCGCGTGGCGTGCTGGGCGGCGTGCAGGGCCTGGATGCCGGACCCGGTGCCGAGGTCCAGGGCGGCCGAGACGGGCGTACGGACGGTGATGCCGGCCAGGGTCGTGGAGGCGCCTCCGACGCCGAGGACGACGCCCTCCTCGTCGCTGCCGATGCCTCCGGCGCCGCCGACCGCGCAGCCGAGGTCGGAGACGATGAACCAGTCCTCGCCCCCGGGTCCGCCGTACGGCCGTACGTCCACGGTCGCGGCGACCTCGTCGTCCCCGGCGGCCACCAGCCAGCCGGCCTCCAGGGCCTCGTCGACCGGGAGAACGCCGGCCACGCGCGCGTGCGGCACCGGCTGCTGGAGCAGGAAGAGCCGTACGAGCGTCTCCAGCGGCGTGTCCCCGCGCGTCGCCCGGAGGGCGGGCACGGTCTCGCTGCGGGCGAGCGCCGCGTACGCCGGGGCGCCGAGGAGGTCGAGCAGACCGTCGGCGGTGAAGGAGGCCCCGAGCAGGGCCTCGCGCAGCCGTGCGGCGACTTCGGGTCGGCCCGATGAGGGCAGGGCGGGCAGAGCGGGCAGCCTGGAGGTACTCACGCCCCCCATTGTGACCCGCGCCGCCCGCTCGCCGCGGCTGCTCGGCGTCAGCTCGCGGCGGCTGCTCGGCGTCAGCTCGCGGCGGAGGTCGCCCCGCTGCTCGACTTGCAGCTGGACTGGGCGGCCATGGCCTGGCCGACCTCGCCCTCCTCCAGCGTCTTGAGCGCGTTGCTGCCGCTGGTGCTCAGCTTGTTCAGCTCGGTGGCGATGTCCTTCAGGCCCGCGGCGAACTTCGCCTGGTCCTTCGTGTCGAGCTCGTCGACCTGCTTCTTCAGCGAGGTGTAGGACGCGGAGATGCCGTTGAGCTCCTTGACGGCGTCCTGCTGCTTCTTCGCGCCGTTCTCGACGTCGGGCGCGCCCGCCTTGTTCACGGCCGCACCGATCGCCTTGTAGGCGTCGGACATGTCCTGGAATGCCTGCGAGTCGGTCTTCTGGACCGCCTCCGGCGTGCTGTTGTCGGAGGTCTCCTTCTGGATCGCGGCGTTGGCCGCCTCGATCTTCTTCGCCTGCGGCTGCACCGCGTCGCAGACCTGCTTGGCCCAGGCATCCAGCTTGTCGTTGCCGTCGTCGCTGCTGCATCCCGACAGCGCCAGTACCAGTACCGCACCGCCGGACAGTGCGGCCGCGAGCTTCTTGTTCACCGGATTGGTCCCTTCACATGGCTCTCGGCCCCGGAACATACACGGCGGATGGCGTACAACCGCATTCCGGACGCCCGAAAGAGACCTGTTTGTCACCTTTCGCGCCAGGCGAGAGAAGGCTCACGGCCAGGGCGTGAACGGACACGGAACGGGCGGACGGCGCGCCAACACGCGCCGTCCGCCCGTCCGTTGAGCCGGAACCTGCCGGGTTCCCGCCGGGTTCCCGCCGGATTCCCGTCAGGTTCTCGCCGGGTTCCCGTCAGGGGGCTACGAAACCACCGCCGGATCCGGCGACTTGGCCGCCCGCTCGGCGTTGCCGTCGTCGCCCATCGCGATCCCGCGCCGCTTGGAGAGGTACACCGAGATCGCGATCACCAGGAACGCGAGCACCGCGATCAGCACCCTGGCCGCGATGTTCTTGTCGTCGCCGTAGGAGAAGTCGATCACCGCGGGCGCGATCAGCAGCGCCACCAGGTTCATCACCTTCAGCAGCGGGTTGATCGCGGGGCCCGCCGTGTCCTTGAAGGGGTCGCCCACCGTGTCGCCGATCACCGTGGCGGCGTGGGCCTCGCTGCCCTTGCCGCCGTAGTGACCGTCCTCGACGAGTTTCTTGGCGTTGTCCCAGGCGCCGCCGGAGTTGGCGAGGAACACCGCCATCAGCGTGCCCGCGCCGATCGCGCCGGCGAGGAAGGCGCCGAGGGGTCCGACACCGAGCGTGAACCCGATGAAGATCGGCGCCATCACGGCCAGCAGTCCGGGGGTCGCGAGTTCCCGGAGCGCGTCCCTGGTGCAGATGTCGACGACCTTGCCGTACTCCGGTTTCTCGGTGTAGTCCATGATCCCGGGCTTCTCGCGGAACTGCCGCCGCACCTCGTAGACCACCGAACCGGCCGACCGGGAGACGGCGTTGACGGCGAGTCCGGAGAAGAGGAAGACGACCGCCGCGCCGGCGATGAGACCGACGAGGTTGTTGGGCTGCGAGATGTCCATCATCAGGCTCAGCGGGGCGCCGTCGCCGGAGAGCTTCTCGCCCACGTCCGCCGCGCCGGTGGTGATGGCGTCGCGGTACGAGCCGAAGAGCGCCGCCGCCGCGAGGACCGCGGTGGCGATGGCGATGCCCTTGGTGATGGCCTTGGTGGTGTTGCCGACGGCGTCCAGGTTGGTGAGCACCTGGGCGCCGGCGCCCTCCACGTCGCCGGACATCTCGGCGATGCCCTGGGCGTTGTCGGAGACCGGCCCGAAGGTGTCCATCGCGACGATCACGCCGACCGTGGTGAGCAGACCGGTGCCGGCCAGCGCCACCGCGAACAGCGCGAGCATGATCGAGGTGCCGCCGAGCAGGAAGGCCCCGTAGACGCCGAGGCCGATCAGCAGGGCGGTGTAGACGGCCGACTCCAGGCCGACCGAGACACCGGCGAGGACGACGGTGGCCGGGCCGGTGAGCGAGCTCTTGCCGATGTCCTTGACGGGCCGGCGGGTGGTCTCGGTGAAGTAGCCGGTCAGCTGCTGGATCACGGCGGCGAGCAGGATGCCGATCGCCACGGCGACGAGCGCGAGGATCCGCGGGTCGCCGCTCTTGCCCTGGACGGCGGCGTCGGTGACACCTTCCAGGTCGGCGTAGGACGACGGCAGGTAGACGTAGACCGCCACGGCCACCAGCACCAGTGAGATCACCGCGGAGACGAAGAAGCCGCGGTTGATCGCCGTCATGCCGCTGCGGTCGCTGCGGCGCGGGGCCACGGCGAAGATGCCGATCATGGCCGTGACAACGCCGATCGCGGGCACCAGCAGCGGGAAGGCGAGGCCCGCGTCGCCGAAGGCGGCCGTACCGAGGATGAGCGCGGCCACCAGGGTCACCGCGTACGACTCGAAGAGGTCGGCCGCCATGCCCGCGCAGTCGCCGACGTTGTCGCCCACATTGTCGGCGATGGTCGCGGCATTGCGCGGATCGTCCTCCGGAATGCCCTGCTCGACCTTGCCGACCAGGTCGGCGCCGACGTCGGCGGCCTTGGTGAAGATGCCGCCCCCGACACGCATGAACATGGCGATGAGGGCGGCGCCGAGGCCGAACCCCTCCAGCACCTTCGGCGCGTCGGCCGCGTACACCAGCACCACGCAGGAAGCGCCCAGCAGACCGAGCCCCACCGTGAACATGCCGACGACGCCGCCCGTGCGGAAAGCGATCTTCATTGCTTTGTGCGAGACGGCGGTGAGGTCCTTTTCCGGCTCACCCTCGGCCGGAGTGGCTTCCCTGGCCGCCGCGGCGACCCGCACATTGCTGCGCACGGCGAGCCACATGCCGATATACCCGGTGGCCGCCGAGAACGCCGCGCCGATCAAGAAGAACACCGATCGGCCGATCCGCTGATTCCAGTCGTCCGCGGGCAGCAGCAGGAGCAGGAAGAACACGACCACCGCGAATACGCCGAGTGTGCGCAACTGCCGGGCCAGATAGGCGTTCGCGCCTTCCTGGACCGCCGCGGCGATCTCCTTCATGCTGTCGGTGCCCTCGCCCGCGGCGAGCACCTGACGCACCAGCACGCCCGCGACCACCAGTGCGGCCAGCGCGATCACGCCGATGACCACGACCATGGCGCGGTTGCCGTCGGTCAGGACCGCGGCTGCGAGGGTTGTGGAGTGATCCAACTGATGAGGGGTAGAAAGCCCCGCCATTCGTCCTCCTTGACGCTTGGGCTGAGCTCAAGATGTGGACGGATTGTAGGTACCGGAACCTGATCAAAACAGTGCGCGGTTAACAGAATTGGTCTTCGTGAGCTCTTGAGCAAATGATCGCCCACGACCGCGGAGCCCGAAAGTTGTAATGACCCAAAAGCATTCACCGCGGGAATCCGCACGGCAGGGAGCTGATCCATTGCCGGACGCCCGGTCGTGAAGGAATTCACGAAATACCGAAGGGCCCTGCCTGAGGCAGGGCCCTTCGGGTGAATCATGTCTTGCGGAAGCCGCCCTCGCGCCACTGGCGCGAGGGGTTCAGGCGAGTTCGGCGACCGCCGGAGTCGTCGGCCAGGTCATACGGATCAGGCCGCCGTGCGCGCCGGCGGAGACCTCCACGTCGTCGACGAGGCCGCTGATGACCGCGAGGCCCATCTCGTCCTCCTCGGCCTCCGCGTCCTCGCCCGCGACGCCCGGCGCCCGGTCACCCGGGGCGGAACGCGGCGCCTCGTCGCCGACCTCGATGGAGAACTGCTTCTCCTCCTCGATCAGCACCACCTTCACCGGTGCCGTGACCCCACCGAGCTGGTGGAGTCCTACGGCACGGCTGCACGCCTCACCGACCGCGAGGCGCACCTCGTCGAGGACGGCCTCGTCCACTCCGGCCCTGCGCGCCACCGCTGCCGCCACCAGTCGGGCGGTCCTGACGTGCTCGGGCAGCGCGCTGAAGCGGAGTTCAACGGTGGCCATGCATCCCCCTCGGAACTACGGGCGTGCTGTCCGGAGGACCGGGCGGCCGAAGCCCCGGTCCCCCTTCTTGAACTTCTTCCGCCCCGGGGACGGCGCCCCGGGACCGGAGTCAGTCGGTGGCCGCCACCGCTTCCTCGACCGAGGTGTGGATCGGGAACACCTTGGTGAGGCCGGTGATGCGGAAGATCTTCAAAATGCGCTCCTGGTTGCAGACCAGGCGCAGCGAGCCCTCATGGGCACGCACCCGCTTCAGGCCGCCGACCAGCACGCCGAGCCCGGTGGAGTCGAGGAAGTCCACGCCCTCCATGTCGACGACGAGGTGGAAACTCCCGTCGTTCACCAGCTCGACCAGCTGCTCGCGCAACTTGGGCGCGGTATATACGTCGATTTCTCCACCGACCTCGACGACCGTACGATCGCCGACGGTACGGGTCGACAGGGACAGGTCCACGGATCCTCCAGCACCTTGCTATCGAGCGGTCGCCCCTTGGGGACACCTCGGCTTGCAGCCCCCAGGACGGTTCGCCAGCCGCGATGGCATTCAATCACTTACCGGCAGGCGTGCACGACGCCTTGGTCCCATTGTCCGTCACGCCAGTGACACACTCGGTGCCGATGGCCAAGAATCATCGATCCGACAGATCCCTGACGGGCCCCGTTTCCCGGGCGAACCCGGGCACGGTGCTGGACCGGCTCGCCTCGGGGACGAACCGGGCTTCGCGCATCACTCATACGGAGCATGTGCCCCCGCGTGCGGGTCGTCATGCCGTCTGGCCGGACCGGATCCGCTCCGAGGTGATCGCCGCCGTGCAGGCCGCCGGCGTCGACCACCCCTGGGCCCACCAGGCACGCGCCGCCGAGCACGCCCTGGACGGCGAGTCGGTGGTCGTCGCCACCGGCACCGCCTCGGGCAAGTCGCTGGCCTACCTGGTGCCGGTCCTCTCGGCCCTGCTGGACGGCTCCGAGGCCCCCAACGGCCGCGGTGCCACCGCGCTGTACCTGGCCCCGACGAAGGCGCTCGCGGCGGACCAGCGCCGTTCCGTGAAGGAACTTTCACAACCGTTGGGCAATTCCGTTCGATCGGCCGTGTACGACGGCGACACGCCCTTCGAGGAACGCGAATGGATCCGCCAGTACGCCAACTACGTCCTCACCAACCCGGACATGCTGCACCGCGGCATCCTGCCCTCCCACCCTCGCTGGTCCTCCTTCCTGAAGTCGCTGAAGTACGTCGTCATCGACGAGTGCCACACCTACCGGGGCGTCTTCGGCTCGCACGTCGCACAAGTCCTGCGCCGACTACGCCGTCTGTGTAACCGGTACGGCGCCTCCCCGGTCTTCCTGCTCGCCTCGGCGACCGCTGCGGAGCCCTCGGTGGCCGCCCGCCGCCTCACCGGCCTGCCCGTGGTGGAGGTCGCCGACGACGCCTCACCACGCGGGGAACTGGTGTTCGCCCTCTGGGAGCCCCCGCTCACCGAGATGCAGGGCGAGAAGGGCGCCCCGGTCCGCCGCACCGCCACCGCCGAGACGGCCGACCTCCTGACCGACCTCGCCGTACAGGGCGTGCGCACGGTCGCGTTCGTCCGCTCCCGGCGCGGCGCCGAGCTGATCTCGGTGATCGCGCAGGAGCGCCTCGGCGAGGTCGACCGCTCGCTCGCCCGCCGGGTGGCCGCCTACCGCGGCGGCTACCTCCCCGAGGAGCGCCGCGCCCTCGAACAGGCGCTGCACTCCGGAGAACTCCTGGGGCTCGCCGCGACCACCGCCCTGGAACTCGGCATCGACGTCTCCGGACTGGACGCCGTCCTCATCGCCGGCTACCCGGGCACCCGCGCCTCGCTCTGGCAACAGGCCGGCCGGGCCGGGCGCTCCGGCCAGGGCGCCCTGGCGGTGCTGGTGGCCCGGGACGACCCGCTGGACACCTTCCTCGTCCACCACCCCGAGGCCCTCTTCGACCAGCCCGTGGAGTCCACGGTCCTGGACCCCGACAACCCCTACGTCCTCGCCCCGCACTTGTGCGCGGCGGCGGCTGAACTCCCACTGGTGGAAGAGGACTTGCAGCTCTTCGGACCCGCCTGCGAGGAACTGCTCCCGCAGTTGGAGGCCGCGAAGCTGCTGCGCCGCCGCACGAAGGCCTGGCACTGGACGCGCCGGGAACGGGCCGCCGACCTCACCGACATCCGCGGCGGGGGCGGGCGCCCGGTCCAGATCGTCGAGTCCGGCACGGGCAGACTGCTCGGCACGGTCGACGCGGGCGCCGCCCACACCACGGTCCACGAGGGCGCCGTCCACCTGCACCAGGGGCGGACCTACCTGGTGCGCTCCCTGGACCTGGAGGACTCGGTCGCCCTGGTCCAGGAGGCGGCACCCTCGTACTCCACGGTCGCCCGCGACACCACCTCGATCTCCGTCCTGGAGACGGACACCGAGATCCCCTGGGGCGACGGGCGCCTCTGCTACGGCTCCGTCGAGGTCACCAACCAGGTCGTCTCCTACCTGCGCCGACGGGTGATCACCGGCGAGGTCCTGGGCGAGACGAAGCTCGACCTCCCGCCCCGCACCCTGCGCACCCGCGCGGTGTGGTGGACGGTCACCGAGGACCAGCTCGACGCGGCCCGGATCACCCCGGAGATCCTCGGCGGCGCCCTGCACGCCGCCGAGCACGCCTCGATCGGCCTGCTGCCCCTCTTCGCGACCTGCGACCGCTGGGACATCGGCGGCGTCTCCGTCCCCCTGCACCCGGACACCCTCCTGCCGACCGTCTTCGTGTACGACGGGCACCCCGGGGGCGCGGGTTTCGCCGAGCGCGCCTTCCACACCGCCCGCTCCTGGCTGTCCGCCACCCGTGAGGCCATCGCCTCCTGCGAGTGCGAGGCCGGCTGCCCCTCCTGCATCCAGTCCCCCAAGTGCGGCAACGGCAACGATCCGCTGCACAAGCGGGGTGCGGTACGACTGCTCACGGAACTGCTGCGCGGCGCCCCGGAGAAGCCTCCGGAGGCACAGCGGGGTGAGCAGTCCGAGATGCCTCCGGAGACGCAGCCCGGGGAACAGTCCGAGGTGCCTCCCGAGACACAGCCTGAGGAACAGTCCCAGATGCCTCCCGAGACACAACCCGGGGAACAGTCCCAGATGCCCCCCGAGACACAACCCGGGGAACAGTCCCCGAGGCAGGGGGAGACGCGGCCCGAGGAACAGTCCCAGGGGCAGGGGGAGACGCGGCCGGAGGGCCCGCCCTCGCCCTGACCTCGGCCTCGAACGGGCCCCGGCCCGCCGCCGCGGTCACGTCCGAGACGTCGCCCACCAACGCGCACCGCACCAGCCGGGTCCCCTGGGCCCGGGCCACCCCGTCCGCCCGTGCACAGGCGGCCCGGGGGCCCTCCGCCCAGTGGTCGGCCGCCGCGAGCGCGGCCAGATCGGCACCGCCGGCCGCCCGGTGCCGGGTGACCACGGCCTGCCCGAGGGCGAGCACCACTCCGAAGACCACGCAGAGTACGGCGACCGCCCCGACGGTCCAGACAGTGGCGGAACCCCGGTCGGCAGTCCGGCGTTCGGCCCCACCGATGCCGGTGCCGGTGGGGGCGATGCCGGTGCCGGTGCCGATGCCGGCCCTGGCCCGACAGCGGGCGCCGCGAGCACGGGCGCTCATGAGACCGCCACCTCCTCCGCCAGGGCCACCGCCTGCTCCCGTACCTCGAAGGGCAGTCCGCCCAGCAGCGCCGGCTTGGCCACGACCACCACCCGGACGCGGTCCCCGGCCCGGCTGAAGGTCACCTCGGCGCCCGCCGGGGCGGCCTCGCGGGTCACCGCGACGACCTCCCCGGCCGGGTCCTGGCGAGCCGCCGCGCGGGCCCCCGTGCGGGCCGCGTCCACGCACTGGATCTGGGCGGCGATCACGAGAAGCCCCCAGACCAGCGCCATCGCGAACATCACCAGGATCGGCAGCGCCACGGCGGACTCCGCCGTCACGAATCCCCGGTCGGCGCGGCGCCGCTCACATCCGCGCACCGAGCGCCCGCTTCACCACGGCCTGCAACTCCGCGCTGACCTGCCCGCTGGTCACGACCTTGTAGAGCACCACGGCGAAGGCCACGGCCGCGATGATCCCCATCGCGTACTCGGAGGTGACCATCCCCGAGTCCCGCCGCCCCGCCCCACGAGCGCGCAACCGCGCCCACATCAACTGAACTGCCGTCACTGCCTTGTTCATCGCAAACCCCCGTGAGGTTCGGTTCCGTCGACTTCCTGCGCTTGATCAGTGCCGCACGTCCGTCATCCACCACCCCCTCCCAGCGCCCCTTCGGCCAGTCCGATGACCACGGGCAGCACGCCCACCGCGATGAACGCGGGCAGGAAGCACAGCCCCACCGGCGCGGTCACCAGGACCGCCGCCCTGCGTGCCCTGGCCGTGGCGGCACGCGCCCAGGTGGCGCGGGCGTCCGCGGCGAGCCGCGCGACCGGTCCGGCGGCCGGAAGTCCGGACACATCCGCCCGCTCCAGCAGCCGGGCGAGATCCCCGGCGCCGGGCAGCCCGGCCAACCTCTGCCAGGCGTCAGCCGGTTCACCGCCGAGCCGCACCTCCGCCGCACCCCGTGCCAGCCCCTCCCCCACGGGGCCGCCCAGCGCCTCGCCCACCGCCTGCGCGGCGATCACCGGACCGGCCCCGGCGGCGATACAGGCGGCCAGGAGATCCGCGGCCAGGGGAAGTTGCCGGGCCGCCTCGGCGGCGTCGCCCTCCGCGCCGGCGGAGACCAAGTGCCGAGCACGCCACCGGTCCACGGCGACCGCACCGACCAGGCCCACCACCACCCCGGCGACTCCGCCGACCAGCACCCACCCGGCGCATCCCACCGCCCCCACGGGCAGCCAACGCCGCACCAGGCCCCGAACGTCCGCCCGCGCCCCCACCGGCGCCGCCTCCACCGCGGCCAGCAGTTGGCCCAGCCTCCGCCGGACCGCCCGCTCGCGCCGCGCGGCCCCCACCCCACGCACCAGCCACATCAGCCCCAGCGCCATCCCCACAACTACCCCCAGCCTGTGGACAACTTCCGCGCTCACCGCACCGCCCTCCATAGATCCGCCCGCCCCGCACGGGCCCCGGCCGTCCGCCTCACACCGCCTCGGCACCCCGCACGATCCGCAGCGCCCACCACACCCCCACCCCCTCCAGCACCCCTCCCGCGAACAGGCACCCCAGTCCGGCGCCGCTGTGGAGCAGCACCCGCAGCGGATCGGCCCCCATGACCGCACCGAGGAGCAGCCCCAGGACCGGCAGTCCGGCGAGCATCAGGGCCGTGGATCTCGCTCCCGCCAACTGCGCCCGGAGGTCGGCACGTTGATCTCGTTCGGCGCGCAGGGCCGCCTCCAGCCGGTCCAGGCCGGCCGCGAGCCCGGCGCCCTGGTCCACGGCCACCCGCCAGCACGCGGCGAGCCCCCGCAACCCGTCGGCGCCGGGCTGCCGGGCGGCGGCCGCGAGAGCGCCGGGCACGTCCCCGCCGAACCGGGCGGCCGCCAGCACCGCCGCCTGCGCCTCCCCGAGCCCGCCGGAGTCCAGCGCGGCCGGCAACAGCGCCTCACCGGGCTGCCGTCCCGCGCGCACCTCCCCGGCGAGCGCCGCGCACAGGGCGATCACCGCGTCCCCCCGCCGTTCCCGCGCCCGCCGAGCCAGCGCCGCGAGCCGCACCCGCCGCAGTAACGGCACGGCGGCCGCCCCCGCCACCAGCGGCAGCACCGAGGCCCCGAGCACGGCCAGCGCCCCGCCCGCGACCAACGCCCACCACTCGACCCGCAACCGCCCCCGAACGCGCCCCAGTCCGCCCAGCAACGCCCCCGGAACAGACGGCCCGCCCCCAGCCCCGCCCCCAGCCCCAGCCCCAGCCAGCAACGCCCGCGCCCGCCGAGCCCCGGCGTTCCGCCCGCCCCACCACCACAGAACAGCCCCGGCACACACCCCGGCCGCCCCCATGAAGGGCCCGCTCATCGCCACCTCACCCATGCCGACCACCCCGCGCCTCTCCTCGCTCCGCTCCCCCGCCGAACCCCGCACCCCGCCCCTCGGGCACGACCGGCACGTCCCCCTGTCCTCCGCCCTCCGCCAACCCCCCACCCGGATCCCGGGCCGGTAGCCCCCCACCCAGATCCCGGGCCGGTAGCCCCTCGCTCGGCTCCCGGGCCGGTCTCCACCCGCCCGTATCCCGAACCTCCGGCCCCCCGCCCAAGTCCCGCAGCAGCCCCCGCAGCCGCCCCCACCCCCGTTCCGCAACGAACGCCCCCGTCCCCCAGCGCAGTGCCGGCACCGTCCGCACCAGCCCCGACGTGTCGCGCTCCAGCACGTGCACCTCGGCGATCCGCCGCCTGCCGTCCCGCCCCCGGGCGAGATGCAGCACCACCGACAGTGCTGCCGCCACCTGGCTGTGCAGCGCCGCCCGGTCGAGCCCCGCGGCCGTCCCCAGCGCCTCCAGCCGCGCCGGGACGTCCGCCGCCGCGTTGGCGTGGACCGTGCCCGAGCCGCCTTCGTGGCCCGTGTTCAGAGCGGCCAGCAGATGGACCACCTCCGGCCCGCGGACCTCGCCCACGACCAGCCGGTCCGGCCGCATCCGCAGGGCCTGCCGGACCAGGTCCTGGAGCGTGACCAGGCCCGCGCCCTCCTGATTGGCCGGTCTGCTCTCCAGACGTACGACGTGCGGATGGTCGGGCCGCAGCTCCGCGGAGTCCTCGGCCAGCACGATCCGTTCACCGGGCCCGACCAGCCCGAGCAGGGCACTGAGCAGCGTGGTCTTCCCGCTGCCGGTGCCGCCGCTGATGAGGAACGACAGCCGCGCCTCGACCAGCGCCCTGAGAACCCGGTCCCCGCCAGGCGGCACGGTGCCCGCCGCCATCAGTTCATCGAGCGTGAACGCGCGCGGGCGGACCACGCGCAGGGACAGGCACGTACAGCCGACGGCCACCGGTGGCAGCACGGCGTGCAGCCGCGTCCCGTCGGGCAGGCGGGCGTCGGCCCAGGGTCGCGCGTCGTCCAGGCGCCGCCCGGCGACGGCCGCCAGCCGCTGCGCGAGCCGCCGTACTGCGGACGCGTCGGGGAAGCGGACGGCGGTCAGTTCGAGGCCGCCGCCGCGGTCCACCCAGACCCGGTCGGGGGCGGAGACCAGCACATCGGTCACCGAGGGATCGGCGAGCAGGGGTTCCAGCGGGCCGCTGCCGACCAGTTCGGACCGCAACCGCTCGGCGGCGCCGAGGACTTCGGCGTCCCCGAGCACCCGCCCCTGCTGGCGCAGGGCCTGCGCCACGCGCGCGGGCGTCGGCTCGGCGCCGCTCTCGGCGAGCCTGCGCCGCACCCCGTCCAGCAGAGCCGGCGTCAGGTCGGATGATCCGGCCTCAGGGCGACCCGCCCCCTCGAAGGTCTCCAGCCGGGAAAAAGCACCCCTGCCGTCCCCGCCCATACGAGCCCCACCCATGCGAGCCCCTCCCATGCCAGACCAGCCCACGCCAACCCCGCCCCTGCCAGCCCCGCTCACGCCAACCCCGCCCCTGCCGGCCCCCCTCGCACCAGCCGCACTCACACCGGCCCCGCTTCGATCAGCGCCCGCTCCCAGAACTCCCGGCAGAAGCGGGCCAGTGGGCCGCGTCCCGTCGCCGCGGGCGGCGACTTGCCCTCGTGGGGGCGGCGCAGTCCGGACTCGACCGGTACCTCGCCCGCGAGCGGCAGCCCGAGGAGCCGGGCCACCTCGCGGTCGTCGAGCCCCGGCGCGTAGGGCCCGCGCACCGCCGCGCGCAGATCCCCCAGGACCATGCCCACCGCGGAGGCCACGCGCCCGGCGGCCGCGACGGCACGCAGTTCCGCGGGGACCACGAGCAGGCCGAGGTCGAGCTGGGCGAGCACTTCCGCGACGCCGTCGTCGATCCGGCGCGGCAGGTCGACGACGACGGCGCCGCCCCGGCGCCGTGCGGCGGCCAGGACCGCCCGTACGGCCTGCGGGGGCACGGCGACGCAGTCCCCGCGGTCCCAGCTGAGCACCCGCAGCGAGTGCAGCCGGGGCAGCGACTCCTCCAGAGCACCCCCGCCGACCCGGCCGCGGGAGGCGGCGAAGGCCGGCCAGCGCAGCCCGTCCGCGGTCTCGCCGCCGAGAAGTACGTCGAGTCCGCCGCCCAGCGGATCGGCGTCCACGAGCAGGGTGCGCAGTCCCTCCCGCGCTGCGGTGACGGCGAGGGCGCAGGCGAGCGTGGACGCCCCCGCGCCGCCCCGCCCGCCGATGACGCCGACCGTGAGCGCGGGGCGGCCCACGCCCTCGGCCACGTCGGCGATCCGGTCGACCAGCCACTGCTCACCGTCGGGGAGCATCAGGACGTGGTCGGCGCCGATCTCCACGGCCCGGCGCCAGACCCCCGAGTCGTCCTGGTCCCGCCCGACCAGCACAACCCCTCGTCTGCGGGCGGCGCCCCGCACCCGGCGGGCGGCGTCGTCGCCGACCAGGACCAGCGGCGCGGCCTCCCAGCTGCCGCGCGGCTCGGGGACCCCGTGATGGACCTCCGGGGTGGCGCCCGCCGCCGCGCACAGGCGCAGCAGGTCGTCCAGCAGACCGGCGTCCTCGGTGACGATCAGCGGTGCGCCCGGCCGGCCCGAGGCTGCGGGCGGTGGTTCCTGTGTGACGGCTGCGGCCACGGTCTCCCCCTTGCGGTCTCACGCGCAGCCCCTGCGGCCCCGCGATTCCCAAACGCGTGAAGAACCGGCGTCCGGGTCTCCCTGTGAACGGCCGATACGAACCGGCCGAAGACGCCCGACTAACCGGAACCGGCCATGAAGTCGGCACCTGCGGGACGCGTCGGAATCACGGTGCTGCGATGTCGGAAATCGTGTGGATCTTGGTCGAAAACTGTGGACAACTCGGCGCCTGTGAATATCGCCGTCACCCATACCGGTGAGCGTTGTACCAACCTCCGTACGACTTCCGCAGAGCAGCGCGATGACTACACACAGTGAGGGATCGCGGGCATAACGAAGAGGCGGCCGAAGCCGCCTCGAACCGGCGTCAAAGCCGTTGAATGAGGGAGGAAATGCGTCCGGACATGCGACGACCCCCGCCGGGGGGGAGAGCGGGGGTCGTCCCCACGGCCGACTCGGGGGGGGAGGAGCCGGACCGGGTTAGCACGGTCGCGAACGATCCGTGACTTCCATGGTGTACCCGAGAGCCCTCTCAGGCAAACCCACGCGCCCCACCTTACGCCGAATGGGCTGCGCCTATGCTCAGGGTCGTGGAAAACCACTCCTTGCCCCGCACAGCGGCCTTCTTTGACCTGGACAAGACGGTCATTGCGAAGTCGAGCACGCTCACCTTCAGCAAGTCCTTCTACCAAGGCGGCCTGATCAACCGCAGGGCCGCCCTGCGGACCGCGTACGCCCAGTTCGTCTTCCGGGTGGGCGGTATGGACCATGACCAGATGGAGCGCACGCGCGAGTACCTCTCCGCGCTCGTCCGCGGCTGGAACGTCCAGCAGGTCAAGGAGATCGTCGCCGAGACCCTGCACGACCTGATCGACCCGATCATCTACGACGAGGCCGCGTCCCTCATCGAGGAGCACCACGTCGCCGGCCGCGATGTGGTGATCGTGTCCACGTCGGGCGCCGAGGTGGTCGAGCCCATCGGGGAGATGCTCGGCGCCGACCGCGTGGTGGCCACCCGCATGGTCGTGGGCGACGACGGCTGCTTCACCGGGGAGGTGGAGTACTACGCCTACGGTCCGACCAAGGCCGAGGCCATCAAGGAGCTGGCCGTGTCCGAGGGGTACGACCTCGCCCGCTGCTACGCCTACAGCGACTCGGCCACCGATGTGCCGATGCTGGAGTCCGTCGGTCATCCGCACGCCGTCAACCCGGACCGCGCGCTGCGTCGCGAGGCGCTCGCGCGCGGGTGGCCGATTCTCGATTTCCACCGCCCGGTACGGCTCAAGCAGCGGCTGCCCGCGCTCTCCGTGCCCAACCGTCCGGCCCTGGTCGCGGCGGCGGCCATAGGGGCCGCGGCGGCGACCGCCGGCCTGGTCTGGTACGCCAGCCGACGCCGCACGGCAACCGTCTGACCTGCACTGACACCCCCTTTGGGGGAGGTTCGTCAGATCAGCGACCGATTGACTCCTCTTTGGCGGCAAAGCGCCGCAAAAGTAAAGAACCGCGGCCAGGGGTTCCGCTTGCTCCGGAGCTGGAGTAGAAAGGAGTCAACGGCCCGCGAGACCAAGGACATCCGAGAGGATCACCTTCAAAACGCAATTGGCCCCACGGACCGAGCATGAACATCGGGCACCCACGCGACGTCGACCCGTCGATTACGGGCCAGCCGCACCAGGTGACGGGCAAAGTCCCCGACCTGATGGGCAACATACCGAGGACGCTTGGTAACCGGGTGAACATGCCAGCGGCGGTACGAGTTCTCGTACCGCCGCAACCCTGTGTACGGGCCCCTCGCGCCGCGCGCCTTATGCCGCGCCGCGCTGAAGCGCCTCGCAGACCGCCGTCGACTCGCGCGCGCCCATCTCGACCGCCCTGCCGCAGTGGGCGATCCATGCCGCCATGCCCTCGGGGGTGCCGGAGACGTAGCCGTCGAGCGCCCCGAGGTAGGCCGCGCGTCCCAGTTCGGCGTAGCCGACCTCGGAGGGGCACACCGACTTCGGGTCGAGGCCGCTGCCGATCAGCACGATCCGCTCGGCGGCGCGCGCGACCAGACCGTTGCGGGAGGCGAAGGGGCGCAGGGCCAGCAGTTCGCCGTGCACCACGGCGGCGGTCACCAGCGCGGGGGCCGACCCGCCCGCGATGATCAGCTGGGACAGCCCCTCCAGACGTCCGTTGACCTCCGCCGCGCCGGGCAGGGGCAGCTCGACGAGCGGCTCGTCGACCGGCTCGCCCGCCTGCCGCGGCCGTCCGACCTCCGGACCGTTGGTCGCGGCAGCCACCAGGTGCAGCCGGGCCAGGACCCGCAGCGGGGACTGCCGCCAGATGGAGAGCAGCTGCCCCGCCTCGGCGGTCAGCCGCAGCGCGGCACCGACGGTCCGCGCCTCGTCGTCACCGCTGAAGTCGGTGCGCCGGCGCACCTCCTCCAGGGCCCAGTCGGCGCCGGACAGCGCCGCCGAGCCACGGGCGCCGCGCAGCGCCGCCTCGGAGGTGACGGCGTTGCTGCGGCGGCGCATGATCCGGTGCCCGTAGACCCGGTCCACGGCCTTGCGCACGGACTCCACGGAATCGGCCACACCGGGCAGCGCGCCCAGGGCGGCGAGCGGATCGGCGGTCGCGCCTGTCGTACTCATGAGTACGACCCTACGCACCTCGGGGTCGCACCCCACGATCGAGTGGCGTTCTTCACGCCGGACCGCCACCCGGGGCCATCGCCTGACTACTCTTGGTGAACATGAAAATTGCTTTCGTCGGGAAGGGCGGCAGCGGCAAGACGACGCTGTCCTCCCTCTTCGTTCGGCATCTCGCGGCCACCGGGGCGCCGGTGGTGGCCATCGACGCCGACATCAACCAGCATCTTGGGGCCGCGCTCGGTCTCGACGAGTCCGAGGCGGCCGCCCTGCCCGCGATGGGCGACCGGCTGCCGCTGATCAAGGACTATCTGCGCGGCGCGAACCCGCGGATCGCCTCCGCCGAGACGATGATCAAGACCACCCCGCCCGGTGCGGGCTCCCGGCTGTTGCGGGTGCGGGAGGACAACCCGGTCTTCGAGGCGTGCGCCCGCCCGGTGGAACTCGACGGCGGCACCGTCCGTTTGATGGTCACCGGCCCCTTCACCGACGCCGACCTGGGGGTCGCCTGCTACCACTCCAAGACGGGGGCGGTGGAGCTGTGCCTGAACCACCTGGTGGACGGGCGCGACGAGTTCGTCGTGGTGGACATGACGGCGGGCTCGGACTCCTTCGCCTCCGGCATGTTCACCCGCTTCGACATGACGTTCCTCGTCGCCGAGCCGACCCGCAAGGGTGTCTCGGTCTACCGCCAGTACAAGGAGTACGCCCGTGACTTCGGCGTCGCGCTGAAGGTCGTCGGCAACAAGGTGCACGGCCCGGAGGACCTCGACTTCCTGCGCGCGGAGGCCGGGGACGACCTGCTCGTCACGGTCGGGCACTCGGACTGGGTGCGCTCCATGGAGAAGGGCCGACCGCCCCGGTTCGAGCTCCTGGAGGAGGCCAACCACCTCGCCCTGCACCGGCTCCGGGAGACCGCCGAAGCCGCGTACGGGAGCCGCGACTGGGCTCGCTACACCCAGCAGATGGTGCACTTCCATCTGAAGAACGCGCGGTCCTGGGGGAACGAGCGGACGGGGGCCGACCTGGCTGCCCAGGTCGACCCCGCCTTCGTGCTCGGCGAGAGCGTCGCCGCCTCCGTGTGATCGGGTGCTACCGCCCGGCCGCCGGCGCCCCGGGAACGCCCTTGGGCGCCTGCGCGGGACGGTCCGCCAGGAAGGACGCCCAGCCCTGCTTGGGGGCTTCGCCCACGGTCAGCGTGGTGAGCCGGTCCAGGGTCCTCGGGTCCTGGGCGTCCAGCCAGTCGGCCAGTTGACGGAAGGAGACGCAGCGCACCTCGGACTTGGTGCACACACCCTCGATGACCTCCTCGACGGCCCGCATGTAGGTGCCGCCGTTCCAGGACTCGAAGTGGTTGCCGATGATCAGGGGCGCGCGGTTGCCGTCGTAGGCGCGCTGGAAGCCCGCGAGCAGGCCGTCGCGCATCTGGTTGCCCCAGAACTCGTACTTGGCCGGGTCGCCCTGGCTGGTGGTGCCGGACTGGTTGACCATGAAGTTGTAGTCCATGGTCAGCTGCTCGAAGGTGCGTCCGGGGAACGGCACGAGCTGCATGGACAGGTCCCACAGGCCGGCCTTCTTCTTCGGCCAGACCTGGTTGTTGACGCCGCTGGTGTCGTAGCGGAAGCCCAGTTCACGGGCCGCCTGCATGAAGTTGTCGCGCCCCTCCAGACAGGGCGTGCGGGCGCCGATGAGTTCCTTGTCGTAGTCGAAGGGCAGCGGCGAGGCCTTCGACAGACCGGTGTTGGTCTTCCACGACTTCACGAACTGCTTCGCCTGGGCGATCTCGTCCTTCCAGTCAGCGACCGACCACTCGCCGACCCCGCGGCCCTTGCCGCAGAAGTGGCCGTTGAAGTGCGTGCCGACCTCGTTGCCCTCCAGCCACGCGCCGCGCAGCTGTTCCACGGTGTCGGCGATGCCCTGGTCGTCGTTGAAGCCGATGTCGGAGCTGCCCGGCGAGTGCTGCGGCGGCCGGTACAGGTCCCGCTTGTGCTCGGGAAGCATGTACACGCCGCTGAGGAAGTACGTCATGGTCGCGTTGTTCGCCTTGGCGACCTTGCGGAAGTGGGAGAACAGCTTCTGCCCGTCCTCGCCGGCGCCGTCCCAGGAGAACACCACGAACTGCGGCGGCTTCTGACCCGGCTTCAGCCGCTCGGGCTTGGTCAGGTGCGGCTGGGCTCCGGTGTACGCGGTCGAGCCGTCGCCGATCAGCCGGACGGCGCTCTTGGGCGGCGCCTGGACCGGCTTCGCCTTCTGGGGACCGGCGGAACCCTCGTCGGCGCCGTCGCTGCCGATTCCGCAACCGGCGAGTGACGCGGCACAGACCGCGGCGACCACGGCGCCCGCGGCGATCCTCTGGCTGGCGGCCATATTCCGCCCACCTACTTCCTTCTCTCGGGCCACGCTGATGGGGGCGTTATGAGGTGATCTGCCGGGAAAGCACCGACAGGGCCGCCAAGGTCGCACGAGACCGAGAAGGAATTAGTACGACAAGCCGAAGAAAAGGCCACTTCACTCTTCTGGGTGAGCTATAAGCCCAATTGCCCGTAATGTCTATGCTCGACCTTTACTCTGAATTACGATCCGTTTACCGAGAGTCGATCACCGAGCGTTGATTCATCCCGCCGCTGCACGCCGTGACCCACGGCCGCCGACCAGACCCCTCGCCATCCCGACGAGGGACCACCAGATCCGCGACCGCGCTGCCCCGGAGGAGACGGGAACCCATGTCAGCCTGCGTCCCCACCCGCCCCACCGACCCCACCCCCACCGAGACGGGCCACCAGTCCCACAGCCCGCCGCCCGTGCGGCCCCGCCGCTTCCGTATCGCCGGCGCCGATGTGTCGGCGTCGATCGCGGTCTTCCTGATCGCCCTGCCGCTGTCCCTCGGCATCGCGCTCGCCACGGGCGCCCCCCTTCAGGCCGGGCTCGTGGCCGCCGCCGTCGGGGGACTCGTGGTCGGCCGGCTCGGCGGCTCCCCGCTCCAGGTGAGCGGCCCGGCCGCCGGTCTCACCGTCGTCACCGCCGAACTCATCCAGCGCTACGGATGGCGGACGACCTGCGCCATCACCGTGCTCGCCGGGGTCGCCCAGATCGCCCTGGGCTGCCTGCGCGTGGCGCGCACCGCGCTGGCCGTCAGCCCCGCCATCGTGCACGGCATGCTCGCCGGCATCGGCGTCACCATCGCCGTGGCCCAGCTGCACATCGTCCTCGGCGGCACCCCGCAGAGTTCCGTCCCCGACAATCTGCGCGCCCTGCCCGCCCAACTGGCCGAGGTGCGCCCCGCCTCGCTCACGGTGAGCGTCCTCACCCTCGCCCTGCTGCTGGTCTGGCCGCGCGTCCCGGGTCGCGCCGGGCACCTGCTGCGCAAGATCCCGGCCGCCCTGGTCGCCGTCACGGGCGCGACCGCGGCCGCCGCCCTCGCCGGGCTGCGGCTGCCCAAGGTCGACCTGCCCTCCTGGAGCAGCCACGCCCTGGCCGGGCTGCCCGAGGGGCCGGTGCTCGGCATCCTGGCCGCCGTGCTGACCACCACCCTGGTGTGCAGCGTGCAGTCGCTCCTCGGCGCGGTCGCGGCCGACAAACTGGTCGCCACCCGCCCCGGACTGCCCGTGCGTGTCGGCCGCTCCAACCTGGACCGCGAACTGCTCGGGCAGGGCGCCGCCAACATCGTCTCCGGCGGCCTCGGCGGACTGCCCGTGGCGGGGGTGGCGGTACGGACCTCGGCGAATGTGCACGCGGGTGCCGTGAGCCGGAACTCCACGATGCTGCACGGCGTTCTCGTCGTAGTGGCCGCGCTCCTCCTGGTCCCCCTGCTGGAGCTGATCCCGCTCGCCTCGCTCGCCGCCCTGGTGATGGCCGTCGGCATCCAGATGGTGTCCCTCCACCACATCCGCACGGTCACCCGCCACCGGGAGGTCGCGGTCTACGCCGTCACCACCGCCGGCGTCGTCTTCTTCGGCGTCCTGGAGGGGGTGATCCTCGGGATCGCCGTCGCGGTCGGCGTCTCCCTGCACCGCCTCGCCCGCACCCGGATCACCCACGACGAGCAGGAAGGAGTCCATCACGTCCATGTGAGAGGCCAGTTGACGTTCCTCGCGGTGCCGCGGCTCAGCCGGGCCCTGCACCTCGTCCCCCAAGGCGCGCCCGTCGTGGTCGAGTTGGACGGCTCCTTCATGGATCACGCGGCGTACGAGTCGCTCCAGGACTGGCAGAACTCGCACACCGCGCGCGGAGGTTCGGTCGAGCTGACCGGCCGGCGGGCGGGCGTGCGGATCGCCGGGCCCGAGGCGCTCGCCACCGGACACGCCGACCCCGGGACCGGGGACGCGGCGGCCACCGGCTGCCGCTGCCGCCCCTGGACGCCCTGGCGCAACCACCAGTGCGAGCAACCCCTGATCGCGTCCGCGGCCGAGAACCGGCCGGACGGCACCGCCGCGACGGATCCGGCCGGATCCGCCCACCTGCCGAGCGGACACGAACTGGCCCGCGGCATCAGCGCGTTCCAGCGCCACACCGCGCCCCTGGTGCGGGGCGAGCTGGCCCGGCTGGCGCGGGAGGGGCAGCAGCCCTCCCAGCTCTTCCTCACCTGCGCCGACTCCCGCCTGGTCACCTCGATGATCACCGCCAGCGGTCCCGGTGACCTGTTCGTGGTGCGCAATGTGGGCAACCTGGTCCCGATGCCCGGCGCGGAGAGCGGGGACGACTCGGTGGCGGCCGCGATCGAGTACGCGGTGGACGTGCTGAAGGTGCGCTCGATCACCGTGTGCGGGCACTCGGGGTGCGGGGCCATGCAGGCCCTGCTCACCTCCGATCCGAGCGGCGCGCCGACCCCGCTCAAGCGGTGGCTGCGGCACGGGCTGCCCAGCCTGGAGCGCATGGCCGGGGACAGCGGGGCCTGGCCGGGGCTGGCCGGGCGGGCACCGGCGGACGCGGTCGAGCAGCTCTGCCTGACCAACGTCGTCCAGCAACTGGAGCATCTGCGGACCCACGAGTCCGTGGTCCGCGCGCTCGGGTCGGGCGAGCTGGAGCTGCACGGCATGTACTTCCACGTGGGCGAGGCGCAGGCGTATCTGCTCACCGGGGCGGAGCAAGGCCAGGTGTTCGATCACGTACGGGCGGCGGACCTGGCGGTCTGAGGCCGGCGACGGCGGTGACGGGCGGTCCGGGTCGATCACGGGCCGCCCGTCCGTGTCACGGCCCGCCCGTCCGTGCCACGGCCCGCCCCGGTCCGCGGTTGTGAAAGGCGTCACCGACCCTGAACTCCGCCTGGTCAGCGTCCGTGGGTACGGATGACGCCGACTGCCGGAGAACGGTCGCCAACAGGGCCGCCCACAGGTCTAAACCAATTTCCCGTCGGCCCTTGTCATCGGGCCCCCGGGTCTGATGAGCTGTGGCCTGGGACACAACGGACACCCTGGGAAAGGGAGATGTCGTGAGCAACGAAAGCCTGGCCAACCTCTTGAAGGAGGAGCGACGCTTCGCGCCGCCCGCTGACCTGGCCGCGAACGCCAACGTCACGGCGGAGGCGTACGAACAGGCCAAGGCTGACCGGCTCGGCTTCTGGGCCGAGCAGGCCCGCCGCCTGAGCTGGGCCAAGGAGCCGACGGAGACGCTGGACTGGTCGAACCCGCCGTTCGCCAAGTGGTTCAAGGACGGCGCGCTCAACGTCGCGTACAACTGCGTGGACCGGCATGTGGAGGCCGGGCACGGGGACCGCGTCGCCATCCACTTCGAGGGCGAGCCCGGCGACAGCCGCGCGATCACCTACGCCGAGCTGAAGGACGAGGTCTCCCGGGCCGCCAACGCGCTGCTGGAGCTCGGTGTGCGCAAGGGCGACCGGGTCGCCGTCTACATGCCGATGATCCCCGAGACGGCCGTGGCGATGCTCGCCTGCGCCCGGATCGGTGCCGCGCACTCGGTGGTCTTCGGCGGCTTCTCCGCCGACGCGCTCGCCACCCGCATCCAGGACGCCGACGCCAAGGTCGTGATCACCTCCGACGGCGGCTACCGGCGGGGCAAGCCGTCCGCGCTGAAGCCGGCCGTGGACGAGGCGGTCGCCAAGGTCGACAACGTCGAGCACGTGCTGGTGGTCCGGCGCACCGGCCAGGAGGTCGCCTGGGACGCCGACCGCGACGTGTGGTGGCACGAGATCACCGAGCGGCAGAGCGCCGAGCACACCCCGGAGGCCTTCGAGGCCGAGCACCCCCTGTTCATCCTCTACACCTCGGGCACCACCGGTAAGCCGAAGGGCATCCTGCACACCTCCGGCGGCTACCTCACCCAGGCGGCGTACACCCACCACGCGGTCTTCGACCTGAAGCCGGAGACCGACGTCTACTGGTGCACCGCCGACGTCGGCTGGGTCACCGGGCACTCGTACATCGTCTACGGCCCGCTCGCCAACGGCGCCACCCAGGTGATGTACGAGGGCACCCCCGACACCCCGCACCAGGGGCGGTTCTGGGAGATCGTGCAGAAGTACGGGGTGACGATCCTGTACACGGCGCCGACGGCGATCCGCACGTTCATGAAGTGGGGCGACGACATCCCCGCGAAGTTCGACCTCTCCAGCCTGCGGGTGCTCGGCTCGGTCGGTGAGCCGATCAACCCCGAGGCGTGGATCTGGTACCGCAAGCACATCGGCGGCGACCGGACCCCGATCGTGGACACCTGGTGGCAGACCGAGACCGGCGCGATGATGATCTCGCCGCTGCCCGGTGTCACCGAGACCAAGCCCGGCTCGGCCCAGACCCCGCTGCCCGGTATCTCCGCCACGGTCGTCGACGACGAGGCCCGCGAGGTGCCCGACGGCGGTGGCGGCTACCTGGTGCTGACCGAGCCGTGGCCGTCGATGCTGCGCACCATCTGGGGCGACGACCAGCGGTTCATCGACACGTACTGGTCGCGCTTCGAGGGCAAGTACTTCGCCGGTGACGGCGCGAAGAAGGACGACGACGGCGACATCTGGCTGCTGGGCCGGGTGGACGACGTGATGCTGGTGTCCGGGCACAACATCTCCACCACCGAGGTCGAGTCGGCGCTCGTCTCGCACCCCTCGGTGGCGGAGGCGGCCGTGGTCGGCGCGGCCGACGACACCACCGGGCAGGCGATCGTCGCCTTCGTGATCCTGCGGGGCACGGCGGCGGAGACCGAGAACCTGGTGGGCGACCTGCGCAACCACGTGGGCGCGACGCTCGGGCCCATCGCCAAGCCCAAGCGGATCCTGCCGGTGGCGGAACTGCCCAAGACCCGCTCCGGGAAGATCATGCGGCGCCTGCTGCGCGACGTGGCGGAGAACCGGCAGCTCGGCGACGTGACCACGCTGACCGACTCCACGGTGATGGACCTCATCCAGGCCAAGCTCCCGACCTCGTCGAGCGAGGACTGAGCACCCGTAGGGACGCACCACTGAGCACCCGTAAGGACGCACCACCGACGCCCGGCGCATCCCGCCGGGCGTCGCCCGTGTCCGCGGTGGGGACCCGGTGTTCCCTCCGAGCTCCCTTTAGGTAGACTAAACAACACAACAAGTACTAGAGGTGCGCCGGGAAGTCTGGTCGGCAAGAGTTTGTGCTGCCCAACCACCGGAGGTTCCCGTGTCCGCGCCCCGTACTCCCCGCAAGGTCCTCGGCCGGCTTTCCCTGCCCGAGCGGACCTTCGTGGCCGACGCGCTGCGCACCGAGACCGTCGGTGGCGTCCTGCTCCTCGTCGCCGCCGTCGCCTCCCTGATCTGGGCCAACGTAGGCGCACTGAGCGACAGCTACGAGACCGTCAGCCACTTCCACATCGGGCCCGAGTCCCTCGGCCTCGACCTGTCGATCGAGCACTGGGCGGCCGACGGACTGCTCGCCATCTTCTTCTTCGTGGCCGGCATCGAACTCAAGCGCGAGCTGGTCGCCGGAGACCTTCGCGACCCCAAGGCCGCCGCGCTGCCGGTGGTGGCCGCCCTGTGCGGCATGGCCGTACCGGCGCTCGTCTACACCCTCACCAACGTCCTGGGCGGGGGCTCCACGGACGGCTGGGCGGTGCCCACCGCCACCGACATCGCCTTCGCGCTCGCCGTGCTCGCCGTCATCGGCACCTCCCTGCCGAGCGCGCTGCGGGCCTTCCTGCTGACCCTCGCCGTCGTCGACGACCTCTTCGCGATCCTGATCATCGCGGTCTTCTTCACCGACAGCATCGACTTCGCCGCGCTCGGCGGCGCCTTCCTCGGCCTCGCCGTCTTCTGGCTGCTGCTGCGCAAGGGCGTACGCGGCTGGTACATCTACGTCCCGCTCGCGCTGGTGATCTGGGCGCTGATGTACAACAGCGGCGTCCACGCCACCATCGCCGGTGTCGCCATGGGCCTGATGCTGCGCTGCTCGCGGCGCGAGGGCGAGCAGCACTCCCCCGGCGAGCACATCGAGCACCTGGTCCGGCCGATCTCGGCGGGCCTGGCCGTGCCGCTGTTCGCGCTGTTCAGCGCCGGGGTCAGCATCTCGGGCGGCGCGCTCGGCGAGGTGTTCACCCGGCCGGAGACGCTGGGTGTGGTCCTCGGCCTGGTGGTCGGCAAGACGCTCGGCATCTTCGGCGGCACCTGGCTCACCGCCCGCTTCACCCGGGCCTCCCTCAGCGACGACCTCGCCTGGCCGGACGTGTTCGCCGTGTCCACCCTGGCCGGTATCGGCTTCACGGTGTCGCTGCTCATCGGCGAGCTGGCCTTCGAGGGCGACGCGGCCCTGACGGACGAGATCAAGGCCGCCGTGCTGATGGGCTCCCTGATCGCGGCGGTGCTGGCGACCGTGCTGCTGAAGGTACGCAACACCCGCTACCGCCGGATGATCGAGGCCGAGGAGCGCGACGACGACCTCGACGGCATCCCGGACATCTACGAGGAGGACGACCCGGAGTACCACCTGAGGATGGCCGCCATCCACGAGGCCAAGGCCGCCGAGCACCGGCGGATCGCCGAGGAGCAGCGGGCGCGGCTTGCCGAAGTGACGGGCGGGGCAGGCGAGGAGAACGACCGTCGGGCATGATCTGACGGGACGGTACAAAAGACGAGACCTTCCCACATGGTCAGAAGAGGGAGAACGCGATGAGCGCACCCGACGGCAGCCCGGTCGGCGCCGAACGCAGCATCGGCCAGCTGTTCGCCTCGGCGACGACCGAGATGTCGGCCCTGGTGCACGACGAGATCGCCCTCGCCAAGGCGCAGCTGAAGCAGGACGTCAAGCGCGGGGCGACCAGTGGCGGCGCGTTCCTGGTGGCCATCGGGGTGCTGGTGTTCTCCCTGCCGATGCTCAACTTCGCCCTGGCCTACGGCATCCACACGTGGAGCGACTGGAACCTCGCCCTGTGCTTCCTGCTCTCCTTCGCGGCCAACGTGCTCATCGCGCTCGTCCTCGCCCTCGTCGGCGTGGTCTTCGCGAAGAAGGCCAAGAAGGGCAAGGGCCCGCAGAAGGTCGCCGCCTCGGTGAAGGAGACGGCCGGCGTCCTGCAGAACGCCAAGCCGCACCCCCGCCCGGTGCCCGCCCTGGAGAACGGGTCGCCCGCGGCCCTCGAAGCTGTGGCACGCTCGACGTCATGACGGACCCGGCCCCCACCCTTTCGGCGCAACCCGCCTCGGTCGTACGCATCGACGGTCCCTGGACCCACAGGGACGTGGCGGCCAATGGTGCGCGCTTCCACATCGCCGAGATGGGTGACGGGCCCCTGGTCCTGCTCCTGCACGGCTTCCCGCAGTTCTGGTGGACCTGGCGGCACCAGCTCCCCGCGCTCGCCGAGGCCGGGTTCCGGGCGGTCGCCATGGACCTGCGCGGCGTCGGCGGCAGCGACCGCACGCCGCGCGGCTACGACCCCGCCAACCTCGCGCTCGACATCACCGGTGTGATCCGCTCCCTCGGTGAGCCGGACGCCGCCCTGGTCGGCCACGACCTCGGCGGCTATCTGGCGTGGACGGCCGCAGTGATGCGCCCGAAGCTGGTGCGCCGGCTCGCGGTCGCGTCCATGCCGCATCCGCGGCGCTGGCGTTCGGCGATGCTCTCCGACGTCCGCCAGACCTCCGCCGGCTCCTATGTGTGGGGGTTTCAGCGGCCCTGGGTCCCGGAGCGCCGGCTGACGGCGGACGACGGGGCGCTGGTGGGCCGGCTGATGCGGGACTGGTCCGGGCCCCGGCTGCCGGAGGACGAGACGGTGGACACGTACCGCCGGGCGATGTGCATCCCCTCCACGGCGCACTGCGCGATCGAGCCGTACCGCTGGATGGTGCGCTCGCTGGCCCGTCCCGACGGCATCCAGTTCAACCGCCGGATGAAGCGCCCGGTCCGGGTGCCGACGCTGCATCTGCACGGCTCGCTCGACCCGGTGATGCGCACCCGCAGCGCGGCCGGTTCCGGTGAGTACGTCGAAGCGCCGTACCGCTGGCGGCTGTTCGACGGTCTCGGACACTTCCCGCACGAGGAGGATCCGGTCGCTTTCTCCACAGAACTGGTCAATTGGCTGAAGGATCCCGAGCCCGATCGGTGACGGTTCGGGCGCGTCCGGTAGCCGAGTCTGAACACCTGTACTACGAACAGCCAATTGCCCGGCGCATAGGCCAATTGGGGGCCCTGGGGGTGGTTATCGACCTTGGGGCGGGGGCAGACGTCGGGGTATGGGCTGGACGCACGACTACAGTGACGTAGCACGCAACCGCCGCTCGGGCAGCGCCCTGAGCTCCCACGAGGGCGGCAGCGCCCCGGAGATGGCGGATGCCGATCTTCGCGTGGGTATTCCACACATCCTTCGCCGCCGGGCCCGCTGGGTCTCGGTAAAGCTGCGCCACCCCCGGGGCTGATCCCCCGGGGGCCGATTCCCCCGGGGCTCAGAGAGCGCAGCTGTCGCTGTCCACCTGCTGGTCGGCGGTACGTCCGGCGGCGATGTCCTCCTGGATCTCGTCCGCCGTCAGCGCGTACCCGGTGTCGGCGTCGTCGAGCGACTTCGCGAAGACCACGCCGTACACCTTGCCCTCGGGCGTGAGCAGCGGTCCGCCGGAGTTGCCCTGGCGGACGGTGGCGTACAGCGAGTACACATCGCGGTGCACGGTGCCGCGGTGGTAGATGTCCGGACCGTTGGCCGGGATGCGGCCGCGGACCCGGGCCGCGCGGACGTCGTACGCGCCGTTCTCCGGGAAGCCTGCGACGATCGCGTCGTCACCGCCGCGGGCGTCGGTGGAGGTGAACCGCAGCGCGGGCGCGTCCAGATCCGGTACGTCGAGCACGGCGATGTCGCGCTTCCAGTCGTACAGGACGACGCGCGCGTCGTACTTGCGGCCCTCTCCGCCGATCTGGACGGTGGGTTCGTCGACGCCGCCCACCACGTGCGCGTTGGTCATCACGCGGCGGTCGGCGAAGACGAAGCCGGTGCCCTCCAGGACCTTGCCGCAACTCTCCGCCGTGCCCACGACCTTGACGATGGAACGCTTGGCCCGGGTGGCGACGGCGCTGTTGGCGAGGGCCGGGTCGGGCGGACTGACCTCGGTGATGGGCTCGTTGGAGAACGGGCTGAAGACCTGCGGGAAGCCGTTCTGCGCGAGGACCGAGGAGAAGTCCGCGAACCAGGTGTCGGCCTGCTCGGGCAGGGCACGGGAGACGCCCAGCAGCACCTTGGAGTTGCGGACCTCCTTGCCGAGCGTCGGCAGGGTGGTTCCGGCCAGGGCCGAGCCGATCAGCCAGGCGACCAGGAGCATGGCGACGACATTGACCAGGGCGCCGCCCGTGGCGTCCAAGGCGCGGGCCGGGGACCAGGTGATGTAGCGGCGGAGCTTGTTGCCGAGGTGGGTGGTGAGCGCCTGGCCCACCGAGGCGCAGACGATCACGACGACCACGGCGACCACCGCCGCGGTCGTGCTTACCTCGGAGTTGTCGGTCAGGGCGTCCCAGATCACCGGGAGCAGATAGACGGCGACGAGACCGCCACCGAGAAAGCCGATCACCGACAGGATGCCGACGACGAAGCCCTGGCGGTAGCCGACGATCGCGAACCACACCGCGGCGACGAGCAGCAGGATGTCCAGCACGTTCACCGCTTCAAGCCTCGCCTCGTCACTTCACGGCTCCCCCGGATTGCACAACACACGGCGACCAGCCTGTCATGACCGCCAGTCCAGCGGGACCTGGTTCTCCCGGTCCCAGGGCAGCTCCCAGCCCGCGAAGTGCAGCAATCGGTCGATGATCCCCGCGGTGAAACCCCAGACCAGGGCCGATTCGACCAGGAATGCCGGACCTCGGTGGCCGCTCGGGTGGACGGTGGTCGCGCGGTTGGCGGGGTCCGTGAGATCCGCCACGGGGACGGTGAAGACCCGGGCCGTCTCGTTCGGGTCGACGACACCGACCGGGGTCGGCTCGCGCCACCAGCCGAGCACCGGCGTGACCACGAAGTGGCTCACCGGGATGTACAGCCGGGGCAGCACGCCGAACAGCTGCACCCCCGCCGGGTCGAGTCCGGTCTCCTCCTCGGCCTCCCGGAGCGCCGCGCGCAGCGGTCCGTCGGCCTGCGGGTCGCCGTCCTCGGGGTCGAGAGCCCCGCCGGGGAAGGCGGGCTGGCCCGCGTGCGAGCGCAGGGAGCCGGCCCGCTCCATCAGCAGCAGCTCGGGGCCGCGCTCCCCCTCGCCGAAGAGGACGAGCACCGCGGACTGCCGTCCCGCGCCGTCCTTGGGGGGCAGGAAACGGCTCAGCTGGAGCGGCTCGACCGTCTCGACGGCCCGCACCACCGGGCCCAGCCAGGCGGGCAGCCCTTCCTTGCTGAGCACCACCGGTCCGCCCTGCGTATCGCTCGCGCGTGTCATCGCCACCCCCGTCGTCCTGCCGTGTCCAACGCCGGGGCGCACCGAGATCGTTCCTGGACCGGCGCGGGGGCGGCGCCGATGCGCCTACGGCCCCTCATCCGGCCCCTCGTTCGGCCCCTCATCCGGCGCCCAGCGGCGGGGCCGGTCGGCCGCCCGCGTCCAGGTACGCCCGCGGGGGGTTCAGACGCTGGCCGGGGAAGCCGCCCTTCTCGTACTTGAGCAGCTTCTTCGCCTTCTCCGGGTCCGTCTCGCCCTCGCCGTACGCGGGGCAGAGCGGGGCGATGGGGCAGGCGCCGCAGGCCGGTTTGCGGGCGTGGCAGATCCGGCGGCCGTGCCAGATCACGTGGTGCGAGAGGTCGGTCCAGTCGCTCTTGGGGAACAGCCCGCCGATCTCGGCCTCGATCTTGTCGGGGTCGGTCTGCTCGGTCCACCGCCAGCGCCGCACCAGCCGCTGGAAGTGCGTGTCCACGGTGATCCCGGGCCGCCCGAAGGCGTTGCCGAGGACGACGAAGGCGGTCTTGCGGCCGACGCCGGGCAGCTTGACGAGGTCCTCCAGACGGCCCGGGACCTCGCCGCCGAACTCCTCCGACAGGGCCTTGGACAGCCCTATGACCGACCTGGTCTTCGCCCGGAAGAACCCGCACGGCCGAAGAATCTCCTCGACCTCCTCGGGGTTGGCCGCGGCCAGGTCCTCGGGGGTCGGGTACTTGGCGAAGAGCGCGGGGGTCGTCTGGTTGACGCGCAGGTCGGTGGTCTGGGCGGACAGGACCGTGGCGACCAGGAGCTGGAAGGAGTTCTCGAAGTCCAGCTCGGGGTGGGCGTAGGGGTAGACCTCGGCGAGTTCGCGGTTGATGCGGCGGGCTCGGCGGACCAGGGCGGTGCGGGTCTCCGCCTTCGGGGCGGGCTTCTTGGCGGGCGCGGACTTCGCGGGGGGCTTCTTGGCGGGCGCGGACTTCGCGGCGGGCGCGGACTTCTTCGCCGACGCGGCCATTTCCGCGGCAACGGCCTTCTTCGTGGATACGGCCTTCTTCGCGGGCATGGCCTTTTTGGCGGATACCGCCTTCTTCTCCTGCACGGATTTCCTCACCTGGGGCGCCTTCTGGACCCCGTCGCCCTTTGCCGCTTTTGCCGGGTTCACTCCGCCACCGGGGTTCCGTTCGCCCACAGCGGAATCACGACGTACAACCACCCGCCCAGCCCCCTTGGCCTGTGCTCTCACCGGCGATTTGGACACCCGGCCAGCCTAGAGCCCGGCACTGACATCCGCCCCGGGCCCTGAAGATCAGCCCCCAATTGGACCCCTGCCGCTTACCCCGGGACATGTGTGCGGCATCCTTGTGACAGATCACACTGTTTGGACCGTCCGGCAAGATGGGGAACACGGTCCCCTGGTACCAAGGGGGAGCAAGATCCCCTGAGCAGGTCGACAAGGAGAGAACTCGTGGACGACGTTCTGCGGCGCAACCCGCTCTTCGCGGCGCTCGATGACGAGCAGTCCGCGGAGCTCCGCGCCTCCATGAGTGAGGTGACCCTCGCGCGCGGCGACTCCCTCTTCCACGAGGGCGATCCCGGTGACCGGCTCTACGTGGTCACCGAGGGCAAGGTCAAGCTCCACCGCACGTCCCCCGACGGCCGCGAGAACATGCTGGCCGTGGTGGGTCCGGGTGAGCTGATCGGTGAGCTGTCGCTGTTCGACCCGGGCCCGCGCACCGCGACCGCGACCGCGCTGACCGAGGTCAAGCTGCTGGGTCTCGGCCACCCGGACCTCCAGCCCTGGCTGAACGCCCGCCCCGAGGTGGCCACCGCACTGCTGCGCGCCGTCGCCCGCCGGCTGCGCCGCACCAACGACGCCATGTCCGACCTGGTCTTCTCGGACGTCCCCGGCCGCGTGGCCCGCGCCCTGCTGGACCTCTCCCGCCGCTTCGGCGTGCAGTCGGAGGAGGGCATCCACGTGGTGCACGACCTCACGCAGGAGGAGCTGGCCCAGCTGGTCGGCGCGTCCCGCGAGACGGTCAACAAGGCCCTCGCCGACTTCGCCCAGCGCGGCTGGCTCCGCCTGGAGGCCCGCGCGGTGATCCTGCTGGACGTCGAACGTCTGGCGAAGCGCTCGCGCTGACCCGTGCAGCCACGCCAAGGGGCCCCGCCGTTCGGCGGGGCCCCTTGGCACGTTCGGGCGCACCCCGGCCCGCCGACGGCGGTAAATGACCTGCCCCGGGTGGCCGCGCCGGGCAGAGTGAGGTCATGGCCGGAACTCTTCGCCAGCGGGGCCTCGACGCCCAGGGGTACATCGAGCGCGAGGGCTCGCTCGGCAAGGTGCCCCACGACTTCCGCCCCGTCGTGGCCGCCGCGCGCGACCGGCTGCTCGACGTGTTCGGGGGCCGCATGCACAGCGCGTACCTCTACGGGTCGATTCCGCGCGGCACCGCGCGCGTGGGGCGCAGCGACCTCGACCTGCTCGTCGTGCTGCGCGCCGAGCCGGCCGACGGGGACCGGGAGGACGCGCGGCTGCTGGGCGAGGGCCTCGACAAGGAGTTCCGGCAGATCGACGGGGTGGGCACGCTGCTGTACGGCAGGGCGCGCGTCCTGAGCGAGCTGGAACGTCACGACCTGGGCTGGTTCCTCGCCTGTCTGTGCACTCCGCTGCTCGGCGAGGACCTCGCCGAGGAACTGCCGCGCTACCACCCCGACTCCCTGCTCGCCCGCGAGACCAACGGCGACCTGGCCCTGCTGCTGCCCCGCTGGCGCGAACGGACCGCGGCGGCCGACTCTCCGGAGGCCCGCAGGCCCCTCGTGCGCTTCATGTCCCGCCATCTGGTCCGTACCGGCTTCACCCTGGTCATGCCCCGCTGGAACGGCTGGACGAGCGACCTCGGGGAGATGGCGGAGGCGTTCGCGGCGTACTACCCGGAGCGGGCGGAGCAGTTGCGGGCCGCGGCGGTCCTCGGGCACGAACCGGACGGTGACGCGGCCGTGCTGCGGTCGTACACCGAGGACCTGGGTCCGTGGCTCGCCGAGGAGTACGCGCGCGTGCACGGCGTGAAGGCGCCTCGGCCCTGACCTACGCCGTGGGCGGGGACCTGGGGCTGCCCCGGTACCCAGGGCTGCCCTAGATCAGCCCGTGCTCGCCGAGGTACTCCAGCTGGGCGCGGACCGACAGTTCGGCCGCGGGCCACAGGGAGCGGTCCACGTCCGCGTACACATGGGCGACGACCTCGGCGGGCGCGCGGTAGCCGTTCTCGACCGCCGTCTCGACCTGGGCGAGCCGGTGGGCGCGGTGGGCGAGGTAGAACTCGACGGCTCCCTGGGCGTCGTCGAGGACCGGTCCGTGCCCGGGGAGCACCGTGCGGACGCCGTCGTCGACCGTCAGCGAGCGCAGCCGCCGCAGCGAGTCCAGGTAGTCGCCGAGACGGCCGTCTGGGTGCGCCACGACCGTCGTACCGCGGCCCAGGACGGTGTCACCGGTCAGCACCGCCTGATCGGCCGGGAGATGGAAGCACAGGGAGTCCGCGGTGTGTCCGGGCGTCGGGACGACCACCAGCTCCAGACCGCCCACCCGGACCACGTCCCCGGCCCCGAGCCCCTCGTCGCCGAGGCGGAGCGCCGGGTCCAGGGCCCGTACCGCGGTACGGGTCAGTTCGGCGAAGCGGGCGGCGCCCTCCGCGTGGTCGGGGTGGCCGTGCGTGAGCAGGGTGAGCGCGATCCGCTTGCCCGCCCGCTCGGCGGTGTCGACGACCTGCCGCAGATGCCCCTCGTCGAGCGGGCCGGGGTCGACCACGACCGCCAGTTCGGAGCCGGGCTCGGACAGGATCCAGGTGTTCGTGCCGTCCAGGGTCATCGCGGAGGCGTTGGGCGCGAGGACGTTGACGGCGCGCTCGGTCGCGGGGCCCGAGAGGACCCCGCCCCTGGGCTGGCCGGGAAGGGTGCCGGCATTCGTCATGCGGGAGCTCCACCGGTCGGTGCGGTCGGGATGTGCCTGGTGAACTCGTCGTGGCCCGGCCAGGACAGCACGATCTCGCCGTCCTCCAGGTGGGCCCGCGCGAGCACGGGGGTCATGTCCCGCGCGGGGGCGGCGGCGAGGGCCTCGGCGGCCGTGGCGTGCGGGATCAGCTGCCGCAGCGTCGCGATGGTGGGCGGCATCATCAGCAGCTCGCCCCGGTCGTAGGACTCGGCCGCCTCCCGGGGCTCGATCCACACCGTGCGGTCGGCCTCCGTGGAGGCGTTCCGGGTGCGCTGGCCCTCGGGGAGGGCGGCGACGAAGAACCACGTGTCGTAGCGGCGGGACTCGAACTCGGGGGTGATCCAGCGTGTCCAGGCGCCGAGCAGGTCGGAACGGAGGACCAGGCCCCGGCGGTCCAGGAACTCGGCGAAGGAGAGGTCGCGGGCGACCAGGGCGGCCCGGTCGGCCTCCCAGTCGGCGCCGGTGGTGTCGCCGACGACGGACTCGGGGGTGGGGCCGGCGAGCAGGACGCCCGCCTCCTCGTACGTCTCCCGTACGGCCGCGCAGACGATCGCCTGGGCGCCCGCCTCGTCGACGCCGAGCCGCCCGGCCCACCACGCGCGCGTGGGGCCCGCCCAGCGGACGTGCCGGTCGTCGTCACGGGGGTCCACGCCACCGCCGGGGTACGCGTACGCGCCGCCCGCGAAGGCCATGGAGGCGCGCCTGCGCAGCATGTGGACGGCGGGGCGGCCGGAGTCGGTGTCCCGCAGCAGCATCACCGTCGCCGCCCGCTTCGGCGGCACCGGGGTGAGGGTGCCTTCCGTGAGGGCGCGGATGCGGTCGGGCCACTCCGCGGGATACCACTGACCGTTCGCCATGTGCGGAGGCTATCTCGGGGCGCGCGGATGTTCGAGGGGTGCCGGGTGGGGCGGGTGGCCGGTGGGGCGGGTGGCCGGTGGGCGGGAAGCCCCGGGGTGCCACGGGGTACGCGCTGGGACCGGGCGGGTCCACTCAGACCGGGCGGGTCCACTCGGAACGGGTGGGTCCACTCGCCGGGCGCGGCAGGGCGCCCGGCGAGTACGGAGCAGTACGCCACGGCGCCAGGCAGGTACGGAAACCACGCCGCGGCGCCAGGCGAGTCCGGAGAACCACCCCGCAGCGCCCGGCGGCCCGGAGCACCACCCCACGCCGCCCGGCCGCTACGCGTAACCGCGTCAGGCGCTGGCCAGCTCCACCTGGACCTCGACCTCGACGGGCGCGTCGAGCGGCAGCACGGCCACCCCGACCGCGCTGCGGGCGTGGACGCCCTTCTCACCGAGGACCTGGCCGAGCAGCTCGCTGGCACCGTTCACGACACCCGGCTGACCCGTGAAGTCCGAGGCGGACGCCACGAAGCCCACGACCTTCACCACCCGCACCACGCGGTCCAGGTCGCCCGCGACCGACTTGACCGCGGCGAGGGCGTTCAGCGCGCAGATCCGGGCCAGGTCCTTGGCCTCCTCCGCGGTGACCTCGGCCCCGACCTTGCCGGTGACCGGGAGTTTGCCCTCGACCATGGGGAGCTGGCCGGAGGTGTACACGTACACGCCGGACTGCACGGCCGGCTGGTACGCGGCCAGCGGCGCCGCGACCTCCGGCAGAGTCAGCCCCAGCTCGGCGAGGGCCTCCTCGACCGCGCTCACGCCTTCGCCCGCTTCAGGTAGGCCACCAGCTGCTCGGGGTTGTTCGGCCCGGGCACGACCTGGACGAGCTCCCAGCCGTCCTCGCCCCAGGTGTCCAGAATCTGCTTCGTGGCGTGGACGAGCAGCGGCACGGTTGCGTATTCCCACTTGGTCATGTGGCCGACTTTAGCCGCTGCCGCGGGGGCCCTCGCGCACACGTTGTCCACAGCCTCCGGCGTGATCCGGCGGCCGACTGGTTAGGCTCGAAGACGTGAGCAGGCTCCAGGTCGTCAGCGGCAAGGGCGGGACCGGAAAGACCACGGTCGCCGCCGCGCTCGCGCTCGCCCTCGCCACCGAGGGGAAGCGCACGCTTCTCGTGGAGGTAGAGGGCAGGCAGGGCATCGCACAGCTCTTCGAAACAGAGGCGCTGCCCTACGAGGAGCGGAAGATCGCCGTCGCTCCGGGGGGCGGGGAGGTGTACGCCCTCGCCATCGACCCCGAACTGGCCCTTCTGGACTACCTCCAGATGTTCTACAAGATGGGCGGTGCGGGCAGAGCCCTGAAGAAGCTCGGCGCGATCGACTTCGCCACCACCGTCGCCCCGGGCCTCAGGGACGTCCTGCTGACCGGCAAGGCGTGCGAGGCGGTGCGGCGCAAGGACAAGGGCGGGCGCTTCGTCTACGACCACGTCGTGATGGACGCCCCGCCCACCGGCCGCGTGACCCGCTTCCTGAACGTCAACGACGAGGTCGCCGGCCTCGCCAGGATCGGCCCGATACACAATCAGGCGCAGGCCGTGATGCGGGTGCTGAAGTCGCCCCAGACGGCGGTGCACCTGGTGACGCTGCTGGAGGAGATGCCGGTCCAGGAGACCGCGGACGGTATCGCCGAACTGCGCGCGGCGCGGCTCCCGGTGGGCCGGGTCATCGTGAACATGGTGCGCCCCCAGGTGTTGGACGCGGAGGAAGTGGAACTCGTACGCGGCACACCCCGTACGGCCTTCGCGCAGTCCCTGTCGGCGGCCGGCCTCGGTGGGGCGCGGCGCGGCGGGCACGCGGAGCGGCTGGTCGACCCGCTGCTGGCGCAGGCCGAGGAGTACGCGGAGCGGTACGCGCTGGAGGAGGAACAGCGGGCCGCGCTCGGCGAGTTGGACCTGCCGTTGCACGAACTGCCCCTGTTCGCCGAGGGAATGGACCTGGCGGGGCTGTACGAACTGGCCACCGAGCTGCGAGAGCAGGGGATGACATGAGCCCGGACGCCGACCGGTCCCAGACCCAGGCACCCCACCACCTCTCCCCCACGCGCGCGCTGGACGTCGATCCGCTGCTGGACGATCCGCAGACCCGCATCATCGTGTGCTGCGGCTCCGGCGGTGTCGGCAAGACGACCACCGCGGCGGCGCTCGGGCTGCGGGCCGCCGAGCGCGGCCGGAAGGTCGTGGTGCTCACCATCGACCCGGCGCGCCGGCTCGCCCAGTCCATGGGCATCGACTCCCTCGACAACACCCCGCGCCGGGTGAAGGGCATCGACGACTCCGCGAGCGGCGAGCTGCACGCGATGATGCTCGACATGAAGCGCACCTTCGACGAGATCGTCGAGGCGCACGCGGACCCCGAGCGGGCAGCCGCGATCCTGGGCAACCCGTTCTACCAGTCGCTCTCCGCGGGCTTCGCCGGCACGCAGGAGTACATGGCGATGGAGAAGCTGGGCCAGCTGCGGGCCAGGGACGAGTGGGACCTCATCGTCGTGGACACGCCCCCGTCGCGCTCGGCGCTGGACTTCCTGGACGCGCCCAAGCGGCTCGGGTCGTTCCTCGACGGCAAGCTGATCCGGGTGCTGCTGGCGCCCGCGAAGGTCGGCGGCCGGGCCGGGATGAAGTTCCTGAACGTCGGCATGTCGATGATGACCGGCGCGCTCGGCAAGCTGCTCGGCGGCCAACTGCTCAAGGACGTGCAGACGTTCGTGGCCGCGATGGACTCCATGTTCGGCGGCTTCCGCACCCGCGCGGACGCGACGTACAAGCTCCTCCAGGCGCCCGGGACGGCGTTCCTGGTGGTCGCCGCGCCGGAGCGGGACGCGCTGCGCGAGGCGGCGTACTTCGTGGAGCGGCTGGCCGCCGAGGACATGCCGCTCGCGGGTCTGGTCCTCAACCGTGTCCACGGCAGCGACGCCGTCCGGCTGTCGGCCGAGCGGGCACTCGCCGCCGCGGAAAATCTTGAGGAGTCCCGCATTGTCGATCAGGAGGGCGGGAAAGCTGGACTTCGTAACTCCCCCGACACGTCCGGCAGTTCAGAATCTCCCGCATCCGAGGCCGCCGAGGAAGGCTCCCCCGCCACCCAGGACACGGACACGGCTGCGGACGTGAAGACGGACACAGCCGCGGAGACGGACACGGCCGCGGCGAACCGCACCGACCAGCACACCGTCGGCCAGCACACCGTCGGCCAGCTCACCGCCGGCCTGTTGAGGCTGCACGCGGACCGTATGCACCTGCTCTCCCGCGAGCAGCGCACGCGTGACCGCTTCGCCACGCTCCACCCGGAGGTGGCGGTCGCCGAGGTGGCCGCGCTCCCCGGCGATGTGCACGACATCGCCGGTCTGCGGGACATCGGAGACCGGCTGGCGGCCGGCCGACCGGAGCTGCCCAGCTCCGGGGCCTGACCGCCCGCGGGACCCTGACCGGCCCGGAGCCGTCAGCTCACCGCCGCGTAGTTCTCGTACACCTGGTCGTCGTCAAGGGGCACCAGGCCCGCCCCACGCTCGTACTCCGTACGAGCCGTCTCCAGCAGCCGGCGCCACGAGGTGACGGTGGGCCGCCTGCGCAGCAGTGCGCGGCGTTCCCGCTCCGTCATGCCTCCCCATACGCCGAACTCGACGCGATTGTCGAGCGCATCAGCCAGACATTCCGTGCGCACCGGACATCCGGTGCACACCGCCTTGGCCCTGTTCTGCGCTGCTCCCTGCACGAACAGTTCATCCGGATCGGTAGTGCGGCAGGCCGCCTGCGCACTCCAGTCGGTTACCCAGCCCATACCGGCGCCGTCCTCTCCCGAATCGAGGCTCCCCCACGGCGGCAGCGGCATATTCACCGCCGCCAGTTGAGGACGTTACGGAAGGCGGGCACGGCGCAACACCCCCAGCGGGCCCAATCTTGAATGGTCCGAACGGACTATGGGTAAGCGGCAGATCACCCGGGGGAGTGAGCTGGTGACATGCGTGATCATCCCGGCAAAGCGGGACAGTTCCATTGAGTCACAACGGGCGCCAGGTGACACACAAGGCGGATTCGGACACGCCTCCATCAAAAAGTTGATGGCCGACCGGAACGATTCGGGGTCGCCGGACGTATTGATACGTAGCCCTACTGCTGTGACAGTTGAGAGCAGCTTAGGCCAAGGCATATACGCGTGTCCGGCGAATGAGAACGTAGGCTGCCCTCATGCCAAAGAAGCGCTCGGGCGGTGGTCTGTCCTCCACGCAGCAGGCCGCCAAGTTCCTCGGTGTCAGTGTCCTCGCGGGGGCGGTCATGGCCGGCATCGCGCTGCCCGCCGTGGGCGCGCTGGGTCTGGCGGCGAAGGGGACGGTCGAGAGCTTCGACGAACTCCCGGCCAACCTGAAGACGCCGCCGCTGAGCCAGCGCACCACCATCCTCGACGCCGACGGCGGTCAGATCGCCACCGTCTACTCGCGGGACCGCACCGTGGTCGCCCTCAAGGACATCTCGCCGCACATGCAAAAGGCGATCGTCGCGATCGAGGACGCCCGCTTCTACCAGCACGGCGCGGTCGACCTGAAGGGCGTCCTGCGCGCCCTGAACCGCAACGCGCAGAGCGGCGGGGTCGCCGAGGGAGCGTCCACCCTCACCCAGCAGTACGTGAAGAACGTCTTCGTCGAGGAGGCCGGCGACGACCCGACCAAGGTCGCGCAGGCCACCCAGCAGACCCTCGGCCGCAAGATCGCCGAATTGAAGTACGCGATCCAGGTCGAGGAGGAACTGGGCAAGAAGAAGATCCTCGAGAACTACCTGAACATCACGTTCTTCGGCCAGCAGGCCTACGGCGTCGAGGCCGCGGCCCAGCGGTACTTCTCCAAGTCCGCCAAGAAGCTCAACCTCCAGGAGTCCGCCCTCCTCGCCGGGATCGTCCAGTCGCCAAGCCGCTACGACCCCGTCAACGACGAGGCGGAGGCCAAGCAGCGGCGCAACACCGTGCTCCAGCGGATGGCCCAGGTCGGTGACATCTCCAAGGAACAGGCCGCCAAGGCCGCGGAGTCCCCGCTGGGACTGAAGGTCAGCAAGCCGAAGAACGGCTGCATCACCGCGGTCAAGGACGCCGCGTTCTTCTGCGACTACGTGCGGAACGTCTTCCTGAACGACAGAACGTTCGGCAAGACCAAGGAGGACCGGGCCAAGGTCTGGAACCAGGGCGGTCTTACGATCCGTACGACGCTCGACCCGCAGGCCCAGGCGTCCGTCCAGCAATCGTTGAAGGACCACGTCAACGCAAGCGACAAGGTCGCCTCGGCAGCCACCCTCGTGGAACCGGGCACCGGCAAGATCGTGGCGATGGGGCAGTCGAAGCCGTACGGCACCAACGCCAAGCAGAACGAGACCGTGATCAACTACTCGGTGGGTCAGGAGATGGGAACCAGCAACGGCTTCCCGACCGGCTCCACGTTCAAGCCGTTCGTGGCGGCTGCCGCCCTCGAAGCGGGCCGCCCGGCGACCCAGGAGTACCCCTCCCCCTACGAACTGACGGTTCCGAGCCCCATTCAGACGTGTGACAAGCCCTACACGAATGAAGACGGCACCAAGATTCCCAACGAGAACGAGTCGGAGAAGGGCCCCTACGCGCTGAAGAAGGCGATGGCCCTGTCGGTCAACACCTACTTCATCGAGATGGTCGCGGACATCGGTCTCTGCCCGGTCACCGAGATGGCCGAGAAGCTGCAGGTCCGACAGGGCAGCGGCAAGAAGCTGCCGCAGGTCCCGTCGATCGCCCTCGGCACCGAGTCCGTCTCCCCGCTGACCATGGCATCCGCCTACGCCGCCTTCGCCAACCGTGGCATGTACTGCACGCCCGTCGCCATCGAGGCGGTCACGCAGCGGGTGGGCAACTCCACGAAGAGTCTCCCGGTACCCAAGTCCACCTGCTCGCGGGCGATGTCGGAAAGCACGGCCGACACCATCAACGCCCTGCTCAAGGGTGTGGTCGACTCCGGCACGGGCCAGCAGGCCGGCCTCGCGGACCGGGACAACGCCGGCAAGACCGGTACTACCGACGAGCGCCGCAACGCCTGGTTCGTGGGCTACACGCCGAACCTCTCGGGCGCAGTCTGGGTCGGCAGCGCCAGCCAGCAGGTCAAGATGCGGAACATCACGATCGGTGGCGTCTACCACGACCTCGTATACGGCTCCGACACTCCGGGCCCCATCTGGAAGGACGCCATGACCGGCGCTCTCGCGGGCAAGGCGGCCGAGTCCTTCGTCCCTGTCAACATCCCCGACCCGGAGGACAAGCAGAAGGACGAGGACGAGGAGGACCGTGACCGAGGCGACGACAACGACGACAACAACAATGGGGACGAGGGCTTCCTCGGAGGCCTGACCGGCGGCGGCGACACTGGCGGCGTCACGGAGCCGACCCTCCCCGAGGGCTTCATCCAGGGCAACGGGAACGGCGGACGAAACAGGTGACGACCGCGTCGTGCCCGGTGTTCGTGCTGCACCGCCGGACGCTCGGATAAACGTCGAGGAATCAGGCCAAAGCCGCCCCTTGGAAAAAGGGGCGGCTTATCATTTTCTTCCCGTTTTCACCCGACTACTGCCTCAAACCTAATCGGCGCAATTACGCCACCAATAAGAAAACCCGGTATTTCTTCAGCACGGCCATGCCATAGTCACATGCGGCACCGATCATCGGGTGCTTATTTTTCGTGATTTGCCCCATGGAGGAGAAATGACACTCCGGTCGCGGATCGGTGTGACGCTCAGCGCCCTGTTCAGCGCCCTCGCCCTGGCCCTCATGGTTCCGAGTTCCGCTTCGGCCGCCGCCCTCGCCTGCGACAACTTCGGTTGCGACGGCCACGACCCGAACATCCAGAGTTGGCAGTCCGGACCGGTCTCCCCGTACGGCCCCTACCAGCTCGGCGGCTCGTTCCTGTACGAGCTGCGGTGGGGCCAGACCGACGGCGACCAGTACAGCTGGGCCCGACTGCACTACATCAGCGGTTCAGGCGCGTCGGACTGGGATGTGTACGTACAACGGTGCACCAAGGATCAGTCCACCTGTTACTGGCGGCTCGGCCTGACGAAGGGTGGCGCCGCCGGCTGGACCGCGAAGATCCCGAGCGGGACGAACTACTACTGGACGCGGACTCCGATGTACTACAACCCCTCGTCGCACATGATGCGGGCCTGCGTCGAGGACCCGTCGGGCGAGCAGAGCTGTACGCCCTGGTACTAGCCGCACCCGGGACGTCGTCACGGCGACCCCGTCGGACAAAGGTGGGAGGCGCCTGGCGCCTCCCACCTTTGTCCGCTCGTTTATTAACTTCCCCATGCAACGAAGTCGCAATTAAACTACTGGAAAACAAGCGACCGCGAGCCGCATCGGGGATGTCTTGACCATCAGGCCGAACCCTTGTACCACCCCGCTTTTCGACACCAATGACCGAAAAATATTGAACCTCTTGTATGCGGGACGCAGTGACGCATCAATCGCCCGGCAACTCGACATGGGTCACCGCACCGTGCAGCGCAGGATCCAACGGCTCATGGAACAGTTGCAGGCCAACGGGCGAGTGGCCCTCGGGGCCCGTGCCCAGGAACTGGGCCTGCTACAGCCGCGTCGACGCGAACGGCCCGTGGTCAACAGCGACGCCGCTGACCACGGGGCCGGGAATTCTTCCTCTCAGCGGTAACCGGCGGCTCGGCGGCGCCGGGTCGGCTCGGTCACGTCAGGCACCACTCCGGCTCCTGCCCCCGGCACCTCGCTCCAGGTTCGGATCTTGGCCGCGACCCGGGCCAGGTCTGCGTCCCCCGGCGACACGGTGAGGTAGAACAGCCCCTCGTAGGGGCGGCGGTCGTCCCCGCCCCAGCGGACCACCCCCTCGGTATCGGCGAGGATGTCGCGGACCACCAGCCGCTGCCCCTCGGTGAAACCGTCCCGTACGCCCGGCGGGTAGGAGCCCGGCCGGATGACCACGGCGGTACCGGACGCCTGGTTCGCCTCAGGACGCCGGCTGTCGCGCACTGCCGACGGAGCCACCCAGCCCTCCAGTGGATTCGGTTCTCCGCCCACTCCCAGGGCGTCAACCTCGTAGTGGAAGCGGCGAATCACATGGGTCAGTACCGTCTCCGTGTCGCCCGTGCGGAGCTGAACGGTGAGGCCGGTGCCCGCCACCGACGTGGTGACGATGTCACCGTCGGCGTCGGCCGCCTTCTGCATGTCCCATCCGTTCGCCGACGGCCGACCCGTGCGCAGACGCCGGTGACGGGCCTGCGCACGGCGCAGCGCCTCCTTCAGTTCGTCGTTCCTGAAGGGGTCCGGAGCCGCGGCGGCGGGCGTCGCGACGAGGCCGGTGGTGGTGAGGCTCACGGCGGCGGTCACACCAACGGCGGCCATGAGAGTGACTCTGCGGGTGATGCCGGAGTTGATCGACAACTCAGCCTTCCTTCCGGGTTGACGTGTGCTGCTTGTGGTGCTTGCGGCGCTTGTGGTGCAGAAGTACGGAAGCCGCGGCGGCAATCAGCGCGAGCAGCAGCAGAACCACGAGCGACGGGTTGATGTAACCGGGGACGACGACGGAGTAGTCGTGGCCGTCCGACGCCTCGCAGACGAGCCGCAGCGGAACGAAGTCCCCCCTGCGGCCGACGAGGGCGGGGATCCCGTCAGGCCGCCGGCGCTCGCACTCCTGGGCCTGCGCCCGGTCGTCCGTGAACAGGATGTGGAGAAGCCCCCACAGGTAGAGGGCGAGTCCAAGAGCGATCGCCGCAAGGGAGACGTCCCGCCAGGTACGGACCGGAGTGCGGCGGCGGCGCGCCGACGGGGTCATCCGCGAGCACAGGTACGTCGTGAGACCTATGAGCGTCGGCGTCACCGTGAGCACAAGCGTGAACAGCGCCGTGCTGTTGTGCCCCTGCCATGGATCGGAAGCCACCACCGTGGTCAGATCCCGCGAATGGCAAGGTTGTACTTCTCGAAGATGGCGTAGAGAGGCATACGCTCCGTCGCGTGGGCCACCGCCTCGTCACCGAAGCCCTGGTACCGGCGCAGGACCTCGAAGATCTCCGTTTCGTCGTAGTCGAGCGCGGGGCGGCGAATCGGGGTCTCCGCGTGGTCCCCGGCCTTCCCGTCGGCGCCCCAGATGTGCATGTGCGGCACGGTGCTGAGGTTGAAGACGTTGTCCTGGTTGACCTTCTGCCACATGGCCCAGCGGTCTGCGTCGGAGGTCGAGTCGAGGATGGTGCCCTCCAGCAGCCCTGAGCGGATCGAGTTGTTGCGCGCCAGGATGCAGGTGCGGCCGGAGATCTTGGCGATACCGGTGCTGCTGTCGACCAATCGCTCGACAACGGGCAAGTCCTTGGCCCAGTCCGGGATGATGCCGGTGTGGTAGAGCACGACGCTGGCGTCCTCGGTGTAGTCCACGAGGCTGTAATGGGCGAACTCCCAGAAGGCCGACGTCTGGATGAGCGCCTTGCGCATGCGGTGTCTCCGGGCTCCCGAAGTGATCGCGGCGTCGTAGTTCATGATCCCCTCAAGGCACTCCTGCAAGGTGTATATGCGCTCGCCGCCCGGTTTGCCGATCGACGCCATGTACTCCTGGACCTCCTGGAGCAAGGACGGCCACAGGGCCAGGTCGAAGCCGATGTCCAACTTCTGGGAGGAGGTGGGGTAGAAGTCGCCCTGTCCGGTGTCCCGGCCGGAGGCGATGTTGTTGTCGATTTCGATCTGCCCGTCACCCGAGCCGATCGTCTTGGTGACTATCTGGTCGAAGGACCAGTTCTCGGGCATCGGGTAGCCGAGGTTGCCGGAAAATCCCGACGACATGTCGGACACGAAGCTGGCATCCGCGTAACCTGCCTCGGAGATGCGGGAGCACGCGTTGCGCGGACCGTAGACCCCGATCTTGAAGGGGCTGCCGAGCTGGTCCATCTGCTCTCTGATCTTCTGGAAGTACGGCAGGATGAACGACGTGACCTCCTCGTCCACCGCGTCGTAGTCGACGGCGAAGTAGATCCGCGCACCCGGCTTGAACCCGTGCTCCTCCGCCTTGTAGGCAGCATTGAGACAGTCAGCGACCCCCTGCTCGGGCAGGTAGTAATCGACCGAGCGCGCCCACGTCTGGTAAATGGGGAAGCAACGCAGCCCGTACTCCTTGATGGTCGCCAGTTCGCCCGGCTGGATCTCCTTCTCCGGAAGGGACGTGCTGGACGGGTTGTAGAGGTACCGTCCGATGTACTTGTAGCCGGCGGCCTTGAGAGCCTGGGCCCGCGCCGGGGTGACTTTCGTGACGCCGTCGCACGCCTCACCCTGGCGGCTCTGGTCCCCGTACGAGACGAGCAAGGAAGCCCATGTCTCGAAGTTGCCCTGTCCGTTGACGGCAAGTTTCATGAACGACTGATACGTCCTGACGCTGTCGGCCAGTGACGAGGTGAAAGAGCTGGAGAAGGAGACCGGCCGCTTGTTGAGGACCATGGCTCCGGTGAAGAGCTGCACCCACACCCCGGACGAACCGGTCGAGACGGTGTGACTCTTCAGGCCGGACTGAGTGCCGGGGCCGAAAACGCCGTTCGCCACACCGTCGGCCATGCCCAGCTCGTACTGGATGGCGAAGAGCATCGACTTGGCGACGTCACGGGAGTGGTGACCGTCGCAGGGGATGACGTAGAAGTCCTTGCGCAGGACGTAACGCCCGTTCAGCCACTGCTGGATGGATCGGATGGTTTCCGAGCCGTTGTTCACGGTGACGTAGGCGTCCATGTTCAGCAGGCCCTTGACCACCTTCGGCCAGAGCGAGCTGCCGGGGTAGGTGCCACCGACGCCCATGTTCGCGTTGAGCTGCGCCACTGCGGACTTGACGCGGTCGTTGTAGGTCCCGTCGATCTCGCCGCCGTCGTAGCCCTTGCAGTACAGGGCCGACTGGATGATCCGGCAGAAGTTGGCCGACGGGATCGTCGTCTCGTCGAGCTTGCCGTACTTCTCCTGAAGGGCGGCGAGCGTGGCGGGGCCGAAGTTGTTCGAGAGCGAGGAGATGCCCATCTCGTACTGCAACGCCCGAGTTAGTGCGTACATGACAATCCAACCGGTGCGGCCGTTCTCCTCAAGCTTGGATATGCCGAGGGTGGCACCGTCCCCATAGGTGGTGTTGATGAACCTCTGAGCGCGCAGCACCATCTCGTCAGCCATTGAGTTCCTTCCATGAGCAGGGAGGGCAGGGCGGGTGAACAGGTCGACGCAACTCACGACGCCTCGCGCACCAGGGAGCTCGGCACAGAAGCGATTCGCCTCCGTCAGGGCGACGACTTACGCGGATGTTGTTCGCGAGCGGAGGAGTGCCGCCGTCCTCAACCGGACACGGAACGCCGTGGCATGTGACGCCGCGCCGTGGCATGTGATGCCGGGCGGCCATCGCACAGACCTGGCGTCGTCCGACCGCATGGCGGACGGGGCGTCCGACAGCGGACGCAGGACCGAAGCGATCGCATCGTGCGAGGCACCTTCCGCGGAACACGACGCGGGAACCGAATCCGCACGCGTCGCCGTCGGCCCCCACTGATCCACACCACTGGTCTTCCCCCGGTGAATGATCGACTCGCACCCCTGCGAACGACCCGAAGGTCTCTCGCGATCAGTTAAAACTTAGATCATCTGAACGAATGGGAGAAGATCGCCGGGCCTAGCCCGGACACAAAGGCCGAATACGATCGACGATCAGAGCGGTATACCCGCCCACAAGGGGCGGAGTAGCCGAAACGGCACACAAAACGATCTGGCAGGGATCGGTTCCGGTCCTTCTACCCTGGCCCGGTTTCACGAGTACTCGGAGATCACCGGGAAGGCCCTGTCCGCACCGCACGGAAACGCGCCCCACACCGCCGAGGGCATGGAGCGCGTTGCGTAGCCGAGCGGGCTCAGCCCGCGAGGAGCCGCTTGACGATGGCCGCCACCCGGCCGCCCTCGGCCAGACCCGCGACCTTCGGGTTCACGATCTTCATGACGGCGCCCATGGCCCGCGGCCCCTCGGCACCGGCCGCCCTGGCCTCGGCCACGGCCTCGGTGACGATCCGCTCCAGCTCCTCGTCGCCGAGCTGCTTGGGCAGGTACTCGGCGAGCACCTCGCCCTCCGCCTTCTCCCGCTCGGCGGACTCCAGGCGACCACCCTGGGTGAAGGCGTCCGCGGCCTCCCGGCGCTTCTTCGCCTCCTTGGTGATCACCTTCTGCACCTCGTCATCGGAGAGCTCGCGCTTCTCCTTGCCCGCGACCTCCTCCTTGGTGATCGCGGCGAGGGTGAGCCGGAGCGTCGAGGAGCGGAGCTCGTCGCGTTCCTTGATCGCGGCGTTGAGGTCGTCGTGCAGCTTCGACTTGAGCGTGGTCATGCCGTCGATTGTCGCAGGTGCGCGGGAGCGGACGCCCCTCGATTTCCCCGTACGGCGCTTGAGGGACGGCCGGGCACGGGAGTTGGGACGGGTCTGACACGATGGAGGTATGCGCGCGCGATACGGAGTACCTCTGGGGATCGCGGCGGCTGGTGCCGCCGGTCTGGTGTATTCGGCGGGGTTCGAGGCCCGCTCCTTCCGCCTGCGGCGGGTGACCGTGCCGGCCCTGCCGGCCGGGATGCGCCCGCTGCGCGTCCTTCAGGTCTCCGACATCCACATGGTGAGCGGACAGCGCAAGAAGCAGCGCTGGCTGCGCTCGCTGGCGGGCCTGCGCCCCGACTTCGTGATCAACACGGGGGACAACCTCTCCGACCCCGAGGGCGTACCGGAAGTCCTGGACGCGCTCGGCCCGCTGATGGAGTTCCCCGGCGCGTACGTCTTCGGCTCCAACGACTACTACGGGCCCAAGCTGCGCAACCCGGCGCGCTATCTGATCGAGAAGGCGCAGGGCAAGTACGGGCTGAACGGCAACCCTCCCGCGGTCGGCGTCATCCACAACCCGTGGGAGGGCATGCGGGACAGCTTCGACGCGGCGGGCTGGCTGAACCTCACCAACACCCGCGGCACGCTCAAGGTCGACGGGGTCTCGGTGGAGCTGACCGGCCTGGACGACCCGCACATCAAGCGCGACCGGTACGCCGAGGTCGCGGGGGGCCCGTCGGGTACGGCGGACTTCTCGATGGGCGTCGTGCACGCGCCGTACCTCCGCGTCCTCGACTCCTTCACCGCGGACGGCTACCCCCTGATCCTCGCCGGGCACACCCACGGCGGACAGCTGTGCATCCCCTTCTACGGGGCGCTCGTCACCAACTGCGACCTGGACACGGACCGGGTGAAGGGCCTGTCGACGCACACGGCGGACGGCCGTACGGCCCATCTCCACGTCTCGGCGGGCTGCGGCGCGAACCGCTACACGCCGTTCCGGTTCGCCTGCCCGCCTGAGGTGACGCTGCTGACGCTGGTGCCGCGCGCGGAGTAGTCCCGACGGGTGACGGGGCGACGGGGCGACGGGCCACCGGGGCCCTGGTAATCAGTGCCCCGGTGGCCCGGTAACCCGCACGGTCCACCCCTATAGCCCCTATTGCCCCTTCTGCTTAGCGTGAGGGGCATGACCGCCCCCATACCCAGGGACATGCCGGACCTGCCCGCGATACCGGGCATCCCCGGACTGCTGCCCGCGCCCGTCCCCGCCACAGCGGTGGTGGCACCCTCGCGCCGCCGCCTGACCGCCACGTTCCGCGTACTGACCGCCCTGATGGCGGTCGGGGCGGTCACGATCGAGTGCGTCGGCGGGAGCCCCGGGCGGGTGCTCAGCTATTTCACCGTCCAGAGCAACCTCCTGCTGGCGGCGGTCATGCTCCTCGCCGCCCGCCGCGCCTGGACCGCCCGCAGACCCCTCCCAGCGTCCCTGACGGGCGCGGCCCTGTTCTACGTGGCGATCACCGGCCTGGTCTACCACCTGGTCCTGGCGAACGCGTCCAGCCCCTTCTCCCTGACCGGGGACACCGCGCCGACGGGCTGGCACGCGGTGGCGAACCAGGTCCTCCACACCGTCACACCGCTCGCGGCGGCCCTGGACTGGCTCCTGCTCACGACGCCGGGCGCCCTGCGCCTGCGCCACGCGGCGATCTGGCTCGCCTACCCCCTGGCCTACCTGGGCTTCTGCCTCATCCGCGCGGAACTGCTCTCCGCCGGCACACCGGCGCGCCACCTCTACCCGTTCCTCGACGTGGACCTGCACGGCTACAAGTCCGTCCTGGGCAACGCCCTGCTGCTGGGCCTGACCATCTACGCCTTCGCGGTCCTGCTGGTGGCCCTGGACCACACCCGCCCCGACCTGGTACGCCGCCGCGGCAAAACCGGATTTCGTCTCCAGCCACCGGTGGGCTAAAGTAAACGACGTCACCGCGACGAGCGGGGATGATCGGGGTGTAGCGCAGCTTGGCAGCGCGCTTCGTTCGGGACGAAGAGGTCGTGGGTTCAAATCCCGCCACCCCGACAGCCGTAACACCAGGTGAGGCGCCTACCGGATTCGGTAGGCGCCTCACCTGTTTCTGTGTGCGTGTCCGGGACCGCCGGGACCGCCGGGCCCCCGGGCCGGGTGCGGCGGGTCAGGTGGTGTCGGGGGTCGGGAGGGATGTCGTCAGGGATTCCCAGGCTCTGTGGGTTTCTTCGCCCACCGGGCCGAACTGGGTGAGGAGGGCCGCGCAGTGGCCCTGGGCGTCGTCCAGTTCCAGGGACGTCGTCAGGCCGTGGGTCGCTGTGGAGCGGACCAGGTGGCAGGCGGCGACCCGGGTGAGGTCGAGTTCCAGCGTGCTGTCGCCGATCGCCGCGAAGACGCGGCCGCCGGTCGTGCGGTCGGTGATGTGGACGTGGCCCGCACTGGCCTGGAGGGCGGAGGGGGCGAACACCGCCACGCCGAGTGGGAGTCCTACCGAGCAGGCGTGTTCGAGGACCGCGGGGACCGCCTCGGGGTCGACCGGGCGGTGGTCGCCGCCGTAGTGGGCGAACCGCGCGCGTCGGGCGGCGCCGCCGTCCGTGAGGATCTCGTCCAGTTGGGCGAGTTGGTCGCCGTCCTGCCACGGAGGGAGGTCGGGGGCGGCACGGTGAGCGGCCGGCGTCGAGCCGGGGGTCACCGTGCGGATCAGGTCGGCCAGCAGGCGGTCGCCGTCGGAGAGGAGGCGGCCCTGGTGGGCGGTCCTGCCCTCCGTGTCGAGGAGGTGCAGGGTGGCCGAGCCCGTGCGCTCGTCCCTGATCACCAGGGCCGAGGCGATGCCCTCGGGGTCCAGGCGCAGGGTGATCGCGGCCGGCCGGACGGCGAACGCCTCGCCGCGCAGGCTCGGGGGCGCGTAGCCCCCGGCCTGGTCGAGGTGGGCGACGGGGCCTCCGGTGACCGCCTGGACGTACTGGAACAGCGACAGGGAGCGGGTCAGCTCCGGCATCCGCGCGTCGATCAGGCGTACGGTGCTGCTCCGCCGAGGGCAGCAGCCCTCGAAGGGGCAGCCGCCGTCGGGGTCCTCGTGACTCATCGTCAGTACACGTCCCGTACGTAGCGCTTGGCGCGACGCAGGTGGGCGAGGTACTCGGCCGCGTCGTCGTCGCCGCGTCCGCGCTGCTCGGCGACGACGCCGAGCAGGGCCGCCTCGACGTCCTTCGCCATGCGGGAGGCGTCGCCGCACACGTAGACGTGCGCGCCCTCCTCCAGCCACGCGTACAGCTCGCGCGAGCGTTCCCGCATCCGGGTCTGGACGTAGACCTTCTCGGCCTGGTCGCGGGAGAAGGCGAGGTCGAGTTCGGTGAGGACGCCGGCGCGGCGCAGCTCGGTCAGCTCGTCCTCGTAGACGAAGTCCGTCTCGCGGTGCTGGTCGCCGAAGAACAGCCAGTTGCGGCCCGTGGCGCCCCGGGCGGCCCGCTCGTGGAGGAAGCCGCGGAACGGGGCGATGCCGGTGCCGGGGCCGATCATGACCATCGGGGCGTCGTCGTCGGCCGGGACGCCGAAGGAGGCGTTCGGCTGGACGTACATCCCCACCGTGCCGTTCTCGGCGACGCGGTCGGCGAGGTGGGTCGAGGCCACGCCCTCGTACGTCCGGCGGCCCAGGGCGTAGCGGACGGACGCGATCGTGAGGTGGACGCTGCCGGGGTGGGCGAGCGGGCTGGACGAGATCGAGTACTGGCGGGCCTGCAACGGGCGCAGGAGGGCCAGGAGTTCGGCCGTGTCGGGGGCAGCCCGGCCCGCGTCGCGGAGGAGGTCCAGTACGTCCCTCCCCCACAGCCAGGAGTCCAGGTCGGAGCGGTCCCCGTGGGCGACCACCGAGGCCAGCTCGCTCTCCGGGGCGCGTTCGGCGAGGTCGGCGACGAGTTCCCTGGACGGGATGCGGATCTCGCGGCCGGTGCGCAGGACCTCGGTGAGCGGCAGGCCGTCGACGTCCTCCTCGCCGCTCGCGCCGAGCTGTTCGAGGAGGGCGCCGACCACGGCGTCGTCGTTGACCGGTACGACGGCCAGCGCGTCGCCCGCCTCGTAGGTGATGCCGCTGTCGCCGAGGTCGAACTCGTAGTGCCGGATCTCCTTCGCGCTGCTCGGCGAGGAGAGCAGGCGGTTGGTGGTGAGCCGGGAGGGGTAGGGGGTGCGCTTGTTCCACGGGGAGCGGGCCTTGGCGGGCGCGGCGGGGTCCGCGGCCGGGCCGGCGGTGCCGGTGCCGCCCGTCGCGCCGGTCTCGGCGGCCAGGCGTTCCAGGACCGTGGCCGTCCACGCGGCGGCCGGTTCCTCGAAGTCGACGTCGCAGTCGACGCGTTCGTGCAGCCGGGTCGCCCCGAGCTGCTCCAGGCGGGTGTCGATGAGCTTCGCCGCCTGGCAGAAGTCGTCGTAGCCGCGGTCGCCGAGGCCGAGGACGGCGTAGCGGACGCCTTCGAGCCGCGGGGCGGTGTCGGACTGGAGCGCCTCCCAGAACAGCCCGGCGTTGTCGGGCATCTCGCCCTCGCCGTAGGTGGAGGTGACGACGAGGACGTGGGACATCGCGGCGAGCGCCTCGGGGGTGACGTCGTCGAGGGCGGTGGTGCGGGCGCCCAGGCCGTGGGCACGGGCGCCGGACGCCACCTCGTCGGCGACGAGTTCGGCGTTGCCCGTCTGGGTGCCGATCAGCACGTCGATCGTCGCCGCGGGGGTGCCGGCGGCGGCCTCGGCGCGGCGGCCGGCGGCCGCGATGCCCGCGATGAACCCGGCCAGCCACGACTCCTGTTGGGCGGAGAAGGGCGCGTCGGCGGGGATCAGGGTGCCGGTAGGGGGCATGACGGTCATGCGGTCACCGCCTCGGTCGGGGGCTGCGGGGAACGGCGGGTGGCGATGGCGGCCAGTTCGTCGAGTGCCGCGTTGGCGAGCAGTTCGTCGAAGCGGGCGGCGCGGGCGCGGCCGGCGTTCTTGGTGGTCTGGTGGACGATCCAGCCGTAGGTGCCGGGGGCGTCCACGCTCAGGTTGTTGCGCTGCTTCAGGGCGCGCTTGTAGTCGTCGAGGCGCTTGATCGCGATGAGGGTGGCGAGTTCGCCGTCCTCGAAGCGCTCCAGCGTGCCGCGCAGGTACTTCACGACGCGCTGCTTGACGAAGAAGTCCTCGGTGAGGATCAGGTTGCGGACGGCCGCGGCGACCTTCGGGTCGTCCGGGCCGCTCGCACCGGGCACCCGCTGGAGGGCGAGGTCCTGCGCGACGCCGAGGACGGTGTACGAGGACAGCAGCGAGAACATGTCGTCGCTGCCCTGGTCGCCGAAGGCGGGGGCGCGGCCGTCGAGGACGGTGCGGTGGTCGCGGTAGTCGACCTTGAAGGCGCGCAGCTTGTCGGTGGCGATGGAGGTCGCCAGCTCGTCGAGGAGCGTGCCCCGGGTCGCCGCGGCGAGGATCTCCGTCGAGTCCTGGTAGAGCAGGAGCGCGCGGGGCATCCCGCAGTACATGTGGTGGCGGGCGGTGTCCCAGTCGTGGAGGAGCCGGGCCGCCAGTTCGGAGCCGGTGGCCTCGACGTGCCAGGCCAGCAGCAGCCGTACGGCCTCCTCGTGGAAGGCGCCGCGCGCGGTGTCGGTCACCGGGAAGACCAGCAGCGAGTCCGCGCTGACCCGGCCGGCCAGCTCGCCCGACGGGTCGTACTGGTAGAGGAAGCCGCCGCTCATGCCGTTGCCGAGGCCCTTGCCGAAGCCGCCGAGGTTGAGGACGGTGCCGCCGGTCATGTACTCGCAGCCGAAGTCGCCGACGCCCTCGACGACGGCGGTGGCGCCGGAGTTGCGCACCGCGAACCGGTCGCCGGCCTCGCCCTGCACGAAGGTCCGCCCGCCGGTCGCGCCGAACAGCGCGAAGTTGCCGATGAGGACGTTGCCGCCGCGTTCGGCGCTGCCGCCGCCCGGGGCGCGGACGACGATCCGGCCGCCGCTCTGGCTCTTGCCGACGCCGTCGTTGGCGGTGCCGGTGTGTTCGAGGGTGATGCCGTCGTTGCAGAAGACGCCGTAGGACTGGCCGGCGGAGCCGGTGGTGCGGATACGGACGGCTCCGTCGACGAGGCGGCGGCGGCCGCGGTCGTCGGTGGTGAGGGCGGGGACGTCCGGGACCTCGCCGGGCAGGTGGTTGAGGAGCCGCTCGATGTCGATGCTCAGCTGGCCGCCCACCGACTTGTCACTGTTGCCGAGGCGGACGCCGTCGACGAGCAGGGTCGGCTCGCGCCGGTCGAACAGGGCCGCGCGGACCCGCTCGATGAGGGCGTCGTCGGTGGTGAAGTCCTTCTCCAGGTACTCCGGGTTCTCGACCGTCTTCTCCGGCAGGCGGGCGAGCAGGCGGCGGACGTCCAGGCGTCCGACGCTCGCCGGGTGGTCGAGCAGCTGGAGCAGGTCGGTGCGGCCGCGGGCCTCGCGCAGGGAGCGCAGGCCGAGGCGGGCGAGGATGCCGCGGACGTCGTGCGCGATGTTGAGGAGGTACTGGGCCAGTGCGCGCGGGTCGCCCTCGAAGACCTCGGGGTTGGTGGTGAGCCCGGCGGGACACTTGACGTTGCAGTTCTTCGCCATGACGCAGCCGAGCATCATCAGCGCGGTGGTGCCGAACTCGAAGCTGTCGGCGCCGAGCAGCGCGGAGGTGACGACGTCGCCGCCGGTCTGGTGGGCGCCGGAGCAGCGCAGCACGACCTTCTGGCGCAGCCCGTTGGCGACGAGCGCCTGGTGGACCTCGGCGACGCCCAGTTCCGCCGAGCGTCCGGCGTACTTGAGGCTGGTGACGGCGGCGGCGCCGGTGCCGCCGGTGTTCCCGGCGACGTTGATGACGTCGGCGCCGGCCTTGGCGACGCCGACCGCGATGGTGCCGATGCCCTCGGAGGACACCAGCTTCACGATGACGCGGACACGGGCCGCCTTGCAGTCGTGGATGAGCTGCGCGAGGTCCTCGATGGAGTACGTGTCGTGGTGCGGGGGCGGGGAGATCAGCTCGATGCCGGGGGTGCCGCCGCGGGCGGCGGCGATGTCGACGGTCACCTTCGGGGCGGGCAGCTGGCCGCCCTCGCCGGGCTTGGCGCCCTGCCCGATCTTGATCTCCAGCTCCTCCAGCATCGGGTCGGCGAGGTAGCCCGCCCAGATGCCGAACCGGCCGGACGCGAACTGCTTGATCCGGGAGCCGCGGATGGTGCCGTAGCGGGTGTGGTGCTCGCCGCCCTCCCCGCTGTTGGACATCGCGCCGACCATGTTGGTGCCGTGCGCGACGGCCTCGTGCGCGGTGGCCACGAGCGCGCCGTGGCTCATCGCGCCGGAGGCGAGCGAGCGGGTGATCTCGTGCGCGGGCTGCACCTCGTCCAACGGGACGCTGTCGGGGGCCTGTTCGAGCAGGGCGAGCAGGCGGGCGGCCGCGCCGGTGGCGGTGACGCGCACGCCGTCGGCGTCCACGGCGAGGGTCTCGACCTCGGCCGGGCGGGTACGTCCCTCGGCTTGGGCACCGGTCCCACCGAGGGCGCCGGTCCCGCCAAGGGCGCCGGTCCCGCCGAGACGCGCGAGCCCTTCGGCGAGGGCCGCGTGACGCTCGGCGGCCTCGTCGCCGGGGGCGGTCAGGCGCAGGTGGTACGTGCCGGCCTCGCCCACCGCCGATGCCGCGTCCACCGCCGATGCCACGTCCACCGCCGATGCCGCGCCCTGCGTCGATGCCGCGCCCTGCGTCGATGCCGCATCCACCGCCGATGCCGCGCCCTCCGCCGGCTCGGCCACGGTGCGGGAGACGGTGACTCCGCGGACCGTGACGCTCGCGTTGCCGTCCGTCGAGAAGCGGCCCAGTTCGCGGGCGAAGTCCTCGGCGGTCCGCAGTCCGGTGACGTCGGCGGGCAGCGCGAGCACGTCCCGCAGGGCGGCGGGGCGGCGGGACCGCTCCTCGTGCGTGGTGCGCAGGAAGGAGCGGTAACCCGGGGTGATCCGGAAGGCGTCGATCTCGGCGTCGCTGAGCGCGTCGTAGCCGGTGTTGCGGTACGCGGAGTCGGTGATGCCGAAGGCGTCGTCGAGCTGGCCGAGGGTGAGCAGGCGCAGCGCGTCGGAGTCCTCGGGGCGGCCGAACTCCGGCCGCTCCTCGACCATTTCGCCGAAGCCGCGCACGGCGGTGACGCCGAAGGAGTGCCCGGCGCCGTCCGAGCGCTCCTTGAACAGGCCGAGCAGCGGGATCTGCTGCTCGGTGTCGACCGTACGGGCCCGCTCGTGCCAGTCGGTCGCGGCCTGCGCGATCCGGGCGAAGCCGACGCCGCCGACCGGGGCGTCCATGTGCGGGAAGGCGCGGGCGAAGACGTCGTCGCGGGTGTCGAGGTAGTTGGGTTCGAAGAACTCGCCGCCGATGTAGCTCTCGGCGGTGCAGAGTCCGACCCGGCCCATGGTCTTGGCGAGGGACTTCTCGGCGGCCTTGCGGAACTTCGCGAGCGCCCGGTCGGTGCCGGTGATCTCCCCGGCGGGGGCGGCGGCGCTCGGGTACTTCTCCTCGGCGCGCAGCCGTGCGCTGAGGCTGTACACGGCGGAGGCGCCGAAGCCCAGGGCGGTGGCGACGTGGTGCGAGGAGGCGAGCTGGCCGCTCTCCACGACGAGCGAGACGCGCAGGCGCCGCCCGGTCTCGATGAGCCGCTGGTTGACGGCGGCGACGGCGAGGATCACCGGCAGGGGCGCGCGGGTGGAGGAGACGGCGCGGTCGGTGAGGAGCGCGATGCCGCCCTGGTCCCCGGCGAAGCGTTCGACGTCGTCGCAGAGCCGGGTGAGTGCGGAGCGCAGCGCGTCGGCGTTGGCGCTCTCGTCGCCCGTCACCGGGTCGTAGAGCATCGCGAACCGTTCCAGCGGCACGATCCGCTGGTCCCGCAGCCGCACCATGTCGAGGTGCCCGAGGACGGGCGAGGAGACGACGAGCTGGCGGCCGTTGGTGTCGTGGGTGCCGTCGGGCTTCGGGCCGAGCGCGACCCGCATGCTCATGCCGTCGGCCTCGCGGATGCTGTCCAGCGGCGGGTTGGTGACCTGCGCGAACCGCTGCGAGAAGTACTTCGCCATGCCGCCCTCGGTGTCGCTGAGCGCGTTGATGGCGTTGCCGTAGCCCATCGCGGAGATCCGCTCCGACCCGTCGGCGAGCATCGGGTCGAGCATGAACCGGAAGCTCTCCTGGTTCAGCGAGTACGCGACGTAGCGGCCGGCCAGGCTCAGGTCGCCGTCGTAGCCGAGGGTCGTGGTGCCGCGGTAGTAGTCGGGGGCGGGGATGTCGTCGAGGTTGATCCGCGCCGAGGCGAGCAGCTCGGAGTACGGGCGGCGCGCGGCGAGCGCGTCGAGCACCTCGCGGGTGCGCATCCGGCGTCCGGTGCGGTGGTCGACGACGAGCATGCCGCCGGCCTCGATCCGGCCCCGGTGCACGACCTCGTCGTCCGGGAAGGCGACCTGGCCGGCCTCCGAGGCCACCATCAGGTACTCGGCGGTCTCGACGGTACGCAGCGGGCGCAGACCGAGCCGGTCGAGGCGGGCGCCGACGACGTCGCCGTCGCTGAAGACGAGGGCGGCCGGGCCGTCGTTCTTCTCCTCGTACAGGGAGAAGTACTCCAGCATGTCCCGCACGTCGTCGGGGAGGGTGCGGTCGTTCTCCCAGGCGGGCGGCATGAGGGAGACGACGGCCTCGACGAGGTCCAGGCCGTCGTCGAAGACGCGGCTCTGGAGGGTCTGGTCGAGCCGGCTGGAGTCGGACTGGCCGGGCGGGCGGACGATGGACCGGGTCCGGGCGCGGGCCAGGGCCTCGTCGCTGAGCCGGTTCTTGCGGTCGGTGTTCAGCTCGCCGTTGTGCGCCATGAGGCGGAACGGCTGGGCCATCGTGGGGTGCGGTTCGGTGTTGGTGGAGAACCGGGTGTGGAAGTACAGGGTGCGCACGGAGTGCCGGGGGTCGACCAGGTCGCGGAAGTACCCGATGACCTCGGCGGAGTTGAGGCGTCCCTTGAGCACCTGGGTCCGCGCGCTCAGCGAGAGCGGGTACAGACCGCCGTAGGTGTCGGTGTCGGCGTAGGCGACGGCCTCGACGGCGAGCAGGGCGCGGTTGGCGGCGGCGTCGACGTCGGCGCGCTCCCAGTCCTCGGGTGCGCGGAAGACCCACTGCACGATGGGCAGTTGGTACTGCTCGGCGGCGGGGCAGGCGACCTGGTGGTCGACGGGGACGTCCCGGACGACGAGGATCTCGAAGCCCTGCTCGGCGATGCTCCGGCCGACGAGGTCGGCGGCAGCGGTACGGCGGACCGGGTCGGTCGGCACGAAGCAGTTCGCGACGCCGAAGCGGCCGGGGGTCAGCTCCTCGCCGGTGAGCGCGGTGAAGAACTCCTGGGAGAGGTCGACGCTGACGCCGGCGCCGTCCCCGACACCCTCGGCGGACTTGCCGCCGCGGTGCGGGATGGCGCGGAGCGCTTCGTCGCCCTTGCGGATGACGTCGTGGCCGGGCGTCCCGTCGAGACGGGTGAGGAAGCCGACACCGCAGTCACTGTGGTCGAGGGCAGGGTCGTAGAGACCTGGAGAGGCATTCACGTGGCGGGTCCTGAGCAGCGAGTTCCGGCTGGGTTACCGCCCAGGCCCGTGGGGCGCTGGGGGAGGACGGCCAGGCTGCGTCGATGGAGCGCTCGCCGTGGGCGGTCCGGCGCGACGTCCGGGGCCCTGTGTGGTGCGACCTCTAAAGCTAAGGGTTACCTAACTTTAACCGCAAGGGTGCACTCAGCATGTATACGCTCCCGCGGCGCCGATGGACATGGCTGTCCGCGTACCGGACACCGATGAGTTTCGCGGCGCCCGTCGGTCTTCTTCGGCAAGAGCGTTCCCACCGACAGGAGCAGCACATGGCCACCGCCGCCGCCAAGGGTCCCGCCAGCTACTTCCCCTCCATCGAGAAGAAGTACGGCCGTCCGATCGCCGAGTGGAAGGAGATCATCCGCTCCTCCCCGCTGAGCAGGCACATGGAGCTGGTGAACTGGCTCAAGGCCGAGCACGGCCTCGGCCACGGCCACGCCAACGCGCTCGTCGCCCACACCCTGGCCGAGGCGGCCGAGGCGGGAAGCTAGTCAATTGTTCCAGGTCTCGTCGTACGGATCGCGCGGCGCCTGCACCGGGACGGCCTCCGTCACCTGAAGGTACGGGACGGGGGCGCCGTTCACCGGGTCCTTCACGGTGCGCGGGGTGTAGGTGCCCGTCACCCGCAGCCAGGTGTCCGGACGCAGCACCGGAGGCACCTCCCCGGTCAGGGCGATCTTCACCGGCTGGGCGTCCGCCGCGCAGCAGTTGAGGGTCATCCGGACCAGGTAGGGCGTGCCGGAGGGGCCCGGCGCGACGAAGCCCGTGATCCGGACCCGGCGCCCGTCCAGGGAGCGGCCGTGCCCGTACACCGCGCGGGCCGCGTAGTCGGAGAGGGCCAGCGGAACCGGGTCGGCCCGGGGCAGCTCGGCGTATCCGTACGGCTCCTGGAGGGCCGTGCCGGCGCGGACCGCGCTGTAGGAACCCAGGGCGGGCGGGGCCACCAGGATGAGGGCCAGCAGGGGAAGGGCGAGCAGCCAGCTGACGCGGGGCTCGCGGTGGTGGTCGGAGGCGGTTACGGGGGCCGGTGAGGAGGCGGGGGCCGGGGCGGAGGCGGAGCCGGGGGCCGGGGCGGAGCCGGAGGCGGGGGGCCTGCGCTCGTACCAGGCCGTGGCCAGGGCCGTCGCGATCAGGACGACCGCCGACAGCAGGAGCAGGGGGCGCAGGCCGGGCTTCACATAGCGGAGGTAGAGATCCGTGGTGCCCGCGTGCAGCAGGGACGCGCCCAGCAGGAACAGGACCGCCGCCTGCGCCTGGCGCCTCACAGCAGCACCGCCCCGGTCGCGGCCGAGACCAGCACCGCCACCACGAAGGTCGCCGGGGCGAAGCGCAGCGCGAAGGCGCGGCCGAAGGTGCCCGCCTGCATCGCGAACAGCTTCAGGTCGACCATCGGGCCCACGACGAGGAAGGTGAGCCGGGCCGTCAGGGAGAAGTGGGTCAGCGAGGCCGCCACGAACGCGTCCGCCTCCGAGCAGATCGACAGCACCACGGCCAGCAGCGCCAGGGCGAGGACCGCGGCCACCGGGCTCGCCGCCAGCTGGCTCAGCCAGCTCTCCGGGACCACCGCCTTCAGCGTCGCCGCCACCATCGCGCCCACCACCAGGAAGCCGCCCGCGTGCATCACGTCGTGCCGGACCGAACCCCAGAACGCGGCCCCCCGGCCCTGTCCCTCGTAGGACGGGCGGGACGGCTGACGCAGCCAGTCGGTACGGCCCACCCGCAGCCACAGCCAGCCCATCGCGCAGGCCACCAGCAGGCTCGCCACCAGCCTGGCCAGGACCATCTCCGGGTTGCCGGGGAAGGCCACCGCCGTCGAGGTCAGCACGATCGGGTTGATCGCCGGGGCGGACAGCAGGAAGGCCAGCGCCGCCGCCGGGGTCACCCCGCGGCGGACCAGCGCGCCCGCCACCGGCACCGAGGCGCACTCGCAGCCGGGCAGGACCGCGCCGGCCGCGCCCGCCACCGGCACCGCGAGGGCGGGACGGGCGGGCAGGGCACGGGCGAAGAACGACGGCGGGACGAACACCGCGATGGCCGCCGAGAGCAGCACGCCCAGCACCAGGAACGGCAGCGCCTGGATCACCACCGCCACGAACACCGTCGTCCAGCTCTGCATCACCGGCGCCGAGAGCGCGCCGCGCAGCGGGTTCTGGAGCAGCACGGCCAGCAGGAGCAGGGTGATGAAACCGAGGGGGGCGCCGGTCCGGGCCTCTTCCCGCGCGGGTTCCTTCTCGGGTTCTTTCTCGGGGGGCCGGGTTCTGGTGGTGGTCGCCACGGCGGTCGCGTCCCTCCGGTGGGCTCTCGCTGGTCTTCCTCCCCTTGCATACGGGGAGTTGGCACCCATTGTTCAGACGCGTGCTGGAACCACCCGTCCCGGTGAGGCAGTCTTTCCCCTCGTGGTGAGCGTTCCGAGTCAGGGTCAGCCGGGTGGTGCGCCCCCCGCGCACATGGTGGTCTGCGGCGACGACGGACTCGCGCACCGGCTCGCCGCCGAACTGCGCGGTGTCTACGGGGCACAGGTCACGCTCGTCGTACCGCCCTCCGAACGGGGGGTACGACAGCCGGTGGTGGGCCGGGCCCGAGCCGCCTCGGCGGCGCTGCTGGACCGGATGGTCAGCGCGGCGGTCAGCCGGGCCGCCGGCAACGGGGTGCCCCCTCCGCCCGTGGACGGCGACCGGGTCGTCGAGGCCGCCGAGCTGACCGAGGCGGTGCTGGCGGCCGTCGGCGTCGACCGGGCCGCAGCGCTCGCCCTCGTCCACGACGACGACGAGACCAACATCCGCGCCGCCCTCACCGCACGCCGGATCAACCCCCGGCTGCGGCTCGTCCTGCGCCTGTACAACCGGCGGTTGGGCCGGCACATCGAGGAACTCCTCGACCAGGCGGGCGCGTTGGCCACCGGTGACACGGTTCTGGACGCCGCCACCACCGTGCTCTCCGACGCCGACACCGCCGCGCCCGCGCTGGTCGCGACCGCGCTCGTCGGCACCAGCAAGGTCGTCCAGACGGACGGGCTACTGCTGCGGGCGGTGGAACGTCAGCCGGGCGGGCCCGGGGAGGTGCCGGCGCCCGGCCTGGCCACGCTGGCCCTGCTGTCCGCGGGCGGGAACGGCGACGGCGAGCAGGACCCGCAGTTGCTGCCCGACGAGGCCGCGGTGCGGCAGGCGCGGGGGCGTGGAGCGGTCGTCCTGGAGCAGGTCTCCTACTCCGGGCCCCCGATGGCGCCCGGCCGGGGCGTCGTACCGGCGTTCTCCTCGCTGTTCTCGCGGCGGCTGCGGTGGTCGCTGGCGGGGCTCGTCGGCTGTGTCCTCGCGCTGGCCGTGGCGTTGACGGTGGCCACCGGGGACCATCCGCTGCACGCCACGTACGAGACCCTGCTCGACCTCTTCGCCATCAACGAGCCCGCCCTGAACGAGTCCACCGGCCGTCAGGTGCTGCAACTCCTCACCGGGCTACTGGGGTTGCTGCTGCTGCCGGTGCTGCTGGCCGCGGTGCTGGAGGCGCTGGGGACGTTCCGCACGGCGTCCGCGCTGCGCAGACCGCCGCGGGGGCTCAGTGGACATGTGGTGCTGCTCGGGCTGGGGAAGATCGGCACGCGGGTGCTGACCCAGCTGCGGGAGCTGAACACCCCCGTGGTGTGCGTCGAGTCCGATCCGGAGGCACGGGGCATGGCCACGGCGCGGCGGCTGCGGGTGCCGGTGGTGCTGGGGGACGTGACGCAGGAGGGGGTGCTGGAGGCCGCGAAGGTTCACCGGGCGAACACCCTGCTCGCGGTGACCAGCGCGGACGCCACGAATCTGGAGGCGGTACTGGCGGCTCGGTCCGTACGGCCGGATCTGCCGGTGGTGCTGCGACTGTACGACGACGACTTCGCCACCGCCGTGTACCGCACGCTGCGGGCCGCGCATCCGCACGCCTCCACGCGGAGCCGGAGCGTGACGCATCTCGCCGCGCCCGCCTTCGCCGGGGCGATGATGGGGCGGCAGATCCTGGGGGCGATTCCCGTGGAGCGGCGAGTGCTGCTGTTCGCGTGCGTGGAGGTGGGCGGGCTTCCTCAGTTGGCGGGGCGGACGGTGGGTGAGGCGTTCCGGGCGGGGGCGTGGCGGGTGCTGGCGCTGGACACGGCGGTGAGGGACGCGGGGGTGGTCGGCGGGGCGCCGCATGCCGCCGAGCAGCCCGGTGGACCCGAGGGCTCGGGGCTGGTGTGGGACCTGCCGGACACGTATGTCCTGCGGGACGAGGACCGCGTGATCCTCGCCGCGACGCGACGGGGTCTGGCGGAGCTGCTCGGCCGCCGCCGGGGGCCGACGACGGGGGCGTAGGGGTGCGGGTGTGTTGAGCTGAGCCCGGGGTGCGGTGCGGGTGCGGTGGGTGGACGCGGCCCGGCGCCGTCGGGGTGCCTCCCTCAGAGGGGGTACCCCCAGCGCCCACCCGTGCCGCCCCAGCGGCACGACCGCCCGCGGCTGTGTCGGAGCGAGACGGCCCCCGACCCGGGCGGAACTGGGCGGGGCGGGTGGCTGCGGCTACGTCGGAGCGAGGCGGCGCCCGGGGCGGAGCCGGGGCCTCCGGGCACCGCGCGCCTGCCCGGGGCGGGTGGGAGTGGTGGGGCAGAGCGAGGCGGCGCCCGGCCTGGCGGGGTTAGTTGGTGAGGTGTTGGTTGGCGAAGGTTAGTTCCAGGCGGATTTGCTTGATGCGTTCGTCGACGACCAGGGAGCCGTGGCCGGCGTCGTAGCGGTAGACCTCGTGGGGGGCGCCGCGGGACTCCAGGCGCTTGACGTAGTTCTCGATCTGGCGGATCGGGCAGCGCGGGTCGTTCACGCCCGCGGAGATGTAGACCGGGGCCTTCACCTGATCCACGTACGTGATCGGGGAGGACGCCTCGAAGCGGTCCGGGACCTCCTCGGGGGTACCGCCGAGCAGCGTGCGGTCCATCGCCTTCAGGGCCTCCATCTCGTCGTGGTACGCGGTGACGTAGTCCGCCACCGGCACCGCCGCGATGCCCAGGGTCCAGGCGTCGGGCTGGGTGCCCAGGCCGAGGAGGGTGAGGTAGCCGCCCCAGGAGCCGCCGGTCAGGATCAGGCGGTCGGGATCGGCGAGACCCGAGGTCACCGCCCACTCGCGGACCGCCTCGATGTCCTCCAGCTCGATCAGGCCGACCCGGTGCTTCAGGGCGTCGGTCCAGGCCCGGCCGTACCCCGTGGAGCCGCGGTAGTTGACCCGGACGACCGCGTACCCGTGGTCCACCCAGGCCGCCGGGCCCGCCGCGAAGGCGTCGCTGTCGTGCCAGGTCGGGCCGCCGTGGATGTCGAACACCGTGGGCAGCGGGCCCTCGGCGCCGGCCGGCCGCTGGACCAGGGCGTGGATCCGGCCGCCGGGGCCCTCCACCCACACGTCCTCCACCGGGACCGAGCCGGGGGACTTCATCCCCGGCGGGTCCAGCACGACCGCGCCGGTCGTGGAGCGGACCGCCGACGGTTCGGCGGCCGAGGACCACAGGAACTCCACCGTGCCGTCCGGGCGGGCCGTCGCGCCGGACACCGTGCCCTTGGGAGTGTCGATCCGCGTCAGACCGTGGCTGCCCAGGTCGTAGCGGAAGAGTTCGCTGCGCGCCTCGAAGCTGTGCGCGACCAGCAGGCCCGAGCCGTCCGGGTACCACTCCGCGCTCACGTCGCCCGGCAGGTCCAGCGCGAGGTCGGTCTCGACGCCGGAGGCCACGTCCCACACCAGCGGCTCCCAGCGGCCCCGGCGCTGGTGCCCGACGAGCAGCCGGGTGTCGCCGTCGACCGGAGCGAAGCCCAGCACCTCAAGACCCAGCTCGACGGTGCCGCCCTCGGTGTCGTCCAGCTCGGCGACCGCCGTCCCGTCCGGGCGGATGACACGCAGCGCGGAGTGCATCGCGTCGCCGTGCTCGGTGTGCTCGATCGCGATCAGCGCACCGTCGTGGGAGAGATCGCCGACCCCGGCGGACTCCCGGTGGCGGTACAGCTCGGCCGGGGGTTCGCCGAGGCGCGCGAGGTGGATCGTGGTGCCCTCCTCGTCCGTGGAGCGGCCCACGACCGCCGTACGGCCGTCGCGGGCGAGGGCGAGGCCGGCCGGGTAGGAGGGGTCGAGACCGGGAGCGGCCAGTTCGTCCTCGCCGCCCGCGAAGGGCTGGCGCCGCCAGACGCCGAACTCGTCGCCGTCCTTGTCGTCGAACCACCAGATCCAGGCGCCGTCCGGGGAGAGCACACCGTCCGTGGTGCCGTTGGGCCGGTCCGTCACCTGCCGCTGCTCACCGGTGGCGCGGTCCCAGGCGTACAGCTCGTACGTCCCCGTCGCGTTCGACACGAACAGGGAGCGGTCCGGGGCGTCCTCCGCCCACTCCGGCAGTGACACCCGTGGCGCCCGGAAGCGCTTCTCCCAGTCCGGTACGGACCGGTCCTGCTCCTGCTGATCCGGCGCGGCGGACCCGTTGCTCTCAGTCATGACCCCATACTGCCCGGCCGGAGCGACAACGTGCCGACTCCGCCCTCAGCCTGTGGATAACTTCCGCCGCGGGCGGAACGGCCACTGTCGGTGGCGGGGTGCGGACCCCGCGAGAAGGGCGTTTCGGGACGGGCCGTACCGTGGGGAGGGTGTACCGGTTTCTGCTGACGCCCCGTTGGTGGGGGATCAACGTCTTCGTGCTGCTCGCCATCCCCTTCTGCGTGTTCATGGGGTCGTGGCAGCTGAGCCGGTTCGAGGATCGGCTGGACAGCCATCAGGGTGCCGAGGCGCAGGCCGCCTCGGACAAGAAGGAGGCGGCCCGGCCGCTCGCCGAGATGCTGCCGGTCGACAAGGCGACGGTCGGCAAGCAGGTCACGGCGACCGGACGGTACGGCGAGCAGCTGCTGGTGCCGGACCGCGAACTCGACGAGCGCCGCGGCTTCTACGTCCTGACCCTGCTGCGCACCGATGACGGACAGGCCCTGCCGGTCGTACGGGGCTGGCTGCCCGGCGACGCGGACACCGCCGAGGTGCCGGCCGCTCCCACCGGCGAGGTCACCGTCACCGGGGCCCTCCAGGCGTCCGAGCAGCCCGGGGAGAACGGCGTGCCCGGACAGGGCGGCCTGCCCGCGGGGCAGACCGGCGCGATCAGCGCCGCGTCCCTGGTGAACCTGGTCTCCGACGACGTCACCGACGCGTGGGTCACCCTGAACAAGGGCGATTCGGGGATGCGAGCCGTGCCGGTGAGCGCGGCCCAGGACTCCGGGCTGGACCTGAAGGCGTTCCAGAACCTCGGCTACACCGGCGAGTGGTTCGTCTTCGCCGGGTTCGTGGTCTTCATGTGGTTCCGGCTGCTCCGGCGCGAGGTGGAGTTCGCGCGCGACGCCGAACTCGGTCTGCTGCCGGAGGACGACCCGGAGCACGACCCGGAGGACGACTTGGGGGACAGCCCCTCGGAGAACCCCGAGGGGAACGAGGAGCGGGTCGCCGTCTGAGCGACGCCCCCACTCGCCTCTCGGCGGGTTCAGTCCGTCGCCTCCCGGCGGGTTCAGTCCGTCGCCTCCCGGCGGTTTCCTTCCCTACGCTCCCGCCAGGACCCCGGTCCAGTAGACCGTTCCCGCGCAGCCGGAGATCGTCGTCTGGGCCGCCGGACCGCCCGCCTCGGCCGTGTTGGTGACCGTCACCGAGCCGTCCAGCGTGCCCTCGGCGAGGAGCTGGGCCGAGGTGCCGGTGTCGGTGCCGGTCGTGGTGCCCTCCGCCGTACTCGAACCGTCCGTGGGGGTCGGGGCGGGCGTGGGGTCACCGCCGCCGGTCGTACCGCCGGAGTTGTCGCCCGTGGTGGGACAGGTCTCCGAGGGCACCCAGGCGAACTTGACCTCGTACGAGGAGCCCGGCTGGAGCAGCAGGGACGTCAGCTCCAGGGACGGGTCGGGCAGGGCCGTCGCCGCGTCGCCGGCGATGTGCCGGGCCGTGGAGATCTTCGTCGCGTCCGCGGCGCCGCCGGGCACCGCGCCCAGCGTGCCCGGACCGGAGACCGAACAGGCCGCCGTGGAGGAGTTGGTGAAGCGGAAGGTGCCGTAGACGGTGCCGACGCTGTCCGGGGCGTCCGCGCCCGCCGCGGCGACCGCCAGCTGGTCCGCCGTACAGACCGCGGCGTCCGCGGCGGTCGTCGCCGAGGGGTCGGTCGAGCCGCCGGATCCCGTGGCACCGTCGCCGCTGCCCTCGGTCTCCTTGGGCTGGTCGCCCTGGCCGGGCTTCTGGGCCTGGCCCGAGGAACCTCCGCTGGAGCCCTGGCCCGCGTCGGGGTCGATCCCCTGGCTGGCGCCGCCCTGCGCCTCGGTGCCGTGTCCGGCGACCGAGGGGTTGGCGCCGGGGCCGACCGCGCCGGAGACGTGCAGCAGCGCGGGGACGGCCGTACCGACGAAGAGCGCGGCCGCCGCCATGCCGACGAGCGCCTGCCGCTTGCGCGCCCGCCGTGCGGGCACCGCCCGCCGCAGGTGCTCCAGCGTGCCGTCGCGCGGCTCGATCTCCTGTACGGCGTCGTGCAGCAGCGCGCGCAGGTCCAGCTCGTCCGGTGCGGTCTCCGGGGCGCGCGAGGCGCGTCCGGCGGGGGCGTGGGCACCGCCCTTGCGGGCACCCCGCGCGCCGCGCGCGGCGGAGCCCAGCGCGGACAGACGCCCGGCCGGCCCGTCGGGACCGGTGGCTGCGGGCTCCGGAGCATCCCGGTCGCCGCCGGACAGCTCACGCATCAGCGCGTCCAGACCCGACACACCCGAGCCCGAGCCCCCGCCCGAAGCCGCGTCCGCGTCCACCGAGGCGTCCGAAACCGCGGAACCCGGCCCGTCGGGACCCGGCCCGTCAGGAGCAGGCCCGTCAGAACCCGGCCCGTCAGAACCCTGCGCGTCCGAGCCAGGTCCCGTGGCGTGCTGTCCAGCCCGGCCCTGCTGCCCGGCGACCTCGCGCCGGGTGCGGTCCGCGGCAGCGCTGTCCGTCGCGGCACCGCTGTCCGTCGCGGCACCGCTGTCCGTCGCGGTGCCGTCGGTCGGGGCCTGGCCCTCGGGGCCGTCGTTCAAAGTTCCGTTCCCAGCGTGCGATTGCTTCGGCGTCCGGTCGTCCGGGGAGAGACCCGGGGGACGCCGCCGTTCGTCGTGGTCGCCGCTCATGCCGGCGCCTCCATCGCGACCCGCAGCGCGGCGATGCCGCGCGAGCCGTATGCCTTCACCGAGCCCAGCGATATGCCGAGCGTCTCGGCGACCTGCGACTCGGTCATGTCGGCGAAGTAGCGCAGCACGAGGACCTCGCGCTGGCGGCGCTGGAGGCCCTTCATCGCCTTGATCAGGGAGTCCCGCTCCAGCTGGTCGTACGCCCCCTCCTCCGCGCTCGCCATGTCGGGCATCGGCTTGGAGAGCAGCTTGAGGCCGAGGATGCGGCGGCGCAGGGCCGAGCGGGAGAGGTTCACCACCGTCTGCCGCAGATAGGCGAGGGTCTTCTCGGGGTCCCGGACCCTCTTGCGCGCCGAGTGGACACGGATGAACGCCTCCTGGACGACGTCCTCGCAGGAGGCCGTGTCGTCGAGGAGGAGCGCCGCGAGTCCGAGCAGCGACCGGTAATGGGCCCGGTAGGTCTCGGTGAGGTGGTCGACCGTCGTACCGGCGGCCGCCGCCTCCTCGGTGATCTCGGAGCCGTCACGCTGACTGGGGATGCGGGCGGGCCGCGCTGCGGGCATGGGTGCGATCACCGGCATGCCGCCGGGCGCACCGGGCATGCGGGATCTGCGGGAAGGGCGCGGCGGCCGTAGGGCCGTGCCGCGCGTCGCCGCATGGAAGTCGAGTACCTCTGCCACGCCTGTTGGACACGCTTCCCCCCGAGAGGGTTGTACGTGCCGGACGTCACTTTTACGTCAGGCAGCACGACTGACGGTGACTCACATGCACTCATGCGTCCCGCTCTTCCCCTATGTCCCATATGGACGAGCGTCCCCACGCCCGCCTCACGGCGTCCCCACGCCGTGGATTCACGCCCGAACGTCCGCCGGAAGGCGACCGCAAAGACGCTCCCCGCCCTCCGCGCGGTTGCGGAGGGCGGGGAGGAAATCTTCGAACGCCGAAGAGGTCCTGATCAAGTGGTACGGACCATCTTCCGGCTCACATCTTCACGCAGATCCTACAAATGATTCCCGCCGGAGCCCCGAACTTTTCCGGCCGGGGAGCCCTGTCGCGGAAACTCCGCCGCCGTCACGGAAACCCCGCCGCTGCACGGACTCGGCCGCCGTCACGGACTCCGCCGCCGTCACGCGAACTCGGCGGCGACCAGCTCGGCGATCTGCGCGGTGTTCAGCGCCGCCCCCTTGCGCAGGTTGTCCCCGCACACGAAGAGTTCGAGCGCGGTCGGATCGTCCAGCGCCCGGCGCACCCGGCCGACCCAGGTCGGGTCGGTGCCGACCACGTCGGCGGGGGTGGGGAACTCGCCCGCCTCGGGGTTGTCGAAGAGGACGACACCGGGGGCGGTGGCGAGGATCTCGCGGGCCCGGGCGACGGTGACCTCGCCCTCGAAGCGGGCGTGCACGGTCAGGGAGTGCGTGGTGACCACGGGGACGCGGACGCAGGTGACCGCCACCGGCAGCTTGGGCAGCCCGAGGATCTTGCGGGACTCGTCCCGTACCTTCATCTCCTCCGAGGACCAGCCGTCCTCGCGCAGCGAACCTGCCCAGGGGACGACGTTCAGCGCGACCGGCTCCGGGAACGGACCGGTGTTGTCGCCGACGGCCCGCCGTACGTCACCGGGGTGGGTGCCCAGCTCGGTGCCGGCGACCAGGGAGAGCTGCTGGCGCAGGGTCTCCACGCCGGCCCGGCCCGCGCCGCTGACCGCCTGGTAGGAGGAGACCACCAGCTCCCGCAGCCCGAACTCGGCGTGCAGCGCGCCCAGGGCCACGATCATGGAGAGCGTGGTGCAGTTCGGGTTGGCGATGATGCCGCGCGGCCGCATCCGGGCCTTGTGGGCGTTGACCTCGGGGACGACGAGGGGCACCTCCGGGTCCATCCGGAAGGCGCCCGAGTTGTCCACCACGACGACACCGCGCGCGGCGGCGACCGGCGCCCAGTGCGCGGCGATGTCGTCGGGTACGTCGAACATGGCGATGTCGACCCCGTCGAAGGCGTCCTCCGACAGGGCCGTCACCTCGACCTCCTCGCCGCGCACGGCCAGCTTGCGGCCGGCCGAGCGCGGGGAGGCGATCAGTCGGATCTCACCCCAGATGTCCGCGTGCTGGGACAGGATCTGGAGCATGACCGTGCCGACGGCACCGGTCGCTCCCACGACCGCGAGCGTCGGCCGGCGGTTGACCGACATCAGCGACCGGTGCCTCCGTAGACGACGGCTTCGTCGCTGTCGGAGTCGAGACCGAAGGCGGTGTGCACGGCGCGCACGGCCTCGTTGACGTCGTCGGCGCGGGTGACCACCGAGATACGGATCTCGGAGGTCGAGATCAGCTCGATGTTCACGCCCGCGTCGGACAGGGCGGTGAAGAAGTCGGCGGTGACGCCGGGGTTGGTCTTCATGCCCGCACCGACCAGGGAGATCTTGCCGATCTGGTCGTCGTAGCGCAGCGAGTCGAAGCCGATGCCGTGCTTGTTCTTCTCCAGGGCGTCGATGGCCTTGCGGCCCTCGGCCTTGGGAAGGGTGAAGGAGATGTCCGTCAGGCCCGTGGAGGCGGCGGACACGTTCTGCACGATCATGTCGATGTTGATCTCGGCGTCCGAGATCGTGCGGAAGATCGCGGCGGCCTCGCCCGGCTTGTCCGGCACACCGACGACCGTGATCTTGGCCTCGGAGGTGTCGTGCGCGACACCGGAGATGATGGCCTGCTCCACCTTCTTGTCCCCTTGCTCGATCGGCTGGCTGCTGACCCACGTGCCCTGGAGTCCGCTGAAGCTGGACCGGACGTGGATCGGGATGTTGTAGCGACGGGCGTACTCCACACAGCGGTGGAGCAGCACCTTCGACCCGGAGCTGGCCAGTTCCAGCATGTCCTCGAAGGAGATCCAGTCGATCTTCTTCGCCTTCTTCACCACACGCGGGTCGGCGGTGAAGACTCCGTCGACGTCGGTGTAGATCTCGCAGACCTCGGCGTCGAGGGCGGCCGCGAGAGCGACGGCCGTCGTGTCGGAGCCACCGCGCCCGAGCGTGGTGATGTCCTTCTTGTCCTGGCTGACGCCCTGGAACCCGGCGACGATGGCGATGTTGCCCTTGTCCAGGGACTCCCGGATCCGGCCCGGCGTGACATCGATGATCCGGGCTTTGTTGTGGACCGAGTCGGTGATGACGCCGGCCTGGCTGCCGGTGAAGGACTGGGCCTCGTGGCCCAGGTTTTTGATCGCCATGGCCAGCAGCGCCATGGAGATACGCTCCCCGGCGGTCAGCAGCATGTCGAACTCACGCCCGGCAGGCATCGGAGATACCTGCTCGGCGAGATCGATCAGCTCGTCCGTCGTGTCGCCCATCGCGGAAACGACGACGACCACCTGGTGGCCGTTCTTCTTCGCTTCCACGATCCGCTTGGCGACGCGCTTGATGCCCTCGGCATCGGCTACGGAGGAGCCTCCGTACTTCTGCACGACAAGGCCCACGTGCGCTCCTCGCTCAGTCCGTGTGTGTCGGCTCATTTTACCGAGCGTCCGAATTCGACCCCGGGGTTCCCAGATGGTGAGATTCGGACGCCCAGGGTCGTGTCTGCCCGGTAGTGGGCCCCTCACTCGGAAAGTGGGCCAGCTCACTTCTCAGTCCGCCAGTTCCTTGAGCGGCTCGGTGTCCAGGGTGATGCTCACGGGTTCCGGAATCCGGACAGTGGCCCCGAAGGGCCGGTTCACCTGCTGGCGGTAGCGGCCGTCCTCGGGGTGGGTGAAGACGGTGACCGTGCAGTCGTCCCGGTCGATGAGGAGGTAGACGGGGATGCCCGCGGCGGCGTATCCGTCGGGCTTCTCGACCCGGTCGCGCCGATCCGCGTCGGAGTCGTACGACGTCACTTCCACAGCCATCAACGCGCTGTCCGGCACCGACCACTCGCCATGGCCCTTGAAGCTTCCGACCGGCACCAGCACGCCGTCCGGCTTGGCCCGCCCTTTGCGGTATCGCTCCGTCTGCAAGCCCCGTTCCGCGTGCAGCCACAATTCGGGGCGGTGCTGCATGCACAGCCTCTGCAGCCAGGCAACGATCTCGCTGTGGTTGCCATCAGGCACGGGCTTGAACACGACCCTTCCATTGACGAACTCCAAGCTCACCGTCTCCGGGGCATGGCGTTCGAGTTCCTCGAACTCCTCGACGGACATCTGCGGCCGGTCTTCGGTCCTGGGGGTCATGGCGTCGCCTCCTCGACACCATGGTGCCCCGGCCGGGGCCTCCCGCACGCTCACCTCAGCCCCGCCGCGCGACGCAGTGCCTCGACGCGCTCGGTGACATCGATGGCATCGTCGGCGCCGGGCGGTCCTCCGCCGTCGCGCGGAGCGGGCAGGAAGGTCGGCGGGACGTACCCGCGCAGCCCTCCCTCCGCCTCGACCTCCGCCAGGCAGTCGCGGCACAGGCCGTTCACGATCTCGGTGGTCCGCTCGTCCCTGTCGCACAGCGGGCAGTACAGGAGTACGCGGCTCACCCGGCCACGACGGGCGGGCTTCTGCCGGATCTTCGCCTTCTTCGGGGGCATCTTGTTCTCCAGTCGTCTGCGGGCGAGTCCGCCCGGGTTGGTGACGGCGGGCGGCAGCCCGTCGGTCAGTGCCTTGGTGAGGTCGTACGGCGACACGCCACGGGACAGCCACTCGGCCGCGAGCGGTTCGAGGGAACGGCAGTCGCGCTCGGACAGCGGCATACGGGGATCGGCGGCGCGGAGTTCGGCAAGCGCCTGGTACGCCGTGCTCGGCGGCTCGGATTCCCCTTCCTCCGGCGCCTGTTCCTCCGCGACCGGCTCCTCGGTCACGTCTTCGGCGCGTACCAGACCCGACGTGTAGTCCTCGGTCACGTCCTCGCCGTGCCGCGCCTCCGCGAACTCCGCCCACCACTGCGCTGACCTGCACGTTCGCTGCCAGTACGTGCGCGTGACCCATCGCATCGAGTCGTCCTCGACGGTGATGTGCTCCTTGATCCAGCGCAGATGGCCGGCCACGGTGATGCGGCTCAGCGACGTGCGCACGGCCTGCTGGCCGTAGCGGGGGTGGACGGCCGCGAGGGCCTTGTAGCCCATCGCGTGGCCCTCTTCGAGGTGGTCGACGAAGACGGCGATCTCGCGGTCCCGGGGGTTCAGATGTGCGAAGTCCGCGTCGGAGTGCGGGTCTTCGTCACCCGCGGAGCGTTTGCCGTAACCCGTTTTGGCCATCGGGTGGGACGGGGACGGCAGGGCGGGGCTAGGGTGGGTGCAAGCCACGATCGACCTCTAGACGATCCGTAGGGCCAGGCCCCGGAGCCGGTGTTCCAGCACCGACCGGGGCCGATCTATTTGCCGCGAACCTAGGGCGGCTTCACGTTCCGGCGCAAGCCGATCACGGAACGTCACTCTTTCGAGGTAGGCGGCCTGAACTCACCTAGCGGCTTGGTTAGTTGGGTTGGATTTCAACGAAACAAGAAACCCGGAAAACCCATGGGAAGGGCTCGAAGCCCGAGGCTCAAGCCCCGGGCTGAACTGCGGAAATGAACGCCGCCCAGGCAGGCGCGGCGAGATGGAGTTCGGGGCCCGAGGGGTTCTTGGAGTCGCGGACATGAATGCCTGCGGCGAGCGCGACCTCGACGCAGGCACCGCCCTCGTTGTCGCTGTAGCTGGACTTGAACCAATCGAGCGCGACCTCGACGCAGTTGCCGCCCTCGTTGTCGCTGTAGCTCGACTTGAACCACTTCCGCTGGTCAGTCATGACTGCCCACCATCCGCTCGATCAATCGGGCCGACTCGTCGGGTCCGAGAGCCTCTGTGCGGATCATGCTAAGCCGCTCGGTCACCCGGCTGACAACCCCCGGATCAGCCGAAAGCTCGCTGGCGAACGGGCCTTCGGAGAAGGCGAATCGCTCGTGTTCGCGAGTTTCCAACAGCACCAGGGGACCCATGAGTGCGTCGCTGGTGGCCCGTTCGAAGGGGAGCACCTGCACCACGACGTTCCGCAGCCGCCCCACCTCCACCAAGTGCCGCAGTTGTTCGGCATCCACCTGTGGTGCGCGCAGTACCGCCTCGTAGAGAACGAAGCTCAGACCGACCGGCGGTTTCCGTTCCGTGAGGATGGACTGCCGTTCCATCCGGCCCGCGACGCGCTCCTCCACCGTCTCCTCGTCCAGGGGCGGGATGCGGTTGTCGATGAGAGCGCGGGCGTACCCCCTCGTCTGCAACAGCCCCGGCACGAGCGAGACGTCGTACCACCAGATGCTGGTCGCCTCGCTCTCGCGCTCCATGAAGTCCTGCGCCCGGGGCGAGTACCGGTCCCGGTCCAGGAACTGTTTCGCGGCGCTCAACATGCCCTGCGCTCCGCACAGTTCGTCCGCCACGTCCAGCACGCGCGGCGTCGGCCGCCGTACCCCGCGCTCCATCGACATGATGGTGTCCGGGGAGTAGTTGGCGGCCGAGGCGAGCTGCTCCCGGCTGACGTCCGCCTTGGTGCGCCAGCGTTTCAGCTGGTCGCCGCTGTAGCACCAGGCGGCCGGCCGCTGGTAGTTGTTCTGACCCGTCACCGCGCCCACCTCCGGCCGACACGCCACAGCGAGTACCAACTCGGTCGCTACCGAGCGTAGCTTGAAGGGCACCCCAGCGTGACCGGTTTCACAGTGTCCGGCGCTCGCCCCGCACCGCGGGCCCGGAGGCTACTTCGTCGGCCTCAGCCCGAGCTGGTCGCCGATCTCCTGCTGCATGACCCGGCCGGCCTCGAACTCCAGCGTCTCGTCGCCCATCACACCCTGGTCCGTGTCCAGGCCGTCCAGTTCCTCCAGGGGCTGGTTCAGGCGGACGTGGGCGAGGACGGACTGGAGGGCCCGGAGGGTCGCCGAGGCCGTGGAGCCCCAGTTGGAGAAGTAGGAGAACTGCCACCACCACAGGGCCTCGGTGGTGCGGCCCGCGCGGTAGTGGGCCATGCCGTGGCGGAGGTCGGTGATGACGTCGGTGAGGTCGTCGGAGATCCGGGCGGGGACGGCCGCCTTGCGGGGCTCGTAGGGGTCGAAGACCTCCGAGTACACGTCCACCGGGTCCAGGATGCGGGCGAGGTTCTCGCGCAGCTCGTCCACGTCCGGCTCGGGGCCGAGGTCGGGCTCGTAGCGCTCGTCCGGGACGATGTCCTCGTGCGCGCCGAGCCGGCCGCCGGCGAGCAGCAGCTGGGAGACCTCCAGCAGCAGGAAGGGGATCGCCGATTCCGGCTCGTCGCCCTTGGCCACCTCGGTGACCGCTACGAGGAAGCTCTCGACCTGGTCCGCGATCTGGACGGCGAAGTCGTCCGGGTCCTGCGTGGTCGCGTGCAGCGTGGCGTCAGACATCTAGGAGTCGTCTCCCCTCGAAGGCGCGGCCGAGTGTGACCTCGTCCGCGTATTCCAGGTCGCCACCCACCGGGAGGCCGCTGGCCAGGCGGGTGACCTTGAGGCCCATAGGCTTGATCATGCGGGCGAGGTACGTGGCCGTGGCCTCGCCTTCCAGATTCGGGTCCGTGGCCAGGATCAGCTCCGTGACCGTACCGTCGGCCAACCGCGCGAGAAGTTCTCGTATACGCAGGTCGTCGGGGCCGACCCCCTCGATGGGGCTGATCGCGCCGCCCAGGACGTGGTAGCGGCCGCGGAACTCACGGGTGCGCTCGATGGCCACCACGTCCTTCGGCTCCTCCACCACACAGATGACCGAGGAGTCGCGGCGGGCGTCGCGGCAGATGTTGCACAGCTCTTCCTGCGCGACGTTTCCGCAGGTCGCGCAGAAGCGGACCTTCGCCTTGACCTCCATGAGGGCCTGCGCGAGACGCCGTACGTCGGTCGGTTCCGCCTGGAGGATGTGGAAGGCGATCCGCTGCGCGCTCTTGGGACCGACGCCGGGCAGCCGCCCCAGCTCGTCGATCAGGTCCTGGACCACGCCTTCGTACAACGGACTGCCGCCCTTCCTGGGGTTCCTTCACTACGTACGGTAGAGGCCCGGCGGCCGTCTTAGAAAGGCAGGCCGGGGATGGAGCCGCCGAGGCCCTGGGCGAGCGGGCCGAGCTTCTGCTGCTGGAGGGTCTGGGCGTTCTCGTTGGCCGCCTGGACGGCCGCGACGATCAGGTCGGCGAGGGTCTCGGTGTCCTCCGGGTCCACCGCCTTGGGGTCGATGCGCAGACCGCGCAGTTCGCCGGAGCCGGTGACGGTCGCCTTCACCAGACCACCGCCGGCCTGCCCCTCGACCTCGGTCCTCGCCAGTTCCTCCTGGGCGTTCGCCAGGTCCTGCTGCATCTTCTGGGCCTGCTGGAGCAGCTGCTGCATGTTGGGCTGGCCACCACCGGGGATCACGATCAGCTCCCGTTCCTCTGGTTCCCTTGTCCTTTTGCCGTTCGGCACGAGCCTACGTGCTCTGCCCGGCCGTCGCCCCGGCACTCTTTCGAGTGAGGCGAATGTGTGGCCTATACCTGATCAAGGGCCACTTCCGAGCGGAAAAGCCGCGAAAGACGCCCCTTCGCCACCCATTGGGCGGTAGGAAGGGTCCGGCGCATCAGGAACATGCGTCACAGTGTCACGCAAAGTGATCGGGACCAGCAGGGATCAGTAGGGAGTGCCGGGTGGGTCAGCCGGAGATGCAGCCCGAGGGCCCGCCGCACGACGGCCGGGGCGAGAGCCGCGAGGGGGCCGCCGGGCCCCGGACGGGCGACCTGACCGGGCGGGCGTTTCCGGGCGGCGACTGGGGCGAGCCCGCGGTGCGGCTGGACGAGCTGTACCGGTGGGTGGAGCAGGGCGCGCTGGACATCGCCGCCTGGTACCTGGCGGACCGGGTGTGGAAGCGCAGGGGCGCCCGGGTGCTGCGCGGGGGTGCCGCGGCGGGGGCGGTGTCGGGGGCCGCGCTGCCGCTGCTGGATCTGACCGGGGTGATCGGCGGGGTGGCGCCCTGGGGGTATCTGGCGCTGCTGCTTGCGGTCGCGTGTGTCGGCGTGGACCGGTTCTTCGGGGTCACCTCCGGCTGGATAAGGGACGTGGCCACGGCGCAGGCGGTGCAGCGGCGGCTCCAGGTGCTCCAGTTCGACTGGGCCTCGGAGAGCGTCCGGGAGGTGCTCGGGCCGGCGGAGGGCACGGCGAGCGAGGCCGCGGACCGGTGCCTGGGGGTCCTGCGGCGGTTCTCCGAGGACGTGACGGAGCTGGTCCGCACGGAGACGGCGGACTGGATGGTGGAGTTCCGCACGGGTACGGCACCCATGGGCATCCAGGGCGCGGTGGCGGGCGGGGGCCGGCAGGACGGGACGGTCGTCCACGGCCGGTTCCCGATGCCGCCCGGCGGTCCGGCCCGCCCGAACATGCCGCGCCAACGCCCCCCGGAGCCGCGCTGACCGGCCCGCGGGGCCGTCTCTCTCCGGTCGGGGGTACTTTCGGCCCCCGCCGGCCGGGCCGCCGGGCCGCCGGTCCCCGGCTTGCCGACCCGCCGCGCTCCGGCTTGCGCCCCCTTCGGGCTCCGGCGCGGGCGCCCCTTCGGTCTCCGGCGCGGGCGCCTCTTTGGTCTTCGCCCCGCCGGGCCGCCGGGCCGCTGGCGTGGGGCCCTCCGGACCGTCGGCCCCGAGGGGGCGGACGGGGCGGGAGGGCGTCCGGCCGGGGTCAGGCGGCGTCTCGGCAGAGGCGTTCGCCCTCCGGGGTGGAGCAGGGCACATGGTCGTGGGTGCGGATCAGGGTCTCGCCGTTGTTCCGGACGTAGTCCAGGAAGCTGCCGGCCAGGGAGCCGCCGGGCGGGTCGCCGTACGTGTAGGCGTACTCCACACCGAAGTACGGGTAGGGGCGCGCCGCCTGTTCCAGGGCCGCCACCGAGGGCTCGGCGCCGTCCAGGCGGACCCGGCTGACGTGGTCCCGGCCGGTGGCGATGTTGAGTTCGCTGTAGCCGATCGCTCCCCTGATCTGCGCGACCTTCTTCAGGACCTCCTCCGTGGAGTCCAGCTCGCAGCGGACGGGGGCGGCACGGTCGGTGCGGACGTCGCAGTCCAGGGAGGTGCTCGGCACGCCCTCCCAGGTGCCGTCCAGCACCCGGTCCTGGAAGACCTGCCGGGTGCCGGAGTCGGCGTCCCGGCTCACCAGGACCACCCGCCAGTGCGGCAGCTTCGGGTCCAGCTCGTCCCAGTACGTGATGTCACCGGCGTAGACCCGCTTCACGTCCGCCGTGGTCAGACCGCCGCCGGGCAGCCGCAGCGCGTCGTTGACCACCAGCGCGAAGACCGACAGGGCCATCGGCAGCCGGGTCAGTGAGCCGTCCGCCCGCTTGCTGGGTCCGTCGTGGAAGGCGATCATCGACGCCCGTTCAGCGGCCGACGTGCCCTCCAGCGCGGCGAGTTCGCCCACGCCGGCCGAACTGCCCCGCGCCTCCACGGAGATCTCGGCGCCCTCGCAGTCCTTCTCGTACTCCTTCGCGAGGTCCCTTACCACCGGGGCGAAGGCCGTGGAGCCGGTGATGGTCAGGGTGCCCTTCTCGCAGCCGAGCGGGGGCGGGGTGTCGTCGCGGACGACGACGATCGCGGAGAGGGTGAGGACCGAGACGGTGAGCATCAGGGTGATCAGACGGGCCGCCCGGCTGAACAGCGGCGGCTTGTCGTCCGGGGTGGCGCTGCGGTTGGGGTGCACCTCGCCGTCCCGGATACCGCCGACGAGCCGGATGTCCCGGCCCACGTCGCCGCCCGACAGCAGGACGAGCAGCTTGAAGTGCTCACCCCGGTTGAGCGGGACCCGCGGGATGCGCAGCGCGTTGCCGCCGGGGTCGTAGCCGAAGCCGGCGTGCGGGGTGAAGTGGCTCATCAGGTGGTCGGTGCCGGGCGGCTGGGTGACCGACACCCCGCGGATGCTGCGGTCGGTGAACACCGCGGTCAGGCCGTGCAGTTCGCGGCTGGTGTAGTCGTCGTGGCCGATGCCCTGCGAGCCGTCGTTCTCCACGCGCAGCAGGACCAGGGTCGCCTGGTGCATCCCCGGCGCCTCGTCGAAGAGGCCCAGGCGGACGTTGGCCCGGCCGGAGGTGACGTCGTCGCCGATCGGGTTGTCCATCTGGACGCGGTAGCCGATCCGTTTGCGCCGCGGCACCCGGCGCTCGTACCAGACCATGACGGCCGAGGCCACGATGCCGGCCACGGCCGTCGACACGGCCACGACGTTCTCCGCGCTCAGCAACTCCATCGGGTGCCCCCGCAACTCCCCGGAGCCGGACAAGTGTGCGGACACCCTACGTTCGACGAGGGGCGCATTCCGGACTGGTCGGCTGAAGTTCGCCGAGCATTCAACCGGGCCCGGAACGAGGGGTGTTGCTCACTCGCGGAGGTCAGCAGTGCGGGCTTCGCGGGAGGTGAGAGGCCCGGCGTCTACGGTTCCGTAACAGCCGGTGGTGTCTCCTCAAGGACCTTCGACAGCCGCTCCAGCACGCTTACCGCGTCCGCGAGTTCGCTCTCGCCGAAGGCCAGGGCCAGCCGGTCGGCGAAGGCCGCGTGGCCCGGATCGATCCGGCGGACGGCCGCGTACCCCTCCTCGGTCGGCGCGAGCAGCTTGGCCCGCCGGTGGGCGGGGTTGGGCCGGTACTCGGCGAGCCCCCGCTCCACCAGCAGATCGGCGATCCGCTGCACGCTCTGCCGGGTGATGCCCATCTCCCGGGCGATCCCGGAGACGGTGAGCGGCTCGCGCAGCACCGCCCCGAGCACCTGCCACCAGGCCGCGGTGAGTCCGGCGGGCCGCGCCAACTCCTCCGCCACGGCGAGGAACTGCCCGTTGAGCCGGAACACGGCGAGCGCCGCCCTGCTCAGCAGGTCCTGTCGCGCACCGCTCACCCGGCCGCCTCCAGTACGGCGTACGCCTCGGCGTCGGAGTCGTGGAACAGCCGGTACCAGGCGTCGAGCACCTCGCCCTGGTAGACGCCGAGCAGCGCGAAAATCTCGCGGGCGAAGGCGACCGGGTCGGTGGGGCCGGCGGTGATCAGGCCGCGGTCGGTGACGGCGTCGGTGTCGACGTAGCGTTCGCCGCCCTTGTACCCGGTGGCCGCGAGGTAGAAGGAGACCGCGCTCGTGTGGTCCCGGTCGTCGAGCAGCCCCTCGCGGGCGAGGCCGGCGGTGGCCCCGCAGATCGCGGCCACCGGCACCCCCGCGGCCAGGAACTCCGCCGCCTTGCGGGCGAAGGGCGCGAGGTCCTCGGAGGTGTCCCAGAGGTCGGCGCCCGGCAGGATCAGCAGCGAGCTGTCCTCGGGGCGCAGGCCGTCCAGCGCCAGGTCGGGCAGGACGGAGAGGCCGCCGATGCTGCGGACGGGCTCGGTGGCGGTGCCCGCGGTCCGGACCTCGTACCCGGAGCGGGCGAGGAAGGCGGTGGCGTATCCCGTCTCCCAGTCGGCGAAGGTGTGGTAGACGGCGAGGTGTACGGGCTTGCTGCTCATGACGTCCTCCTCGGCTTCACTGCTGATGAGCCTCACTCGATGAGCCTCACTGCTTATGACAGTATCCTGTCATTAACGCAGCATGCTGTCAATACTCCTCGGGGCGACCCGTGTGGACAACCTGTCGCATGGCCGTCCCGTCCCGCAGACAGGACGCCGATATCGCTTCCGCATCGCGGACATTTACCCTCGGCCGCATGACCCCTCAGCCAAACCCCGAGGCCGGCGCCGCCGTGAAGGCCGCGGACCGCGCGCACGTCTTCCACTCCTGGTCCGCGCAGGAGCTCATCGACCCGCTCGCCGTCGCCGGCGCCGAGGGGTCGCACTTCTGGGACTACGACGGCAACCGCTACCTCGACTTCACCAGCGGGCTCGTCTACACCAACATCGGCTACCAGCACCCGAAGGTCGTCGCCGCGATCCAGGAGCAGGCCGCCACCCTCGCCACGTTCGCGCCCGCGTTCGCCGTCGAGGCGCGGTCGGAGGCGGCCCGGCTGATCGCCGAGCGGACCCCCGGCGACCTGGACAAGATCTTCTTCACCAACGGCGGCGCCGACGCCGTCGAGCACGCCGTACGAATGGCCCGGCTGCACACCGGGCGCCCCAAGGTCCTCTCCGCGTACCGCTCGTACCACGGCGGCACCCAGCAGGCCGTGAACCTCACCGGCGACCCGCGCCGCTGGCCCTCCGACAGCGGCACGGCCGGCGTCGTGCACTTCTGGGCACCCTTCCTCTACCGCTCGCGCTTCTACGCCGAGACCGAGGAGCAGGAGTGCGCCCGCGCGCTGGAGCACCTGGAGACGACGATCGCCTTCGAGGGGCCCTCGACCGTCGCCGCGATCATCCTGGAGACCATCCCCGGCACCGCCGGGATCATGGTCCCGCCGCCCGGCTACCTCGCCGGCGTGCGTGAGATATGCGACAAGTACGGAATCGTCTTCATCCTGGACGAGGTCATGGCCGGCTTCGGCCGGACCGGCGAGTGGTTCGCCGCCGACCTCTCGGGCGTCGTGCCGGACCTGATGACCTTCGCCAAGGGCGTGAACTCCGGCTACGTCCCGCTGGGCGGTGTCGCGATCTCCGGCGCCGTCGCCGAGACCTTCGGCAAGCGGGCCTACCCCGGCGGCCTCACCTACTCCGGGCACCCGCTGGCCTGCGCGGCCGCCGTCGCCACGATCAACGTGATGGCGGAGGAGGGCGTCGTGGAGAACGCGGCCCGGCTCGGCGCCTCGGTGCTCGGTCCCGCGCTGGCGGAGCTGGCCGAGCGGCACCCCTCGGTCGGCGAGGTGCGCGGAGTCGGCATGTTCTGGGCGCTGGACCTGGTCAAGAACCGCGAGACACGCGAGCCGCTGGTGCCGTACAACGCCGCGGGCGAGGCCAACGCGCCGATGGCCGCCTTCGGCGCCGCCGCGAAGCAGCACGGCATCTGGCCCTTCGTGAACATGAACCGGACGCACGTCGTCCCGCCGTGCAACATCTCCGAGGCCGAACTGAAGGAGGGGCTGGCCGCGCTGGACGCCGCCCTCTCGGTCGCCGACACGTACACGGAGTAGCCGTCAAGAGGCCCTGATGTGGCGGGGATCACCCCCGAGTCACCCCGTGGGGCGAACGCGTAAGGTGGCGTGCTCGTAGACCAGGGCGAGCACGCCACCCAGCGCGACGAGGAGAACCCCCGACCATGCCCGGCTCCACCGGCACCGGTGCGGTGACCCGCAGCACCCTGCGCCAGCAGATAGCGGACGCGCTGCGCGACGAGGTGCTGGCCGGACGCCTCCAGCCGGGGCAGGAGTTCACGGTCAAGGAGATAGCCGAGCAGTACGGCGTCTCCGCCACCCCCGTCCGCGAGGCGCTCGTCGACCTCTCCGCGCAGGGCCTGCTGGAGGCCGACCAGCACCGCGGCTTCCGCGTCCACGAGTACACCGCCGAGGACTACCGCGGCATCATCGAGGCCCGCAGCCTCGTCACCGACGGGATGTTCCAGGCCCTCGACGAGGGCCGCGAGGGCTACCAGGAGTCCGGCGACCCCCGCACCGCCGCCGCCCTGACCGGCGTCCGCCGCCGCGGCGAGGAGGCCCAGCGCGCCGCCGCCGCCGGCGACCTCACCGTCCTCATCGGCTACGACCTGCGCTTCTGGCGCGAGCTGGCCGTCCTGTTCGGCAACCCCTACCTCGCCGACTTCCTGCACCGGCTGCGCGTGCAGTCCTGGGTCTGCGCCGTGCAGCACCTGCGGGCCCTGACCGACCTGCGGGGCGTCCTGTGGTCGGGCCACACCGAGCTGGTCGACGCGCTCTCCCGCCGCGACACCGGCGCCGCCCGCGCGATCGTCTCCGCGTACAACACCCACTCCCTGGCCCTGATCGAGCGACTCGCGTCCGGAGCGGCTGGGTAAGGGTCCTGCACGGCCCGTACCGGCGTCCGGTACTGGGGGGTTTCACCCCGGGCCCGACCGATTACTCTGCCCTGACCACCGCTCTACGGCGCGCTACCCGCGAGGAGTCCTCTTTTGGCCTGTGACCTGTGGCTGGTACCGCTCGTCGACGTGTTGTGCCACACCCCCGACAACCCGTTCGCCGAGGAACTCGCGCAATACAACAAGGTGCTGGCCGAGGCCGGGCTCCCGCCGGTGCCGGTCTACCAGTACATGCCGGGACTGTCCGGCGAGGTCGCCCCGGTGGCCGGATTCGACTACGACGCGCTGCACTTCCTGCGCCGCGCCCACCTCCTCCAGGTGTGCGGTCTGCCGGTGACCCCGGTGGACGAACTCGGCGGCGACTACGAGCAGCTCCTGGAGATGTTCGAGGCGACGGCCCAGCAGTCGCACCTGGTCTGGCACTACGACCACGCGGGGGCGTACGTCCCCGTGGACTTCCCGCACCCGCTCGCCAGCGACGAACTCCTCGCGGGCGGCGGCCCGCTGGGCTCGTCCCAGAGTCTGCTGAGGGAGCTGGAGTTCGTGGCTCCGTCGATCGGCATCGACCCGGCCAACCCGCCGACCGCGCCCCAGGCGCCCCTGGCTCCCACGGAGTTGGAGGAACCGGCCGTCCCCGCCCCCTACGACCCCAGTCCCTTCGCCCGCGAACGCCACGTCTGGCTGGGCCTGCACGCGGCGGCGACCCGGAGCCTGGCCCAGGGATCGATGATCATCTTCAGCTGAGCGCGACCCGGGCGGACCGGTCAGCCTCCGCCCAGCTGCGAGAGGCCCTTCTGAAGGTCCTCCGCGTTCATCACGGGGATGAACTCGACCTTGGCGTTCATCTCGGTGAAGAAGGGCTCGGCCGCGGGAGGCAGTTGGGAGCTGTCCTGGAGGTCGATCACCATCCAGCAGGTGCGGTGACCGCCCTCGGGGCCGAAGTAGGCGGCCTCCGGCCGCAGTTTCTCCATGGCCGCCTGCATGACCTTGGGCATCCGGCCGTCGCGGATGGCCTCGTTGCCCTTCTCCGTGTCCAGCGTCGCCTTGAGCATCACACGCATCGCGCACACCTTCCGCCGGTTCGCCCCCTAAATGATCCCTAAATCCCCTTCTCCCCTGATGTCACCCTTCAAGAATAGGCCCGCCCCTGGCCCCCCGCCCCGCACACCGAGTGCCCCCGGCTACGGGAAGGGGCGCCCCGTGACCGGGACGCCCCTTCTCGCGCCTGTGCCGTGACGGCCGGCGGATCAGATGAACGAGTTGATCTCGATCGTCTCGTCCCGGCCCGGACCCACGCCGATCGCGGAGATCGGGGCGCCGGACATCTCCTCCAGCGCCTTGACGTAGTTCTGGGCGTTCTTCGGCAGGTCGGAGAACGACTTCGCCTTGGTGATGTCCTCGGACCAGCCCGGCAGCGTCTCGTAGACCGGCTTCGCGTGGTGGAAGTCGGACTGCGAGTAGGGCAGCTCCTCGACGCGCTTGCCGTCGATCTCGTACGCCACGCAGACCGGGATCTGCTCCCAGCCGGTGAGGACGTCGAGCTTGGTGAGGAAGAAGTCCGTCAGACCGTTCACCCGGGTCGCGTACCGGGCGATCACCGCGTCGAACCAGCCGCAGCGGCGGTCACGGCCGGTGGTGACACCCCGCTCGCCGCCGATGCGGCGCAGCGCCTCGCCGTCCTCGTCGAACAGCTCCGTCGGGAACGGACCGGAGCCGACGCGGGTGGTGTACGCCTTCAGGATGCCGATGACCCGGCTGATCTTCGTCGGGCCCACGCCCGCACCCGTGCAGGCGCCGCCCGCGGTCGGGTTGCTGGAGGTGACGAAGGGGTACGTGCCGTGGTCGATGTCCAGGAGCGTGCCCTGGCCGCCCTCGAAGAGCACGACCTTGTCGTCCTCCAGGGCCTGGTTCAGCACCAGGACCGTGTCGGCGACGTACGGCTCCAGCTTCTCCGCGTAGCCCAGCAGCTCCTCGACCACCTGGTCCACGGCGATGGCACGGCGGTTGTAGAGCTTGGTCAGCAGCTGGTTCTTGGCGTCGAGCGCCGCCTCGACCTTCTGCTGGAGGATCGACTCGTCGTACAGGTCCTGGACCCGGATGCCGACGCGGTTGATCTTGTCGGCGTAGGTCGGGCCGATGCCGCGCCCGGTCGTGCCGATCTTCCGCTTTCCGAGGAAGCGTTCCGTCACCTTGTCGACCGTGACGTTGTACGGCGTGATGATGTGCGCGTTACCGCTGATGAGGAGCTTGGACGTGTCGACGCCTCGCTCGTTCAGCCCGCTCAGCTCGGAGAGCAGGACCGACGGGTCGACGACGACACCGTTTCCGATGACCGGGGTGCACCCCGGGGACAGGATTCCGGAAGGGAGGAGATGCAGGGCGTACTTCTGATCGCCCACTACCACCGTGTGGCCGGCGTTGTTGCCGCCCTGGTAGCGCACCACATAGTCCACGGATCCACCGAGCAGGTCGGTGGCCTTTCCCTTGCCTTCGTCACCCCACTGAGCACCGAGCAGCACAAGTGCGGGCACGCGCGTACACCCCTTCCGGGCGGGGCATGTCCAAGGTCAGGGGCGTACGCGAGACTGCTGTCCTCGTACACCGGCGACCATCGTCGGTCGCAACCCGTCGGACCCGGATGCCCCGGAATAGACGAAGCCCCTGGCGCAATAGCGCAAGGGGCTCTTGCACAAAGATGCTACCCGAGGAAGCGAGGCATGGCCGAGGTGGCGACTTTCGCGACGTCCGATCAGCTGCTGGTGGTGATCGACCCGGTGGCCCGGCATACGGACGGGGAGTCCGTCAGGATCGCGAAAGACGTGCTCAGCGCGGGTGCCGCGACGAAGGTCTGCCTGCCGGAGGGGCCCGAGGAATTCGCTCGCGCACTCCAGCGCCGCGGGTCGCGCCGCCCCGTGGTGGTGGGCGACGACCGGGCGCTGGTGCGGGCGGTGTCCCTGCTGCACCGGCAGCGGGAACTGGCCGGATGCGCGCTGTCCGTGGTCCCGGTGGGCGCCGCGCTGTCCCTGGCCGGGACGCTGGGGGTGCCCACGGGCGCGGTGGCCGCTGCGCGGGCGGTGCTGGAGGGGGTCGAGCGGCGCCGGGACGTCCTGGTCGACGACAGCGACGGGGTGGTGCTGGGCGCGCTGCGCATCCCTCCCCTGCCGCCCTCCGCGGACTCCGGGGAACTGGAGGAGCGCCCCTGGCGGCGGACCTACCACTCCCTCGTCCGCACACTGGTCCCTGCGCGTCCTGCCCCGGTCCCGCCCGGACTCGGTCCGACGCGGCTGCGGGTGGAGGTGGACGGGGTGACCCTGGTGGACCTGGACCAGCCGGTGGACGGCGTCTCGGTGACCCCGCACGGCTCCGGCACGGCCTCGGTGGAGGTGCGCCCGGTGGCGGTGGGCGCGGAGGCGGTCCCGCTGCTGGCGCGGGGCCGCCGGGTGACGGTCTCGGGAGCGGACTTCCGCTACCGGGCGGACGCGACGGACGCGGGCCCGGTCCGCCGCCGCACCTGGACGGTCTGGCAAAACGCCCTGTCCCTGGTACTCCCGGACCACCCATAGCCCCCGGGAGCACGCCCTGGGGGCACGCCTGGGGCGCGCTTGGGGGCGCGGGGAACTGCGCGACCAGCCACAGCGGCGCCGCAGCCGAACCACCACACCGGCCACCCCTCCAGGGGCGCGGGGAACTGCGCGACCAGCCACGACGGCGCCGCAGCCGACAACACCCCGCTCACCCCCCGAACCGCTCCTCCCGCTGCACCCGCCACCGCTCCATCATCAGCCCGATCTCCCCCTCGACGAACTCGAAGAACGCCAGCGTCTCCGCCATCCGCCGCCCCGCCCGCGTCTCGGGCCCCAGACTGCTCACCCCGTCCCGCAACGCCCCCTCCCACCGCTTGAGGACGGCCTCACGACTGGTCAGCGCCTCGTACCACTGATCCCCGTGCACCCGGTACCGCTCCCGCCGGGACCCCGGCTCCCGCTCCCGCGACACCATCCGCGTCTGCGCGAGATACCGCACCGCCCCGGAGACCGCAGCCGGACTGATCCGCAACTGCTCCCCCAGCTCGGCAGAGGTCAGCACCCCCTCCTCGGAGGCGAGCAGCGCGGCGAACACCCGCGCCGCCATCCGCTGCATGCCCGCCTCGACGAGCTGCGCCGCGAAGGACTCCACGAACCTCGACACCGCTTCGGGGTCCCGTCCCGCCTCCGCCTCTTCCGTCATACACCCACCCTAACGGGGATTCATACGCTTCCTTAACTTCACAAATTTCTGAAGTAAGCGTACGTTCGGCCTCATGACGAAGGCAATCACCGTCTCCGGCCTCCACAAGTCGTTCGGCCGTACGCACGCCCTCGACGGCCTGGACCTGGAGGTGACCACCGGCGAGGTGCACGGCTTCCTCGGCCCCAACGGCTCGGGCAAGTCCACCACCATCCGGGTCCTGCTCGGCCTGCTCCGCGCCGACTCCGGCGCCGCGCAGATCCTGGGCCGCGACCCCTGGGCGGACGCCGTGGAGGCGCACCGCCGGATCGCCTACGTCCCCGGCGACGTCACCCTGTGGCGCAACCTGTCCGGCGGCGAGGTCATCGACCTCTACGGCCGCCTCCGCGGCGGACTCGACCGGCGGCGCCGCGCGGAGCTGACCGAGCGCTTCGAGCTGGACCCCACCAAGAAGGGCCGCACCTACTCCAAGGGCAACCGGCAGAAGGTCGCCCTGGTCGCCGCGTTCGCCTCGGACGTGGACCTGCTCATCCTGGACGAGCCGACCTCGGGCCTGGACCCGCTGATGGAGGAGGTGTTCCAGAGCTGCGTACGGCAGGAACGGGACCGGGGCCGCACGGTCCTGCTCTCCTCGCACATCCTCAGCGAGGTCGAGGAGCTCTGCGACCGGGTCAGCATCATCCGCAACGGCCGCACCGTCGAGACCGGCACCCTGGCCGACCTGCGCCACCTGACCCGGACCAGCGTGAGCGCCGAACTCGCCGGACCCCCCGACGGGCTGGCGCACCTGCCCGGCGTCCACGACCTCGACGTACAGGGCCACCGGGTCCGGCTCCAGGTGGAGAGCGACAAGCTGGACGCCGTACTGAAGGCGCTCGCCGAGTCCGGGGTGCGCTCGCTGACCTCGACCCCGCCGACGCTGGAGGAGCTGTTCCTGCGCCACTACCAGGACCCGGCGGTGACCCGATGAGCACGGCCGCCGCCCAACTGACGGGCACCGGAACGCTGCTGCGGTTCGCCCTGCGCCGGGACCGGCTGATGATCCCGGTGTGGGTCGCGGTGAACACCCTGATGGTCCTGTCGATGCCGGGCACCCTGGAGAACCTCTACCCGACCCCGGCCGACCGCGCCGAACTGGTCGCGGACACCTCCGCCAACGCCTCCTTCCGCGCCCTGATCGGTCCCGTCTTCGACGACTCCGTCGGCGCGCTGACGGCGTGGCGGGTCGGCGTGTACGCGGGCGCCCTCGCGGCCGTGGTCAGCCTGCTGGTCGTCGTACGGCACACCCGGGACGAGGAGGAGAGCGGGCGTCAGGAACTGGTGGCGTCGGGGATGGTCGGCCGCAGGGCGTCCCTGACGGCGGCGCTGCTGGCCGCGGCCGTCGCCAACGCGGTGCTCGCCGCCCTGGTCGTCGTGGGACTCGCGGGCCGGGGCCTCGCCGGGGCGGTGGCCTTCGGTCTGGGCCTGGCGGGCGTGGGCATGGTGTTCGCGACGCTCGCGGCGATCGTCGCCCAGTTCACCGAGAGCGCGCGGCTGGCCCGGGGCCTGACGGCGGGACTGCTCGGCGTGGTGTTCGTGCTGCGCGCGGCGGGCGACTCCGCGGCGGACGACGGCTCCTCACCGCTGACCTGGGTCTCACCGCTGGGCTGGCTGTCCGAGCTGCGGTCCTACGCGGACGAACGCTGGTGGGTGCTGCTGCTGTTCGCGGCGGCGACGGCCGTACAGGCCCTGGTGGCGTACGCGCTGGCCGGCCGCAGGGACCTCGGCATGAGCTTCCTGCCCGCCCGGCCCGGCCCGGCCGAGGGCCGCCTCGGCACGGCGGCCGCGCTGGCCTGGCGGCTCCAGCGGGGCGGGGTGTTCGGCTGGAGCGTCGGCTTCTTCCTGGCCGGGGTGGTCTACGGCGGGCTGACGGACGGTGTGGCGGACCTGGTCGGCGACAACGAGCGGGCCAGGGAGATCTTCGAGCGGATGGGCGGGCAGAGCGGCATCACGGACGCGTTCCTGGCGTCCATGGTCGGCATGCTGGGACTGGTCGCCTCGCTGTTCGTGGTCTCCGCCGTGCTGCGGCTGCACGCCGAGGAGACCTCGATGCGGGCGGAACCGGTGCTGGCCAACGCGGTGGGCCGGCTCCGCTGGGCCGCGGGCCACCTGGTGATCGCCTTCGCCGGGTCCGCGCTGATCATGCTGACGGCCTGGCTGGGCCTCGCGCTCGGCCACGGCGAGGACCTCGGCGCGCTGCTGGCCGCCTGCCTCGTCCAGCTCCCGGCGGTCTGGCTCGTCGGCGGCCTCACCGTCCTGCTGTACGGGGCGCTGCCGCGGGCGGCGAAGGCGGCCTGGGCGGTGGCCGGAGCGGTCCTGCTGATCGGCTGGGTGGGCCCGGCGCTGGACGCCCCGCAGGCGGTGCTGGACCTCTCCCCGTTCGCCCACCTCCCCAAGCTCCCGGGCGGCGAGATGACATGGCCCCCGGTACTGCTCCTCCTGACCACGGCAACAGCCCTGACCACAGCAGGCCTCACCACCCTCCACCACCGAGACATCACCACCTGACCCCAGCCCCCACCCCGCGCCCCACCAGGGGCGCGGGGAACTGCGCGACCAGCCACAACGGCGCCGCAGCCAAACCACCACACCGCCCACCCCCACCAGGGGCGCGGGGAACTGCGCGACCGGCCACGACGGCGCCGCAGCCGGCCACGCACCGCTCACACCGACCCCTCACACCGAGACGCTGAGCCCCTCCATCCCCCGGATGACGAAGTTCGGCTTCAACCGCGGCTCCGCCGCGAGACCCAACGTCGGCGCCCGCTCCAGCAGCGCCGTCATCGAGGCCGCCAGCTCGATCCGGGCGAGCGGCGCCCCGATGCAGTAGTGGATACCCGCGCTGAAGGAGATGTGCGGGTTCTCCACCCGCCCGAGATCCAGCCGCTCGGGCTCCCGGAACACCTCGGGGTCATGGTTGGCGGAGCCGAAGAGCATGGCGATCTCGGCACCGCGCGGAATCACCGTGCCATCGATCTCGATCTCGTCCAGCACCCACCGCTCGAACAGCTGGAGCGGCGTGTCGTAGCGCATCAGCTCCTCCACCGCGCCCGGCACCAGCGAGTGGTCGGCCCGCAGGGCGGCCAGCTGCCCGGGGTTGCGGAACAGCGCCGCCCACCCGTTGACCGTGGCGTTGACGGTCGCCTCGTGGCCCGCGTTCAGCAGGAGCACACAGGTCGAGATCATCTCCTGCTCGGTGAGCCGGTCGCCCTCGTCGTGGGCGGCGATGAGCCCGGAGATCAGGTCCTCGCCGGGCTTCTCGCGCCGCTCGGCGATCAGCTCGCGCAGATACGCGGAGAACTCCACCGAGGCCCGCACCGCCCGGTCCGCGGTCTCCTCCGAGGGGCTCAGCTCGTACATCCCGCAGATGTCCGCCGACCAGGGCCTGAGCGGCGCCCGGTCCGCCTCCGGGATGCCCAGCATCTCGGCGATCACGGCGACCGGCAGCGGCTCGGCGACGTCGGCGAGCAGATCCCCGCCGCCGGACTCGACGAGCCGGTCCACCAGCTCTCCGGCGAGCCCGGCCACGTAGGGCTTGAGCCGCTCCACCGTGCGCGGGGTGAACGCCTTCGACACCAGGCGCCGGATCCGGGTGTGGTCCGGCGGCTCCAGATCGAGCATGCCGTGGTCGTTGAGGGTGTGGAAGGGCTCGTGCTCGGCCGGCGGCGCCGTCCGCCCGAAGTCCTCGTGGGTGAACCGGTGCTGGTAGGTCCGGCCAAGGCGGCGGTCGCGCAGCAGCGCCGAGACATCGGCGTGATGCGGTACCAGCCACTGGTCCGTGGGCTCGAAGTAGTGCACGCGCCCCTTGGCGCGCAGCTCGGCATAGGCGGGGTAGGGGTCGGCGAGGAACGCCGGGTCCCATGGATCGAAGGCTCCCATGAACGGACGCTAGCCCGGACCCACCCGGTCTGACCAGGGCCGACCCGCGAGGATCGGGAAACGGTCAGCCCGGTGTCACCAGCCGCGCCTCGTAGGCGAACACCGCAGCCTGGGTGCGGTCCCTCAGGCCCAGCTTCACCAGGATGCGGCTGACATGCGTCTTGATCGTCGACTCGGCGACCACCAGCCGTCCGGCGATCTCGGCGTTGGACAGGCCCTCGGCGATCAGCACCAGCACCTCCGTCTCGCGTTCCGTGAGGTCGCCGTAGGCGGCCCGCGCCGAGGACATCAGCTTGGGGGTGTGCGAGAGCCGCGAGAACTCGGTGATCAGCCGCCGCGTGACCGAGGGCGCCAGCAGCGCCTCGCCCGCGGCCACCAGCCGCACCCCGGCCGCGAGTTGGCGGGCCGAGGCGTCCTTGAGCAGGAAGCCCGAGGCCCCGGCCCGCAGCGCCTGGTACACGTACTCGTCCAGGTCGAAGGTGGTCAGCACCAGCACCTTCGCCGTACCGTCCGCCGCGACGATCTCCCGGGTCGCCTCGATGCCGTTGAGTTCGGGCATGCGGATGTCCATCAGGACGACGTCCGGGGCGAGTTCGCGGACCTTGGCGACCGCCTCGCGGCCGTTCACCGCCTCGCCGACGACCTCGATGTCCGGCATCGCGTTCAGCAGCACCGAGAAGCCCTCGCGCACCATCATCTGGTCGTCGGCGATCAGGACGCGGACGGTCATGCCTCGTCCCCCGCGATCCGCACCGGCAGGAACACGGCCACCTCGTAGCCTCCGTCGTCCGTCGCTCCGGCCGTCATCTCGCCGCCCAGCATCGACACCCGCTCGCGCATCCCCGTGATGCCGTGCCCGGCGCCCGGCGAGGGCTTGACCAGGGACGGGGCCGGCGGCGGTGTGTTGACCACGCGCAGGCCGAGACCGCCGAGGACATAGCCGATCTCGACCTCGGCGCTCGCGCCGGGCGCGTGCCGCAGGGTGTTGCTCAGGGCCTCCTGGACGATCCGGTACGCCGACAGCTCCACGCCCTGCGGCAGCTCGCGCACCGCCCCGGTCACCGTCTTCGCCACGGCCGGGCCCGCGTCCCGCACATTGGCGAGCAGCGCGTCGAGGTCGGCGAGGGTGGGCTGCGGGGCGTCCGGGGCCTCGTAGTCCTCGGCCCGTACGACTCCGAGGACGCGGCGCAGTTCGGTGAGGGCCGCGACCGCGTTCTCCCGGATGGTGGCGAAGGCCCGCTCCAGCTCCGGCGGCGGGTTCTGAACCCGGTAGGGGGCGGCCTCCGCCTGGATGGCGACGACCGACATGTGGTGGGCGACCACGTCGTGCAGCTCACGGGCGATGGTGGTGCGCTCCTCCAGCAGGGTGCGCCGGGAGCGCTCCTGCGCGGTCTCCGACTGCTGCGCGGTCACCTCCTGCTCGGCCGCGCGCCGGATGTGCCACACGGCGACGCAGAGCAGGACCAGCGCGGAGATCACCAGCACCGGGCCGGTGTTGCTGCCGTAGTAGTACGGTCCCCCGAAACCCGCGTCCGCGACCAGGCCGTACACGGCCGTCAGCAGCCACATCCAGGCCGCCGTGCGCGGCCGGGTGCGCACCGACACGATGGTCAGGACCGTCAGGTGGCAGACGAGGGCGCCGGCCGTCCACGGCCACTCGCTCCAGCTGCCGCCCAGCACCCCGGCGACCGGGGTGGCGGCCATCGACAGCCAGAACGCGCCGAGCGGCCGCACCATGGTCAGCAGCACGGGTATCGCGCAGACCAGGGCGGGCAGCAGGGGCAGGCTCCGGCCGTCGTGCGCGCCGGCGAAGGCCGCGAACAGGGCGACGCAGGTGATCGCGGCGTGCGGGGTCCAGCCGGCGTACTCGCGCAGCCGGCCGGGCAGCATCCGGGTCAGCGGGCCGTCGACGCGCATCCGGGGCAGCGGGCGGTAGGCGAACACGTCGTGGAACAGGTCCTGCCGCAGCCCGCGCAGGGCGTCCGCGGCCAGCCGGAACTCCGGGCTCTGGGCTTTGCTGGTCGTCTCGGTCACGCACAGCACGGTAGGCGCAGGCCCGGCTCGCCGTCGTCACCTGCGAGAAGGGTCCTCGCGGGTCCGTCTCAAGTACTACGGCGCCCGCCGCGCGCTCACCAGGCGAGCTGGGCGATCTCCTCGGCGACCACCGCGCACGCGTCCGCCGCCGGGTCGATCAGCGGGAAGTGGCCCACGTCCTCCAGCAGCGTCACCCCCACCACCTCGCCCGCCTTGGCCGCCGCGTCCGCGTACGACTCGGCGACGAGCTGCGGCACGTCCCGGTCGCCGCGGCCCTGGACGAGGGTGGTGGCGATGCCCGTGGGCAGCAGCAGCGCGGGGTCGGCGTACGGGCGGCGCTCGGCGAAGTGCTCGTCGCCGCCGAGGAACTGGCGGGCCGCGTCGCCGCAGACGTCGAGCTTGTCGGCGACCGCGAAGTCGGCGATCGGGGCGAGGGCGACGACTCCGCGCAGCGGGGCGGGCGCGTCGGTGCGCCAGGGGGCGTCGGGCGGGAGCAGGTGCCGGGCCGCCGCCCACAGGGCGAGATGGCCGCCGGCCGAGTGGCCGGTGACGACCGTGCGCCCGGGATCGGCCTGCGGGAGGGCCTCGGCGACCAGGGCCGGCAGCGCGTCGAGGGCGGCGGCCACGTCGTCGAGGGTGTCGGGCCAGCGGCCCGCGCGGTCGGGCGCGCCCTCGGCTCCCCTGCGGTACTCGACGACGGCCACGGCGAAGCCCCGGCCGGCCAGGAAGCCCGCGAACGGGGTGATGTGCCGGCGGTCGTAGGGGGACCGCCAGGCGCCGCCGTGCAGGACGGCCACCACGGGAGCGAGGGGCCCCGGAGCGGGCCGGACACGCGGGGCGTAGAAGTCGATCACCTGGTCCGGGTGGTCGCCGTAGGCGGCGGTGGCGTCGGGATCCACCGGCGGGTGCGCGAAGGCCGACTGCTCCTCGGCGGCGGACCGGTCCGCGGCGGCGTCTTCCGGCATGCTCCGACCTCTCAGCGACGAAGGGGACACCTCCCGGCGCCGAGCGGCACGGGGGAAGGAAGTGGCGGACCAGGTGCGCGACTTGGCCGTTGGCGGGGACGGTATCAGGCCAGTGACGTGCGCGGACACGCGGATGTGACGCCGGGTCAGGACAAAACGGTTCTCTCCCGGACCGGGAGAGTCGAGGTGGGGTTCCGCGCGTCGGAGGACGGGGCGCCACGCCCTGTCCGCCCGCGCGCGGCACCCCGCCCCCGCCGCTACGCCGTCAACAGCTCGCCGAGGACCCGCGCCGCCCGTTCGGCGTCGGCGAAACCCACGTACAACGGGGTGAAGCCGAAGCGCAGCACGTCCGGGGCCCGGAAGTCGCCCACCACGCCCCGCTCGATCAGCCGCCGCATCACCGCGCCCGCGTCCGCGCAGCGCAGCGCGACCTGGCTGCCCCGATCGGCGTGCCCGAGCGGCGTCAGGGACTCCACCCGCCCGTGCGGCACGTACTCCTCGACGCATTCCAGGAAGAAGTCCGTCAGGGCCAGCGACTTGGCGCGCACCGCGTCGACCGACACGTCCCGCCAGACGTCCAGCGCCGCCTCCAGGGCGAGCATGGACAGGATGTCCGGCGTGCCGACCCGGCCGCGCACGGCGCCCTCGGCGGGCTCGTACGCGGGACGCATCCCGAAGGGCTCGGCGTGCGAGTTCCAGCCCGGCAGGGGCGAGTCGAAGCGCGGCTGGAGATCCGCCCGGACGTACAGGTACGCCGGTGAACCCGGGCCCCCGTTCAGGTACTTGTAGGTGCAGCCGACCGCCAGGTCGACGCCGTGCTCGTCCAGGCCCACCGGCAGCGCGCCCGCGCTGTGGCACAGGTCCCACACGGCGAGCGCGCCCGCCTCGTGGACCGCCGCCGTCAGCGACGGCAGGTCGTGCAGGCGTCCGGTGCGGTAGTCGACGTGGTTCAGCAGGACCGCGGCCGTCCGGTCGCCGAGGACCCCGGGGACCTCGGAGGGGTGCACCGGGCGCAAGGTGCTGCCGGTGAGCCGGGCCGCCGAATCCGCGATGTAGCCGTCGGTGGGGAAGGTCGTCGCGTCCACGACGATCTCGTCCCGGCCCTCGCCCGCCATCCGCACGGCGCCCACAAGTGCCTTGAATACGTTGACACTTGTCGAGTCACCCACGACGATCCGGCCGGGCGCGGAACCCACCAGCGGGGCGATCAGGTCGCCGATCCGCTCGGGCGCGGTCCACCAGCCGCTCTCGTCCCAGGACCGGATGCGCAGCTCGCCCCACTGCCGCCGGACCACGTCCGCGACCCGGTCCGGCACCCCGGCGGGCAGCGCGCCCAGCGAGTTGCCGTCGAGGTAGACGCCCCCGGCCAGCTCGTCCAGGACGAACTCCGCCCGTTTGTGCGCGAGTACGTCCTCGGCGTCGAGCTTCTCCGCCCGTGCCCGCGGCTCAGACATGGGACCTCGCCGTCCACAGCTCCGGGAAGACGTTCTTCCGGGCGCGCTTCTCCAGCCAGGCCACCCCGGCCGAACCGCCCGTGCCGGCCTTGGCGCCCATCGCGCGGCGGGTGGCGACCAGATGGTCGTTGCGCCAGCGCCACACCAGCTCACCGACGTCCGTCAGCGCCTCGCCGAGCCGGGCGACCTCGTCGTTCGGGTCGCCGGAGTAGACGGCCGTCCAGGCGGCCTCCACCTGCTCCGAGGGCTCGTACCGCAGGGCCACGTCACGGGTGAGGACCTCGGCGGGGACGGCGTGCCCGCGCCGGGCGAGCAGCCGCAGCACCTCGTCGTACAGGCTCGGCTCGTGCAGCGCCTTCTCCAGTTCCGCGTGGACGCGGGGCGCGCCGCGGTGCGGGACGAGCATGGACGCGGACTTCTCGCCGAGCAGGAACTCCATCCGCCGGTACATCGCCGACTGGAAGCCGGAGCCCTCACCGAGGGCGCTGCGGTAGGAGTTGAACTGGGCCGGGGTCAGCTGGCCGAGCGGCCGCCAGGAGGCGTTCAGCGCCTCCAGCTCCCGCACCGAGCGCTTCAGCGCGTCGATCGCGACCGGCACCCGGTCCTCGCGCAGCGCGTGCGCGGCGGTCTCCCACTCGTGGACGATCACGGTGAACCACAGCTCCATGACCTGGGTGGTGACCAGGAAGACCATCTCTCCGGGGTCGTCGGAGAGGGTGTGCTGGAGGTGGGTGAGCACGTCCGCCTTGACGTAGTCCTCGTACGGCGTGGTGCCGGCGAAGTCGAGATGCGGGGTCTCGGGCTCCGTCACGTCCTGAGCCTCTTGGGACATCGCTGTCTCCTGTTGTTACTCCGGGTAGCGGTCCGCCCCTGCCGTTTTCGACACGGGGGCCCCGGTCCCCACCCGAATCCTCAGGGGTCGTCCCGGGAAAGTGCAAGGTCCGACCGCATCACAGCCGGACCCCGCACTGAGGGGTACCGGCTAGCCCAGCGTCTGGGCCGCGGTCGGGGAGGAGTCCTTCAGGAACTGCGTGCAGCGCTCGTACTCGTCCTGCTCGCCGATGGACCCGGCGGCGCGGGCGAGGGCGTGCAGGGCGCGCAGGAAGCCGCGGTTGGGTTCGTGCTCCCACGGCACCGGGCCGTGGCCCTTCCAGCCGCTGCGGCGCAGGGCGTCCAGACCGCGGTGGTAGCCCGTCCGGGCGTAGGCGTACGACTCCACGACGCCGCCCCGCTCGAAGGCCTCGTCGGCCAGCCGGGCCCAGGCCAGGGAGGACTTCGGGTACCGCGCGGCGACATCGGCGGGCGCCGTGCCGGATGCGAGGAGCTCACGGGGCTCCGGGTCGTCGGGGAGGTGGGTCGGGGGCGGGCCCCCGAGGAGGTTCTCGTGCATCGTCATGCCTCCAGTCTGGTGTATCGGCTAGCCGATGCGCCGCTTGGCCCGGCCCCCCTCCAGCGGGGGCGCGGTGACCGAGCCGTGGGTGAGGCACTCGGGGCGCCGGCAGTCCGGCGGCGGCCGCCGTACGGTCGCGAAGGCCAGGGCGGAACCGGCGACCAGGAGGCCGGCGCACCACAGCATGGCCTGCTGGAAGGCGTCGTCGAAGGCCGCCGGCGAGCGGTACGCCTCCTCGCCCATCCCGGTCAGCAGGGGCAGCGCCGCCACCGCGACGAGGCCCGCGGCACGGGCCGCCGCGTTGTTGATACCGCTGGCCAGGCCCGCCCGTGCGACGTTCACGGAGGCGAGCACGGTGGCCGTCAGCGGGGCCACCAGGGCGACCAGGCCGAACCCGAAGACCAGGACGGCGGGCAGCACGTCGGTGACATAGGAGGCGTCCGGGCCGACCCGCAGCATCAGCAGCAGCCCGGCCGCGCCCACCAGCGGACCCACGGTGAGCGGGATGCGCGGGCCGATCCTCTCCGCGAGGGCGCCGGACCTGGCCGACAGCAGCAGCATCAGCAGGGTCGTCGGCAGCAGGGCCACGCCGGCGCCCAGGGCCGAGTAGCCGGCGACGACCTGGAGCTGGATCACGGCGAGGAAGAAGAAGCCGCCGAGGGCCGCGTACACGCACAGGGTGACCAGGTTGACGGCCGTGAACTGGCGGGACGCGAAGATGTCCGGCGGCATCATCGGGTCGGGGCGCCGCTTCTCGACGTACACGAACGCGACCCCGAGAGCCACGCCCACGGCGGCGGTGATCCAGTCCGCCTCGATCAGCGCGTACGTCACCAGGGCCAGGGAGAGCGCCCCGAGAGCCGCGCCGAGCACGTCGAAGCGCCCGTGCTCCGCGTCGTCCCCGGACTCGGGCACATGACGCAGCGCGATCGGCACGCACACCAGCGCCAGCGGCACGTTCAGCAGGAACACCCAGCGCCAGCCGGGACCGTCCACCAGCCAGCCGCCGAGGAACGGCCCGACGGCCGCCCCGATGCCGCCGAAGCCGGACCACAGGCCCACCGCCCGGCTCCGGTCGTCGGGGTGGAAGGAGGCCTGGATCAGGGCGAGGGAGCCCGGGGTCAGCAGCGCGCCGCCGACCCCCTGCAGGGCGCGGGCGGCGATGAGGATCCCGGCGTTCGGGGCGAGCCCGCACAGCAGCGACGCCGCGGCGAACCACACCACCCCGACGACGAAGATCCGGCGGCGGCCGTAGCGGTCGCCGAGGGAGCCGCCGAGGAGGATCAGGCCGGCCAGGGTGAGCATGTAGGCGTTGACCGTCCACTGGAGCGCGGACAGGTTCGCGTCGAGGTCGCCGCCGATGCGGGGCAGGGCCACGTTGACGACGGTGGAGTCCAGCAGCGCCATGCTGGAGCCGAGGATGGTGGTGAGCAGGATCCACCGGCCCCGCGGGGAGCCGATCCGTACGTCGGGCATGCCTCCAGGTATACAGCGAGCCCGGCGCCGAGGAGAGGCGCCGGGCTCGTGGAGTACCGCGGGACTACTTGATGCGGGTGCCCGTGGAACGCAGGTTGCCGCAGGCCTCCAGGACCCGCGCGGCCATGCCGGCCTCGGCCAGCTTGCCCCAGGTGCGCGGGTCGTAGGTCTTCTTGTTGCCGACCTCGCCGTCGACCTTCAGGACGCCGTCGTAGTTCTGGAACATGTGGGCGGCGACCGGACGCGTGAAGGCGTACTGGGTGTCGGTGTCGAGGTTCATCTTCACGACGCCGTTCTCCAGCGCGGTGGCGATCTCCTCCGCGGTGGAGCCGGAGCCGCCGTGGAAGACGAAGTCGAACGGGCTGGATTTGCCGTACTTCTCGCCGACGCCCTGCTGGAGGTCCTTGAGCAGCTCGGGGCGGAGCACGACGTTGCCCGGCTTGTACACGCCGTGCACGTTGCCGAAGGAGGCGGCCAGCAGGTAGCGGCCCTTCTCGCCCAGGCCGAGGGCCTCGGCGGTGCGCAGCGCGTCGTCGACGGTGGTGTACAGCTCGTCGTTGATCTCGTGGGTGACGCCGTCCTCCTCGCCGCCGGTCGGGGTGATCTCGACCTCAAGGATGATCTTCGCGGCGGCGGCGCGGGGCAGCAGCTCCTGCGCGATGGCCAGGTTGTCGGCGAGGGTCTCGGCGGAGCCGTCCCACATGTGCGACTGGAACAGCGGGTTGCCGCCGGCCTTGACCCGCTCCTCGGACACGGCGATCAGCGGGCGCACGTAGGCGTCCAGCTTGTCCTTGGGACAGTGGTCGGTGTGCAGCGCGATGTTCACGTCGTACTTGGCGGCGACGATGTGCGCGAACTCGGCCAGGGCGACGGCGCCGGTGACCATGTCCTTGCTGTGCTGGCCGCCGAGGAACTCCGCACCACCGGTGGAGATCTGGACGATGCCGTCGCTCTCGGCCTCAGCGAAACCGCGCAGCGCGGCGTGCAGGGTCTGGGAGGAGGTCACGTTGATGGCCGGGTAGGCGAACTTGCCTGCCTTCGCCCGGTCGAGCATCTCGTTGTAGACCTCGGGGGTTGCGATGGGCATCTGTCCGCTCCTTGTGATGTGCGGGTGGCGTTCTGCGTGCTTACGGCCCTGACCTAGACCTGGGAGGCGACATCGTCGTCGTCGGGCCACATCCTTCCAGACGAACCGGGATGCTCCGAGAGCTGTCTCAGCCCCCGGCCGCGGCCCGAACTCAGTCCAGTCCGAGCTCGTCCTTGGAGAAGGCGAAGCGGTACGGCACACCGGCGCCCGCTTCGATCTTCTCCGCGGCGCCGGTAGCCCGGTCGACGATGGTCGCGACGGCCACGACCTCGGCACCGGCCTCGCGCACGGCCTCGACGGCGGCCAGCGGGGAACCGCCGGTGGTGGAGGTGTCCTCGACGACCAGGACCCGGCGGCCCGCGATGTCCGGGCCCTCCACGCGGCGCTGGAGGCCGTGCGCCTTGGCGGCCTTGCGGACGACGAAGGCGTCCACCCGGCGGCCGCGCGCGGCGGCGGCGTGCAGCATCGCCGCGGCGACCGGGTCGGCGCCCATGGTCAGCCCGCCGACCGCGTCGAACTCCAGGTCCTCGGTGAGGTCCAGGAGCACCTGACCGACCAGCGGGGCCGCCTCGCCGTCGAGCGTGATGCGGCGCAGGTCGACGTAGTAGTCGGCCTCAAGCCCCGAGGAGAGGGTCACCTTGCCGTGCACCACGGCCTTGTCCTTGATCTGCTGCAGCAGCGCGCCGCGAACGTCCGTCATGCCGAACAGCTTAGAGGCGGGTCCAGCTCCAGGTGGTCGTGGCCTCCAGCGGCTGAAGCGGGGTGACCAGGCGCGGATGGCTGTTCAGACCGTTCGGCGGGCCGGTCTGCGGCTCCACGCAGACGGCCTCCTCCTGCTCGTCGTAGACGACGACCCACTCCTCCGGGCTGGTCACCTTCAGGGCGAGGTGTCCCGGCCAGGTGAGGGTGACGTCCACCCCGCCGGGCATGCCGAAGCAGTCGTCCCAGGGGCCGGGCTTCGGGTCCACGCGGTTGCCGGTGGGCAGGTGGTCGGCGCCGCGCTCCTCCTGCCAGGCGGCGGTGAAGTCGAGCGTGACGTCCGTGCCGCCGAGGGTGCGGTGGAACCAGGGGTGCCAGCCGATCTGCGCCGGGAAGGAGTCCTGGTAGGTCTCCACCGACATGGTGAGCGTCAGCGAGTCCTCGGTGAGGGCCACGACCTGCGTGACCCGCGCCGGGTGCGGCCAGGGGTCCACCAGGTCGTACGTGATGACGGCCTCGCCCGTGTCGGCGCGGGCGGTGCGCCAGGCGCCGTCCCGGGCCGTGCCGTGGATCGCGTGCGGCGGGGCGTTCAGCGGCATCTGCCGGACGACGGCGCCGTCCAGGAAGCGGCCGTCCCTGATCCGCCCGCACCAGGGGACCATCGGGAAGCAGCCGAAGCGCTCGCCCTGGCGCAGGAGTTCGGTCCCGCCCACCCGCAGTCCGCCGATCCGGCCGCCGTTGCCCGGTTGTACGGTCACCTCCGCGTCGCCCGCGGTCAGCGTGATGTCTTCGTTACTCACGGGACGACCCTACTGGGGCGATCAAGAGGGCCGTGGCCTCAGCGGCGCTTCCTGAGCACCCGGCCGACGACGATCGCGGACGCCACGGCGAGGGCGGCGGGGGCCGCCCAGCGCAGGGCGGAGGCGGACGGGGCGGGCTGGGGGGCGGGGACGGGGGCGTAGCGGCCGCGGGGCGGGGCGTGGTCGACCTCCTCCGCGCTGCGGCCGATCATGGTGCGGCGGGCGTGCGCGGCTTCCGGGGCGGCGTCCTGCGTCGCGGGGGCGGGGGGTTCGGCCTCGGCTTCGCCTTCGGCCGGTTCCTCGTTCCCACCCGGACCACCCGTGCGGGATCCGTCGTCGGGCGCGGGTGGCCCCTGTGGGGCGGGATCGCCGTCGGCGGCTGCCGGTTCCGGTTCCTCTGCGGGTTCCGGTTCCTCTGCGGGTTCCGGATCCTCGGCGGGTTCCGGATCCTCGGCGGGTTCCGGATCCTGTGCGGGCTCCGGTTCCTCTGCGGGCTCCGTCGTCGCCAGGTTCTCCGTGAAGCGGGTCAGCAGGCGCTTCATCGCCGACTCGGTCTGGTCCGGCGGGAGTTGGGCGATGCGGCCGTCCGCGGTCGCGGTGCCCTCGGCGGTGAGCGTCGCGCCGTCCTCGGCCTCGTCCACCCGGAGCGTCAGGGCCAGCTTCACCGCGCCGGTACCCCTGGCCTCGGTCGCGTCGCCCTCCACGGCGTACGAGCCGTCCGGGCGCTCCACCACGCTCAGGGCGCCCCGGTAGGTGATCGTGTGGCCGCCCACCCGCACCTTCAGCCGGCCGCTCACCGGCGTCTCGGCCCCCGCGTCCTGCTGGAGCCCGGGAAGCGCCCGGGCCACCCGCGCGGGGTCGCGGAGCGCCTCCCTCAGACGAGCCGCGGCAACCGGAACGAACACCTCAAGCTCCATGTCTGCCGAGCCTACCCAGCAGACCCTCCCCCGCACCCCCCGTCGGCGTAATCCCCCGGCACGTCGGGGTGCCGGGACGGTCCGGCGGGGTCAGTAGCGGGGGTGCACCAAGGTGGACGGTGGTAGGCCCCGGACCCGGGAGTCCTGGGCCGCGCGGGCGTCCTCGCGCAGGCGGGCGTCGGTCAGTGTGCGCAGGTCCGGGCCCCGCGGGGGCAGGGCGAGCGCGGGCGGCGCGCCCTTGGCGGCCAGGACGAAGCCCCAGTCGTGCGGCGCGTCCGCCCGGCCCGAGGAACGGTCCGGGCCCGCCGCGAATCCCGGGGCCCGGCCCGCCACGCAGTACGGCGCCGTGCGCAGGCCGGCCGCCCGCAGCGTCGCCTCGACCGTCCAGAAGACCCGCGGTCGGGACACCACCGGACCCGCGTGCACCACCAGCCGCCCGCCGTCCGTCAGCGCCCGCGCGGCCAGGCCGTAGAACTCCTGCGAGTAGAGCTTGGTGCTCGCGGTGATGCCCGGGTCGGGGAGGTCGGAGACGACCACGTCGTAGCGGTCCGGCGGGGGTTCGCGCAGTTGGCGGAAGGCGTCCTCGGTGATGACGCGGACCCGCGGGTCGTCGAGGACGCGGCCGTTGAGGCGGGCCAGCGCGGGGTCCTCGCGGGCCAGCCGGATCACCTCCGCGTCCAGCTCCACCACGTCCACCCGCCGTACGCCCGGGTGGCGCAGCACCTCGCGGGCCGCGAGTCCGTCGCCGCCGCCGAGGATCAGCACCCGCGCGTGCGGGCCGTTCATCGCGGGGTGGACGAGGGCCTCGTGGTAGCGGTGCTCGTCGCGTCCGCTGACCCGCAGGCGGCCGTCGAGGAAGAGGTCGACCGGGCGGCCGTGGGTGCCGCCGGTGAGGACGACCTCCTGCACGTCGGTCTGGAGCGCCACCCGTACGTCGGCGCCGTACACAGCCCGCCGGGCGGCCCGCTCGAAGTCCTCGACGTGCAGGGCGGCCGCGGCGAGGACGCCGAGGACCGTGAGGTTGGCGGCGAGCAGCAGCAGGCAGGTGCGCCGGGTCAGATCGCGGCGGAACAGACCGAGCACGAGCGCGCCGCCCGCCAGCGCGTTCACCGCGCCGGTGATCAGCGAGCCGGTCAACTGGCCGAGCAGCGGCAGCAGAAGGAAGGGGAAGGCGAGCCCGCCGACGAGCGCTCCGACGTAGTCGGCGGCGAACAGATCGGCGACCGCGCCGCCCGCGTCCTGCCGCCGGATCCGCTGGATCAGCTCCATCAGCAGCGGAACCTCGGCCCCGATCAGCAGACCGATGGCGAGGGAGAACGCCACCAGCAGGACCCGGGGCCCCTCGCTCCACGGTCCGCCCCAGTCGCCGGTCCAGGCGAACACCGCGTACAGCGCGGGCGCGCTGCATCCGCCGACCAGGGCGAGGACGGTCTCGATGGCGCCGAATCCGGCGGCGGCGTGCCAGCGCAGACGTTTGGCGACCAGAGAGCCGAGGCCCATCGCGAAGACCATGACGGACAGCACCACGGACGCCTGGGTGACCGAGTCGCCGATCAAGTAGGAGGCGAGGGCGACCAGTTCGAGTTCGTACACGAGTCCGCAGGCGGCGCAGACGAAGACGCAGGCGAGAACGAGGAACCGTCCCGTCGCCGGCCGGACGGGCAGCCGTGCCGGACCGTCCCGGGGCGGCGGGACGCCCGGTGGGGCGGGCGGGTGCGGTTCGATCACGCTGCGACGTTACGTTACGCGAGAGTCACGCTTTGTCACCCACACGTGTGGAACTGGGCCGCTGGGGCGTGTTCCAGGTTTCCTGGACGCCCGACGGGCTCAGCGCGCCCGCCGGAACCCGGATGCCGGCCCTGGTCCGGGTCGCCACCAACTGGCCGTCCTGCGGGTAGGCGTGCCAGGTCCGCCAGTGCACCTGGCCCTCGTGCCGGTGCGCGAGCATCGCGGTGAAGGCGTGCGGGCTGCCGGGGAAGACACCGGCCAGCCCGTTGGGGTGGTCGGCGACGAGCGCCAGCAACTCCTGCGCGCGGCCCGCGAACTGGCCCGGGGCGAGCACCTCGACGCGGGCGGCGAACTCGTACTCCCAGTCGCCGATCCGCTTGGCGACACCGAGCGGGAGGGGGGTGCTGCTGCCGGGGATGCAGGCCACCGTCTCCGAACAACTGCCCCGCTCCTCCTCCAGGAGCACCTGGTGGGACGCGCCGAGGAGCCGCAACTGGAGCTTCGCCCCGGACAGTTCGAGGTCGAGCGCGGCCAGCGCGGGAAGCGGTTCGCGCCCCAGGGCCCAGGCGAGATCGGCCGCGCGCGTGTCGGTGTAGGAGGTGTTCAGGGTCGTGAGCATGGATCGGCTCCGCAAGCGCACAAAGAAGAGGGGGAGGGAGGTACGGGTCCGGCGCGACGCCGGCCGACACCGGGAGATCGACCCGGTCGACCCGGCCGGCGAGGGAGTGGGGATGGCCGTGGGACGCCCGAGGGCCCGCGTTGGTGATTTAGAGGGAATCATGAACAGTGGCGCCGCCACAGCGTTTTTACCCAAGTTCGTGGGGTTTCCATCCCTCAGAGGGCCCCACAGCTCAACTGTTCAACCAACGCCGTGCGCCGTGTCGGCCGGTGCGCGCGCCGGAGCGCACGCGCGGGTGTACCGATGCGCACACACGAACGGGGCCCACCCCCCGTGGGTGGGCCCCGCCGTCCGGACGCGGTACGGGTACGAGCTCAGCTGCCCCGTGTCAGCTGCCTCCCCCGCATCCGCCTCCGCCGCCACCTCCGCAGGACGATCCGCCCCCGCAGGAGCTCGACGAGGAACCGCACGACGATCCCCCGGAGTCCCCGCCCCCGACCCACCAGCTGCCGGAGCCGCCGTCGGTCGAGGAGGACGTCGAGGTCGCGGAGGACGAGTACGAGGCACGACCGCGCCGCCGGCCGCGCGAGGGCCGCACCCCCACCCTTCGTCCGCCGCGCACGCCGGCCAGCACGAGCAGACCGAGGAAAAGAACCAGCAGGATGATGCCAATGGTCATGACAACACCCTCCTTCCGTTGCCGGGCAGCTCCCCCGAAGCGGCCCCCCGTGGGCGCCTCGCCAGCTGCGTGCACGGGAAATGCCCTCCCCGATCGGGACCCAAAGCAGAGTTGAGGAACTCCAGAGCTTCGGCGCAGGATGACCGGCATGACCTCTAGCGCGCGTCCCCTCCTCAACCGCAGCCTCGCCGAGTTCGGAACGACGATCTTCGCCGAGATGTCGGCGCTGGCCCTGCGGACCGGAGCCATCAACCTGGGCCAGGGATTCCCCGACACGGACGGGCCCGAGGAGATCCGGGAGGCGGCGGTGCGCGCGCTGCGCGACGGACGCGGCAACCAGTACCCGCCGGGTCCTGGCGTGCCCGAGCTGCGGCAGGCGGTGGCCGCGCACCAGCTGCGCCACTACGGGCTGACCTACGACCCGGACACCGAGGTGCTGGTGACCGCGGGCGCCACGGAGGCGATCGCGGCGACGCTGCTGGCCCTGCTGGAGCCGGGCGACGAGGTGGTGGCCCTGGAGCCGTACTACGACTCCTACGCGGCCTGCATCGCGATGGCCGGCGCCCGCCGGGTCCCGGTCACCCTGCGCCCGTCCCAGGGACGCTTCACCCTGGACCTCGACGAACTGCGCGCCGCGGTCACCGACCGCACCCGGCTGCTGCTGATCAACACCCCGCACAACCCGACCGGCACCGTCCTGACCCGCGAGGAGCTGACCGCGGTCGCCGAGCTGGCGGTGGAACGGGACCTCCTGGTCGTCACGGACGAGGTGTACGAGCACCTGGTCTTCGACGGCGTCGAACATCTGCCGCCGGCCACGTTCCCGGGGATGCGGGAGCGGACGGTCACCATCGGCTCGGCGGGCAAGACGTACTCGTTCACCGGCTGGAAGGTCGGCTGGGTTACCGGAACCGCAGAACTGGTGACCGCCGTCCGTTCCGCCAAGCAATACCTGACGTACGTCGCCTCCGGGCCCTTCCAGTACGCCGTCGCCGAGGCACTGGCGCTGCCCGACGCATACTTCGAGGGGTTCCGCGCGGACATGCAGGCCAAGCGGGACCTGCTCAGCGCCGGCCTCACCGACGCCGGCCTCACCGTCTTCCGGCCGACCGGCACCTACTTCGTCACCACCGACATCCGCCCCCTCGGCGAGACCGACGGCTTCGCCTTCTGCCGCGCCCTCCCGGAACGCGCGGGCGTCGTCGCCATCCCGAACGCCGTCTTCTACGACCACCGCGACGCGGGCGCCCCCTTCGTCCGCTTCGCCTTCTGCAAGCGCACCGAGGTGCTCCAGGAGGCGGCCCAGCGCCTCAAGCGCCTCGCGGGCTGACGCGCCCGCGTACGGCAAGAGCCCGCGTACGGCTAGAGCCCGCACACGGCAAGAGCCCGCCCCGGGCGCGCGGCCTGGGTGGCCGGTGCCCCGGTCGGGCTCTCGGGCGGGGTGGAGTGCCGGTTACTCCTCGTCGCCCTCGGGCTTCTCGGCGTCGTTGATCTCCTGCTCCAGGCCGAGCTGCTCCACGAGCCACTTGTCGAACTCGATCGCGGCCCGCACCCAGCTGACCGTGGAGGAGACGAAGTGCTCCAGGCTCACCCCGGTGCCGATCAGCATCTGCGCCTCACCGATGAGGCGGACGGTGCCGTCGTCGTGGGTGTGGGTGTAGAGCTTGGGCCACAGGGTGCGCCGGTTCCAGTCGTCGATGGACTCCAGGAGCTGCGGCTTCTCGTCGATCTTGTGCGGACGGTCGTAGAAGGTCCGCACGGAGAAGACCTGCTGGTCTCCCTCTCCGCGGAACATGAAGTACGTGCGGAACTGCTCCCACGGCGCGACGAGGTCTCCCTCTTCGTCGACGAGGTGCTTCAGCTCCATCTGGTCGAGGAGCTGCTTTACGAGGTCCTGATCCGGGACGACGGGGCCCGCCGGTCCTTGGGGCTGCGGCTCGGGCTGGCCCCCGAAGTTCGGAATCGAGGACGGGTCGATGCTCACCGTGTTTTTCCCTTCGTACGGATTCCGCCATCCTCCCCCATGCGGGGAGGGGGGTGGCAAGCCCCGGCCGGGCCTGTCAGCCGTCGGCTGACTTGATCCGGCCGGACGGCGGGGCGCGCACCCCTGCGACGCCGACGGCCCGCCCCGCGCGGCAGCGGGACGGGCCGTCGTACGGAACGCGGGGCTACAGGGTCTTACCGGTCGCGGAGCCGACGATCAGGCCGTCCCCGAAGACGTCGACCCGGACCGTGTCGCCGTCCTTGACCTCGCCGGAGAGGATCTCCTTGGCCAGCCGGTCGCCGATGGCCGTCTGGACCAGCCGGCGCAGCGGCCGGGCGCCGTAGGCCGGATCGTTGCCCTCGTCGGCCAGCCAGGCCAGGGCGGCGTCGGTGACCTCCAGGGTGAGGCGCCGCTCGGCGAGCCGCTTGGCCAGCCGGTCGATCTGGAGGCGGGCGATTCGGCTCAGCTCGTCCTTGGACAGCGCCGAGAAGACCACCAGGTCGTCGAGCCGGTTGAGGAACTCCGGCTTGAAGGCGGTGCGGACCACCTCCAGGACCCGCTCCTTCTTCTCCGCCTCGGTGGTGACCGGGTCGACCAGGTACTGGCTGCCCAGGTTCGAGGTCAGCACCAGGATCGTGTTGCGGAAGTCGACCGTGCGGCCCTGGCCGTCGGTGAGCCGTCCGTCGTCCAGCACCTGGAGCAGGACGTCGAAGACCTCCGGGTGCGCCTTCTCCACCTCGTCCAGCAGCACCACGGAGTACGGCCGCCTGCGCACCGCCTCGGTGAGCTGGCCGCCCTCCTCGTAGCCGACGTAGCCGGGGGGCGCGCCCACCAGGCGGGCCACGCTGTGCTTCTCGCCGTACTCCGACATGTCGATGCGGATCATGGCTCGCTCGTCGTCGAAGAGGAAGTCGGCGAGCGCCTTGGCCAGCTCCGTCTTGCCCACGCCGGTCGGGCCGAGGAAGAGGAAGGAGCCGGTGGGCCGGTCGGGGTCGGCGATGCCCGCGCGGGTGCGCCGCACCGCGTCCGAGACCGCCTGCACCGCCTCGGCCTGGCCGATCAGCCGGCGCCCCAGCTCGTCCTCCATGCGCAGCAGCTTCTGCGTCTCGCCCTCCAGCAGACGTCCGGCGGGGATACCGGTCCAGGCGGCGACGGTGTCGGCGATGTCGTCGGAGCCGACCTCCTCCTTGACCATGGTGTCCACGGCGGCCTCCTCCTCGGCGCGGGAGGCTTCCTCCAGATCCCGCTCCATGCCCGGGATCTCGCCGTACAGCAGCTTGCTCGCGGTGTCGAAGTCGCCGTCGCGCTGGGCCCGTTCGGCCTGGCCGCGCAGTTCGTCGAGCTTCTCCTTCAGCTCGCCGACCCGGTTGAGGGACTGCTTCTCCTTCTCCCAGCGGGCGTTGAGGCCCCGCAGCTCCTCCTCCTTGTCGGCGAGGTCGCGGCGCAGCCGCTCCAGGCGCTCCCGGGAGGCCGCGTCGGTCTCCCTGCTGAGCGCCAGCTCCTCCATCTTCAACCGGTCGACGGAACGCTGGAGTTCGTCGATCTCGACGGGCGAGGAGTCGATCTCCATGCGGAGCCGGGAGGCCGCCTCGTCGACCAGGTCGATGGCCTTGTCGGGGAGGAAGCGGGAGGTGATGTACCGGTCGGAGAGGGTGGCGGCGGCGACCAGCGCGCTGTCCGCGATCTGCACCTTGTGGTGGGCCTCGTAGCGGCCCTTGAGTCCGCGCAGGATCGCGATGGTGTCCTCGACCGTCGGCTCGGCCACCAGCACCTGCTGGAAGCGCCGCTCCAGGGCGGGGTCCTTCTCGATCCGCTCGCGGTACTCGTCGAGGGTGGTGGCGCCGACCATGCGCAGCTCACCGCGGGCCAGCATGGGCTTGAGCATGTTGCCCGCGTCCATCGAGGAGTCCCCGCCGGCGCCCGCGCCGACGACGGTGTGCAGCTCGTCGATGAAGGTGATGATCTGCCCGTCGGAGTCCTTGATCTCCGCGAGGACCGTCTTCAGCCGCTCCTCGAACTCACCGCGGTACTTGGCCCCGGCGACCATCGCGCCGAGGTCCAGCGCCACCAGCCGCTTGTCCTTCAGCGACTCGGGCACGTCCCCCTTCACGATCCGCTGGGCGAGCCCCTCGACGACGGCGGTCTTGCCGACGCCGGGCTCCCCGATCAGGACCGGGTTGTTCTTCGTACGGCGGGACAGCACCTGGACGACCCGGCGGATCTCCTGGTCCCGGCCGATGACCGGGTCGAGCTTGCCCTCGCGTGCGGCGGCCGTGAAGTCGGTGCCGAACTTCTCCAGGGCCTTGTACTGGCCCTCCGGGTCGGCTGTGGTCACCCGGCGTCCTCCCCTTGCCTCGCGGAACGCCTCCAGCAGCTTCTTCGCGGTGGCGCCCTGCTGGGAGAGTACGTCGCCGGCCTGGCCGCCCTTCGCCGCGATGCCGATCAGCAGGTGCTCGGTGGAGAGGTACTCGTCGCCGAGCTCCCGGGCCTTCGCCTGCGCCTCGGCGATCACCGCGAGGAGTTCCCGGCTGGGCTGCGGCGGCGCGACCGTGGACCCGGTCACGCTGGGCAGCGCGGCCAGCACCTTCTCGGCGCCCGCGCGGACGGCGGCCTGATCGGCCTCGACGCCCGTCAGCAGGTCGGTGATGTTCTCGTTCTCGCGCCCCTGGAGCAGGGCCAGCAGCAGGTGCGCGGGGGTGAGGTCCGGGTGGCCCTCGGTCACGGCCCGGTTGCTCGCCGCGTTGATGGCGTCCCGGCTCCGGTTGGTCAGCTCTGCGTCCACTGGTGCGTTCTCCTCCTGTCGGCAGCCCTCATCCACGCTGACTCAAGCAACGTACACAAAGTTGAGTCTATTCCACTCAAGTAGGTGCTGTGGCGGTTCCGGGGGCTAAGTTCCGGCGTCATGAGCTACTCCGTGGACCCCGGCGCCCCCGACGAGCCCTTTCTCGCCTTCTGGCGGGAACGGCATGTGTGCACCCTCACCACCCCGCGCCCGGACGGCAGCCCGCACGTGGTGCCGGTGGGCGTGACCTACGACCCCGAGGCGCGGCTGGCGCGGGTGATCACGAACGGGGGGAGCCGGAAGGTGCGCAACATCCTGGCCGCCGGGCCGGAGGGCGCCCGGGTCGCGGTGTGCCAGATGGCCGGGAAGCGCTGGGCGACGCTGGAGGGGGTGGCGCGGGTGCGCACCGAACCGGAGCGGGTCGCCGAGGCGGTGCGGCGGTACGCCGAGCGCTACGAGCGGCAGCCGGCGCCGAACCCCGCGCGCGTGGTGATCGAGATCGAACTGACCCGGGCCATGGGGCGCGGCTGAACCGCCGAGGCGGAACCGGCACGGCGCGACAGGCACGGTGAACCGGCACGACCGAACCTGCGCGACTGATGGTTTTCGGCCAGCGGGCGGGCCGGCGGATACCCGGAGATATCCGGGAAAACTGCAGCGGCGTCACCGTGTTCAGGTCACGGTGACGCCGCTGCGGGGGGAAGCGCCTGAGCGATCTGTTACGACGGGGGAATCGCGTCAGGCACTGCGGGGGGTGGCTGAGATGGTCGGGGGTACCTGGACCTCCGGGTCCACCAGCTGCTGGTGGTCGCGCTGGTCCAGGTTCACAAAGATCATTCCGTATCGGATGGCGCATCGCACCGGCTGCGGCGCCCCCCGGGGCCGTCGCAGGCACCGGTAGGCCCGCACGTCCTCGTCCTCGTCCCGGGTGACGACGACCGGTTCTCCGAAGACAGTCACCATGAGCGAGTCACCAGGGTGGGGGATGGCGGTGACCAGATCGATGAAGTGCCAGCCGGAGCGATAGGCGGTGGCCATTTCGCGACGGAAGGAGCGGTCGTCAGGTGGGGTCGTCACGTCAACTCCACGCGCTGTCATTCGTCTTGGCAGGAGTTTCGCCCCCAGCCGGGGTAACGGCCGGACTCGACCAGGCGCTGTCGTCCGCACTGCTCACACTCGGGAGGCCACTCAGCGATCCGAAGGCCACAACGGCGGAGAAGGCGGCGACAAGCACCGAGCGAAGCATTCTCTTACGCATAGTCGGCTTCGTCCTCACTTGAAGGTCCCCTCTTCCCCCGTCGAGTAAGACGATGGCTCATTCGGGCACGTCATGGCCACACGATCGGTGCATCATGTTCCTGCATGTTCAGGGTCCTGGGGGGTGGAGATAGAGTAATGAATCGGACTAAAACGACACATCCCCACGCTGTGACGGAGTTGTGCGAGGAAGGCGGTCGCCTTTACGCGAACGCGCTGCGCACGGGACGTATCGCCCGCTCCGACGTGGAATCGGCCCCCTGTCTGATGGAGTTCGCCCTGCTCCATCCCGATCCCGACGACGCGAGCTGGCTGCGTCCGGTTCCGCCCGCGGTCGCCCTGGCCCAGCGGCTCAACCCCATAGAACGCGAGATCACCGAGCACCGGCGGCTCTCGATCGAGCTGGCCAACGCATTCGAGCCGTTCATGACCCTCAGCGCGCAGGGCGCGGCGTCCACGCACTCGATCACCGTATTGGAGGGCCTGGACCGCATCAATGCCGCGCTCGACCTGGCCATCAGCCAGTGCCGCAACGAGATGCTCACCGTCCAGCCCAGCCACCGGCACCCCGAACGCCAGCTCGTCCAGGCGCTGGACCGGGACAAGCTGCTGATCGAGCGCGGGGTGCGGATCCGCACCCTCTACCAGCACACCGCCCGCTACAGCCCCGAACGGCTCGCCTGGGTGGACCACTTCGCCGACGGCAAGGCCGAGTACCGCACCATCGACGAACTGGTGGAGCGGCTCGTCATCTGCGACGAGGCGGTCGCCTTCATCCCCATCCGGGACGACCGCCAGGTCGCCCTGGAACTGCGCCACCCCGGGCTGGTCGGCTACCTCACCAAGGTCTTCGAGTTCATGTGGAACCGCGCGGTCCCGCTGAGCGCCGGCGCCCCCTACGAGACCGACCCGGACGGCATCACCGACATCCAGCACTCCATCGCCAAACTGCTGGTGGAGGGCCATGTCGACGAGGCCATCGCCCGCCGCCTCGGCATGAACGTCCGCACCTGCCGCGCCCACATCGCCAAGCTGGCCAACGCCCTGGGCAGCGGCAGCCGGGCCCAGCTGGGCTATCTCATCGCGCAGTCCGGGATCCTGGACCGCGAGCAGTGACCGGCGCCCTCCACCCCGAGCACGGCCTGGACGAGCTGTGCGCGCCCGGCGCACGCCTGTACGAGCACGCCCTGCGGCACGGCCCGATAGGCGCTCAGGAGGCCGCGGAGGCCCCTTGCCTGGTCGATTCCGGACTGCTCCGGCCGACTGTCGAGGACATCAGCCTGCTGGAACCGGTCGCCCCGGCCACCGCCCTGCACCGGCTGCTGCGCTCCTCCGCCGAACGCGTCGCCGAGGAGCGCCGGCGCGAACTGCGGCTGGCCGAGACCTTCGAGGCGTGGCTGCGCCTGGACGGCGGCCCCGGGACCGCCACCGGGCAGCCCCAGATCGCGGTCGTCAGCGGCAAGCGGCGCATCAACGACGTCCTCACCGAGTCCATGGCCGAGGCCGAGCGCGAGGTCCTCAGCATCCAGCCCGCCGTCAGCTACGGGTCCACGGCCCACCCCGCCACCCACCTCACCGCCATGGCCCGCGACCAGGACCTCCTCGACCGCGGCGGCCGCATCCGCACCCTGTACCCGCACACCCTGCGCCACTCCCCCCAGGTCATGGCCCGGTACGAGGACCTGGACGGCGACGTGGAGGCGCGCACCCTGGACGAGGTCACCGACCGGCTGATCTGCGTCGACCGCACGGTCGCCTTCATCCCCGCCAACCCCGAGCGCACCCACGCCCTGGAGGTCCGCCACCCCGCGCTGATCTCCTACCTGGTCACCACCTTCGACCGGCTGTGGCACCTGGCCACGCCGATGTACCCCGAGGCCGTCCAGCAGCCCACGCTCAACGGCATCACCCCGCGCCAGCGCGCCATCGCGCGGCTGCTCGTCGAGGGCCACACCGACACCGTCATCGCCGACCGGCTGGGCATGAACGTCCGGACCGCCCGCGTCCACATCGCCAAGCTGGCGGCGACGCTGGGCAGCGAGAGCCGGGCCCAGCTCGGCTATCTCATCGGACGGTCGGGGATCCTCGGCCGGGAACCTCGGGACGACCGGGAACCTCGGGAAGGCTGAGCGGGCCGAGGCCCCCCGTGCGGGGCGGTCCGTCCAGGCCGGCCTGAGCGATCCGCACGCCCAGCTGGGCGCGGCTGGCGGCGCCGAGGGTCTCGGAGAGCCGGGCGATGTGGGACCGGCAGGTGCGGACGCTGATGCCGAGCCGTTCGGCGATCACGGCGTCCTGGTGCCCCTCGGCGAGCAGGGCGGCGATGGAGCGCTCCCGGTAGGAGATGCCCTCGATGCCGGTCTCGGGCAGCGGCGCGGTGAGCGGAATGGCCAGGCGCCACAGCCGCTCGAAGACCGTGACCAGGTACTGCACCAGGGCGGGGTGCCGCAGTTCCAGGGCGAGGGTGCGGTCGGCGTTGGCGGGGATGAAGGCCACCGTGCGGTCGAAGAGGATCAGCCGGTCGATGACCTCCTCCAGGGTCCGCGCCTGGACCGCGTCGCCCATCAGCTCCAGGTAGTTGAGCAGCCCCTGCCCGTGCCGGGCGACATGGGTGTAGAGGTCGCGCATACGGACCCCGCGGCCCTGGAGGGCCATCGCCCGGTGCAGGCCCTCGGTCAGCTCGTGCTCGGGGCGGATGCCGCCCGGCTGCACGGTGAGCACCTCCGTGGTGCAGGCGGCGGTCGCCTGGTCCATGGCGGCCTGGATCCGGGAGAGGCCGTCCAGGACGCGGATCGCGGAGCCCTCGGCGGAGGCGTTGCGCGGCTGCGGGCCGAGGCCCGCGTACCACTCGAAGGCCGCGACCGCCGAGCCCATCCGGCGCTGGCTCGCGCTGACCTCGTCGTAGACCCCGCGCAGCAGGCGGGTCATGACCTCCTGCGGGGAGGTCGGCACCAGCCACGCCATGTCGTCCGGATCCGGGTGCAGCAGGGCCAGTTCCAGCAGGCAGGGCACCGCCTCCGCGTCCGCCCGGGGCACCCGACCGCGCCGTACGGCCCGGGAATACACCCGATCCCCGGCCTCGCACAGTCGGTCAGCACCGTGTGGATGCCCGGCCATCGCCCATCCCACCCCCGCATCCCGCGTCTTCCGCAGCGCAAACTATGCGCGGCCGGGACGTGGTCCGCAACACGCCTCCACGACGCCAACCGCCCGGGATGTCCTGGTCCATTCAGGTTTGGAACGGCCCTCGGAACTCGTTTTCCAGCCAAGCGCGACGGCCCGGTCCGCACCGGGACCGGGCCGTCGTGGAAGCCGTCGAGCGCCTACTTCCGCAGACCGATCTCGTCGCACGCCGCCTCGTACTTGGCGGCGCAGATCTCGGAGATCTTGTAGATGCCGTCGCTGACGACGGTGTCGTTGATGTTCTCGCGGGTCAGCGCGACCACGGGGACGAGCTGGGACGGAATGTCCTTGGTGGTGGGGCTGTCGACCCGGTCGGCCGTCAGGGAGTCGAACTTGATGTCCTTGCCCTGGACCTTGGCCACGGCCATCTCGGCCGCCGCCTCGGCCTCCTCCGGGTAGGACTTGTAGACGCTCATGTACTGCTCGCCGGTGACGATCCGCTGCACGGCGTCGAGTTCGGCGTCCTGGCCAGTGATCGGCGGCAGCTCGGTGACGCCCGCGGCCTCCAGGGCCTTGATGACACCGCCGGCCATGCCGTCGTTGGCGGAGTAGACGGCCGCGATGTTGGAGGCGCCGATCTCGTTGATCGCCTCGGTCATGTTGGCCGTGGCGTTCTCCGGCTTCCAGTCCGTGGTGTCGTAGGACTTGGCGATCGTCACCTGGCCGTTCAGCTCGGAGAGCGCGCCCGCCTTGAACTGCTTGGCGTTGGGGTCGGTGGGCGAGCCGTTCATCATGACGATCTTCGTCGAGGTGTCGACGTCACCGCCGAGCGCGGCCATCAGCGACCGCCCCTGCACCTCGCCGACCAGCTCGTTGTCGAAGGAGATGTACGCGTCGATCGGACCCTCGGCCAGCCGGTCGTAGGCGATGACCGGGATGCCGGCCTCCTTGGCCTTCTCCACGTCGGTCGCGATGGCCTTGGAGTCCACGGCGTCCAGCAGGATGACGTCGACCTTGTCGTCGATCATCTTCTGCATCTGCTTGCTCTGCTCGCCGGCGTCGGCGTCCGCGTTGGAGTAGACGACCTGGCCCTTGTTGTCGGTGAGCTCGGCGACCTTGGCCCGGATGATGGGGTGGTCGAACTTGTCGTAGCGCGTGTTGGCCGTCTCCGGCAGGAGCAGGCCCACCGTGATGTCGTCGCCCTTGGTCGGGCTCGCGTCGGCGCTGTCCCCCGACACGCCGAGGGCGCCGCAGGCGGACAGCGACAGGGTCAACGAGGACGCTGCCACGGATATGGCGATACGGCGCATGGGGGAGCTCACTTCTGGTGCCTTCCGGACGCGGGCGCAGCATTGCGACCCAGGTGACTGAAAAGCCAACGCGGCCACGCCCCCCACCGTCAAGCGGAATCACTTAACGAACCCGCAACGCCACGCTCCGCTTGAGTTGTGAAGGTATGGCGGAACCACATCCAAACACCCGTTACGGCCCCTCCACCGCGCCCACCGGAAAGCCGGCGTCCACTTCTCGTACAACCAAGCCGCGTGCTCGGGAGTCGTGATCACGACAGCCTTCGCTCGGCTGTTCGTTCACGACTCAGAGGACCGAATGAACCCAGCCAGAAGCACGACGGCGGCCGCCGCCGCCACGGTCGTGCTCACCACCGCGGCCGGAATGCTCGCCACCGCGACCCCCGCGGCCGCCGCGGTCACCTGCGCCTCCCCGGTGTTCAAGCGGACGTTCTACGCGAACACCACGTTCTCCGGCACCCCGAAGAAGACCGACTGCGACAGCGCGATCGACCAGAACTGGGGCACGGGCGCGCCCGTCTCCGGGCTGCCCTCGAACAACTTCGGCGTGCGCTGGACCGTCACCCGCGACTTCGGCTCCGGCGGCCCGTTCACGCTCAGCGCGTCCGGCCTGGACGGCATCCGGGTCTACCTGGACCCCGAGAAGGCCGACTCCCGCAAGATCAGCCTGTGGACCAACGGCGCCACGACGGTCTCCAAGACCGTCAACCTGACCATCCCCAAGGGCAAGCACACCCTGCGCATCGACTACGTCAACTGGACGGGCAGCGCCAAGGTCAAGTTCGCCTACGCGCCGCGCACTTCGGCGTCCGTCGACACCGTCGCCCCGCTCACGCCCACCGGCACCACCCTGTCCTACGACAAGGCGACCGGCCGGGCGAAGCTCGCCTGGACGAAGAGCGCGGAGATGGACCTCGCGGGGTACCGCGTCTACCGGCGCCCGAAGGGCGGCGCCTACCCGGCCACGCCGCTGGCGACGACGACGTCCACCTCGTACACGGACACCCTGCCGTCCACGGGCGCCGCGCACTACTACGAGGTGCGTTCCGTCGACAAGGCGGGCAACGAGTCGGGCGGCACCGCCGACCTCGGCGTCACCACCGTGGACACCACGGCGCCCGCCGTGCCCGGCACCCTTGGCACCGCCTCCGAGGAGGACGGGCTGCGGGTCACCTGGGGCACCGTCGAGGGAGCCGCCTCCTACCGCGTGTACCGGGCCACGACCGCGGACGGCGCCTACACCCGGGTCGGCACCACGACCGGGGACTCCTACACCGACACCACGGCCGTGGTGGGCACCGCCTACTCCTACCGGGTGACCGCTCTCGACGCCGCCGGCAACGAGTCGGCCCGGTCCGCCGCCGTCAGCGGCAAGCGCCGTGACCTCACCCCGCCGCCCCCGGTGACCGGCGTGGAGGTCACCCCGACCGAGTACGGCTTCCACGTCACCTGGGACCCCAACCCGGCCGAGGACATCGCGAGTTACGTGGTCCGCCGGGGCGAGCTGTGGGGCGACGAGGACGAGCAGGTGTGCTCCCTCTACGCGGGCTACTACGTCTCCGCCGACACCACGTCGTACGAGTACGCCACCGTCCCGGACGGCGACGTGTCCTGCTTCATCGTCGACGCCGTCGACACCGCCGGGAACCACACCTTCCAGATCACCGGCGAGGCGCAGATCGTCGTCGCCACCGAACTGGACATGACGCCGTAGGGGCGTCGGTACGCACGCGAGGGGCCCGGAGAATCGGTCGAGTCTCCGGGCCCCTCGCGTGTTCCGTGCGGCTAGTCCTTGGCCTTCTTCGGGCGCCAGACGACCAGGGCGCTGGTCTGCTGGACCTCCTGGTACGGAACCAGGTCGCGGCGGTACGAGGCGTGCACCGCCGCCTCCCGCTGCTGCATCGCGGCCGCGGCGCCGTCGAGGGCCGACTGGAGTTCGGCCACCCTGCCCTGGAGGGCGGCGACCTGGTTCTCCAGTTCGATGATGCGCTTGATGCCGGCCAGGTTGATACCCTCGTCCTGCGACAACTGCTGCACGGTGCGCAGCAGTTCGATGTCACGGGCCGAGTAGCGGCGGCCCCGGCCCGCGGTGCGGTCCGGGGAGACCAGGCCGAGACGGTCGTACTGGCGCAGCGTCTGCGGGTGCAGGCCGGAGAGCTGGGCCGCCACCGAGATGACGTAGACCGGGGTCTCCTCCGTCAGTTCGTACGGATTGCGTCGACGGCCTTCCATCTGGCATCAAGCTCCCTTCGCGGCCTGGAACAGCTCCGCCCGCGGGTCCTCACCCTCGGTCGCCTCGCGATACGCCTCCAGCGCTTCACGAGCCTTCCCCGTCACGTCCTTCGGGACACTCACCTCTACGGTGACCAGCAGATCGCCCCGGGTGCCGTCCTTGCGGACCGCGCCCTTGCCCCGCGCCCGCATGGTGCGGCCGTTGGGGGTGCCGGGCGGCAGCTTCAGGGTGACCGGCGGGCTGCCCAGGGTGGGCACCCTGACCTCCCCGCCGAGCGCGGCCTCCGCGAAGGTCACCGGGACCGTCACCGTCAGGTTGTCCTCCTTGCGGCCGAACACCGGGTGCCCGTCCACATGGACCGTGACGTACAGGTCGCCGGAGGGGCCGCCCCGCTCGCCGGGCGCGCCCTTCCCGCGCAGCCGGATGCGCTGGTTGTCGCTGACCCCGGCCGGGATGCGCACCTGCATGGTCCGCGAGGACTTGGCCCGGCCGCTGCCCTTGCAGATCTCGCAGGCGTCCTCGGCGATCAGGCCGCGGCCCTTGCAGTCCGGGCAGGGGTCGGTCAGCGAGAAGCCGCCGCCCGAGCCCCGGGCCACCTGTCCGGTACCGACGCAGGTCGGGCAGACCCGCGGGTTGCCGTTCTTGTCGCCGGTGCCCGAACACGCCTTGCACGGTGACTGCGAGGACATCCGCAGCGGCACCGTCGCGCCCTCGATCGCCTCGGTGAAGGTGAGGGTGACCTCGGTGTCGATGTCCTGGCCGCGTCGGGGCTGGACCCGGCCGGTGCCGGCGCCGCCCCGGTTGAACAGGCCCCCGAAGACGTCACCCAGGCCGCCGCCGAAGCCGCCGGCGCCCTGCTGGCCGCCGCCCTGGGCGCCGCCCCCGAAGAGGTCGCCCAGGTCGAAGTTGAACGAGCCGCCGCCCGCGCCCGGCCCCGGGCGGAATCCGCCGTTGCCGAACAGGGCGCGCGCCTCGTCGTACTCCTTGCGCTTCTTGGGGTCGCCGAGGACGTCGTTCGCCTCGGAGATCTCCTTGAAGCGCTCCTCGGCCTTGGCGTTGCCCTTGTTGGCGTCCGGGTGGAACTCGCGGGCGAGCTTCCGGTACGCCTTCTTGATCTCGGCCTCGGTGGCGTCCTTGGGGACGCCGAGGACCTTGTAGAAGTCCTTCTCGATGAAGTCCTTGGTGCTCATCCCCGACGTCCCTCCTTTCTCATCGCTTCAAGCTCAGCCCTCGTCCGGGCCACCGCTCTCCTTGTCGTCGCCCGCTTCCGCGGCTTCCGGGGAGTCCGCCTTGACGGTCTGGGCGCCGGGCTGCGGCTCGGCGACCGCCACCCGCGCGGGGCGGATGGTGCGCTCGCCGATGCGATACCCCGGCTGGAGGATCGCGACGCAGGTCGTCTCGGTGACGTCCGGCGCGTAGCTGTGCATCAGCGCCTCGTGGATCGTCGGGTCGAAGGGCTCGCCCTCCTTGCCGAACTGCTGAAGACCCATCTTGGCGGCGACGGTCTCCAGCGACTCGCCGACGGACTTGAAGCCGCCGACGAACTCGCCGTGGTCCCGCGCGCGGCCGATGTCGTCGAGCACGGGCAGGAGTTCGGTCAGGAGGTTCGCGACGGCGATCTCCTTGACCGTGATCCGGTCCCGCTCCACGCGGCGGCGGTAGTTCTGGTACTCGGCCTGGAGCCGCTGGAGATCCGCGGTGCGCTCACCGAGCGCGGTACGGACCTGGTCCAGCTGGGCGATCAGGCCGGCGTCTGCGGTTGCGTCCCCGGCCGGGGCCGTCGCCTCGCCGTTCGGCTGGGCTGCGGCCTTCGGCTCGGCGTCGTCGGGGGTGGCGCCGGAGGGGACGTCGGGCTTCTCCTCGAAGCCCGGGGTCTCCTCCGTCACGCGGCACCGTCCTTGCGCTCGTCGTCGACGATCTCGGCGTCGACGACGTCGTCGTCGGCCTTCGGGGCGTCGGCGCCGGCGGACGCGCCGCCCGCGGCCTGGGCACCCTGGGCGTCGGCGTACATGGCCTGGCCGAGCTTCTGCGAGACCGCGGCGACCTTCTCGGTGGCGGTGCGGATCTCGGCGGTGTCCTCGCCCTTGAGCGCGGCCTTCAGCTCCTCGACGGACGCCTCGACCTCGGACTTGATGTCGCCGGGGACCTTGTCCTCGTTGTCCTTGAGGAACTTCTCCGTCTGGTAGACGAGCTGCTCGCCCTGGTTGCGGGTCTCGGCGGCCTCGCGGCGGCGGTGGTCCTCGTCCGCGTACTGCTCGGCCTCCTGGCGCATGCGGTCGACCTCGTCCTTCGGCAGCGAGGAGCCGCCGGTGACGGTCATCTTCTGCTCCTTGCCCGTGCCCAGGTCCTTGGCGGTCACGTGCATGATGCCGTTGGCGTCGATGTCGAAGGAGACCTCGATCTGCGGGACGCCGCGCGGCGCCGGCGGCAGACCGGTCAGCTCGAACATCCCGAGCTTCTTGTTGTACGCCGCGATCTCGCGCTCGCCCTGGTAGACCTGGATCTGCACGGACGGCTGGTTGTCCTCGGCCGTCGTGAAGATCTCGGACCGCTTGGTCGGGATCGTGGTGTTGCGCTCGATGAGCTTGGTCATGATGCCGCCCTTGGTCTCGATACCGAGGGACAGCGGGGTCACGTCGAGGAGCAGGACGTCCTTGACCTCACCCTTGAGGACACCGGCCTGGAGCGAGGCGCCGATGGCGACGACCTCGTCCGGGTTCACACCCTTGTTGGCGTCCTTGCCGCCGGTCAGCTCCTTGACCAGCTCGGCGACGGCGGGCATACGGGTGGAGCCACCGACCAGGACGACGTGGTCGATCTCGCTGAGGGAGATGCCGGCGTCCTTGATGACGTTGTGGAACGGCGTCTTGCAGCGCTCCAGCAGGTCCGCGGTCAGCTGCTGGAACTGGGCGCGGGTGAGCTTCTCGTCGAGGTGCAGGGGGCCCTCGGCGGAGGCGGTGATGTAGGGCAGGTTGATCGTGGTCTCGGTGGACGAGGACAGCTCGATCTTCGCCTTCTCGGCGGCCTCGCGCAGGCGCTGGAGCGCCATCTTGTCCTTGGAGAGGTCCACGCCGTGACCGGCCTGGAACTGCTTGACCAGGTAGTCCATGACGCGCTGGTCCCAGTCGTCACCACCGAGGTGGTTGTCGCCGTTGGTGGCCTTCACCTCGACGACGCCGTCGCCGATCTCCAGGAGGGACACGTCGAAGGTGCCGCCACCGAGGTCGAAGACGAGGATGATCTGCTCGTCCTTGTCGAGGCCGTACGCCAGCGCGGCGGCGGTCGGCTCGTTGACGATGCGCAGGACGTTCAGGCCCGCGATCTCGCCGGCCTCCTTCGTCGCCTGACGTTCGGAGTCGTTGAAGTACGCGGGGACGGTGATGACCGCGTCGGTCACCTTCTCGCCCAGGTACGCCTCGGCGTCACGCTTCAGCTTCTGCAGGATGAACGCGGACATCTGCTGCGGGTTGAAGGGCTTCCCGTCCAGCTCGATCTTCCAGTCGGTGCCCATGTGGCGCTTCACCGAGCGGATGGTCCGGTCCACGTTGGTGACCGCCTGGCGCTTGGCCACCTCGCCGACGAGCACCTCGCCGTTCTTCGCGAAGGCGACGACGGACGGCGTGGTCCTGGCACCCTCGGCGTTGGTGATGACGGTGGGCTCGCCGCCCTCCAGAACGCTGACGACGGAGTTGGTTGTGCCCAGGTCGATGCCGACCGCACGTGCCATGGTGATCTTCCTCCAGCTGACTTGAGTGGAACGGACTCAAGTGTGCACGACCGGCCCCGCCCGGTCAACAGACCTGAGTCTGTGAGGCTCAACTCTTATCCCCTCCTTACGCGCAACCGGGCGTCGAGCCGTCCTCAACCTAGCGGCTTATGTACTGATTCGATGCGAATAACGCGATCGGCCCCTAAGGCAAGCCTCAGCGACACAGATCACCGAGGCGCTGACTACAGTGCGAAGCAGGATGCGGGTAGTCTCAGACGGACTACCTAAGTTACCGCTTAGTAATTTGCTGAACCTCGCAGGCCCGAGGAGCCTCCATGCAACTCGCCGCGATCATCGTGTCGATGGTCCTCATGGCAGTCGGCGTAGCCCTGTTCGGCCGTGCCGTGCTGCAGATCGTCCGCTTCATGATGCTCGGCCAGCCGCTCCCGGCCGGGACCAGGACCGACGACCCCGTCCTGCGGACCATCACCGTGGCCAAGGAGTTCCTCGGCCACACCCGGATGAACCGCTGGGGCGTCGTCGGCATCGCGCACTGGTTCGTGGCGATCGGCTTCTACACGCTGCTGCTCACGATCGTGAACGCCGTCGGCCAGCTCTTCCAGGCCGACTGGCTGCTGCCGATCGTCGGCGAGTGGGCGCCGTACAACGTCTTCGTCGAGTTCATCGGCACCATGACCGTCCTCGGCATCCTCGTCCTGATCGCCGTGCGGCAGCTGTCCCGGCCGGGCGGCGCGGGCCGCAAGTCCCGGTTCGCGGGCTCCAACACCGGCCAGGCGTACTTCGTCGAGACGATCATCCTGATCGTCGGTGTCTGCATCTTCATGCTGCACGCCCTCGAAGGCGCCCAGCACCACGTGGACGGCTACGAGGCCTCGTTCTTCATCTCGTACCCGGTCGTCTCCGCGCTGGAGGGCCTGGACCTCTCCACGCTCCAGAACCTCACCTACTTCTTCGCCGCCCTGAAGATCGCCGCGTCCTTCATCTGGATGATCACGGTCTCGCTGAAGACCGACATGGGTGTGGCCTGGCACCGCTTCCTCGGCTTCCCGAACATCTGGTTCAAGCGCAACGCCGACGGCGCCACCTCGCTGGGCGCGCTGCTGCCGATGACCTCCGGCGGCAAGCCGATCAACTTCGAGGACCCGGGCGAGGACGACGTCTTCGGCGTCTCCCAGGTCGAGCAGTTCTCCTGGAAGGGCCTGCTGGACTTCTCCACCTGCACCGAGTGCGGCCGCTGCCAGTCCCAGTGCCCGGCCTGGAACACCGGCAAGCCGCTCTCCCCCAAGCTGCTGATCATGTCGCTGCGCGACCACGCGCACGCCAAGGCCCCGTACCTGCTGGCCGGCGGCGGCAAGTCCATGGAGGGCGAGGAGAAGGCGTCCGAGGAGCAGCTGGCGGGCGTCCCCGCCGCGGCCCTCGCCGAGGCCGAGCGCCCGCTGATCGGCACCGTCGAGGAGAACGGCGTCATCGACCCGGACGTCCTGTGGTCCTGCACCACCTGCGGCGCCTGTGTCGAGCAGTGCCCGGTGGACATCGAGCACATCGACCACATCGTCGACATGCGCCGCTACCAGGTGATGATCGAGTCCGCGTTCCCGTCCGAGGCGGGCACGATGCTCAAGAACCTGGAGAAGAAGGGCAACCCCTGGGGCCTGGCGAAGAAGCAGCGCCTGGAGTGGCTCAAGGAGGTCGACTTCGAGGTCCCGGTCGTCGGCAAGGACATCGAGGACCTGTCCGAGGTCGAGTACCTGTACTGGGTCGGCTGCGCCGGCGCCCTGGAGGACCGCGCCAAGAAGACCACCAAGGCCTTCGCGGAGCTGCTGCACATGGCGGGCGTCAAGTTCGCGATCATGGGCGGCGACGAGAAGTGCACCGGTGACTCCGCCCGCCGCCTCGGCAACGAGCCCCTGTTCCAGGAGCTGGGCATGGAGAACGTCGCCGCGCTGAACATGGCGTTCGGCGAGGACGACGAGGACCCGGAGACCAGGAAGCCGAAGTCGGCGAAGAAGATCGTCGCCACCTGCCCGCACTGCCTCAACACGATCGGCAACGAGTACCCGCAGCTCGGCGGCGACTACGAGGTCATCCACCACACCCAGCTGCTCCAGCACCTGGTGGACGAGGGCAAGCTGGTCCCGGTGACCCCGGTCGAGGGCATCATCACCTACCACGACCCCTGCTACCTGGGCCGGCACAACAAGATCTACACGCCTCCGCGCGAGATCATGACCGCCGTCCCGGGCCTGCGTCAGCAGGAGATGCACCGCCACAAGGAGCGCGGCTTCTGCTGCGGCGCCGGCGGCGCGCGGATGTGGATGGAGGAGCGGATCGGCAAGCGCATCAACAACGAGCGCGTCGACGAGGCGCTGTCCCTCAACCCGGACATCATCTCCACCGCCTGCCCCTTCTGCCTGGTCATGCTCACCGACTCGGTGAACGGCAAGAAGGCCGCGTCCGAAAGCGGCTCCGCCGCGGGCGGCAAGGCCAAGGAGTCGATCCAGGTCGTCGACGTCGCCCAGCTGCTGCTGGAGTCGGTGAAGACGCCGGTCGACCCGCAGGACGCGGCGGAGACCGAGAACGAGCCGGAGCCCGAGCCGGTGAAGTAGCGCCGTCACGGGAGCACGTCCGACGCCCCCTGTCCCTCGCGTGAGGGACAGGGGGCGTCGTCGTGAGGCAGGCTGGACGCAGGAACCGATCGGAAGGGCTCACCGCGTGATCATCTTCGGCACCAAGGGCTACGTGTACCAGCTCGCGATACTCACCCTGGTCTGCGCCCGGTGCGGCAACCCCGCCGCGCACACCCTGCGCAAGCGGGTCACCAAGTTCACCCTGTTCTTCGTGCCGCTGTTCCCGTTCTCCACCAAGTACTCCACGCAGTGCACCTTCTGCGGCGCGGAGCAGAACCTGCCGAGGGAACAGGCCGAGCGGCTCCAGGAGCAGGCCGCGGGCGGGGCCGCCCAGCCGTACGGGCAGCCCCAGAACCAGCCGTACCAGTGACCGGCGGGCCTGCCGGGTGACCGGCCCGCGTCTCAGTGGCCGGCGGCCGGGCGCGGCTGTCCGGTGCCCAGGCGACGGGCCAGCAGCCCCAGGAACGAGGCGTTGACCAGGCCGGCGGCGATCGTCGCAGCGGAGAAGACCAGCGGGCTGAGCCACTCGATGTGCTGGACGGGCATCGCCAGCGCCAGGGCGGGGAAGCTCAGCGGCGCCGTGGTGACGATCGGGTAGATACCGGCGAAGCCCGGGTCCTCGGTGAGGTAGCAGGCGTAGAGGAAGAAGCCGACCGCCGCCGCGACCACCGCGAGGTAGCCGCGCGAGAGCCAGTTGTCCGTCGCGGGCGCCAGCAGGGTCCGGATCGCGCGGCGGGGACGGGCGGAACGCTTCATGTCGGGTCCTGCTTCCTGGGAGTTCGAGGGCGTGGGTTGTTCGAACACGTGCGAGTCCGCGGGCGGGCGGGTTCGCGGGCGGGGGTCGTTCGAGGGCAGGCGAGTCCGCGGGCCTGCGGGTTCGTTGGCCTGCGAGTCCGCGGGGCCGCGGGTTCGCGGGCGGGCGAGTTCGCGGGCGGGCGGGTTCGCGGGCGGGCGAGTCCGCAGGCGGGCGAGTTCGCGGGCGGGCGAGTCCGCAGGCGGGCGAGTCCGCAGGCGGGCGAGTCCGCAGGCGGGCGAGTCCGCAGGCGGGCGAGTCCGCAGGCGGGCGAGTCCGCAGGCGGGCGAGTTCGCAGGCGGGCGGGTTCGCGGGCGGGCGGGTTCGCGGGGAGAGCGTCACGCGTGCCGTGCGGCGCGGCTGTCGCGGACGTGGTGGGCGAGGGCGCCGAGCGCGGCCGCGTTGACCAGCGCGCTCAGCAGCAGCCAGCCGGCGAACCCGGTGAGGGCGAGCGCCTGCGCCGCGCCGCCGCCCTCGGTGCCGGGGCCGAACGGCACGACCGCGGCCATGGTGGACCAGGGCGCGGTGAGCATCAGGGGGGCCGCGGCGAGAGCGCCGTCCGGGGCGGCGAAGACGGCCACCGCGGAGCCGGCGAACAGCGCCCAGTAGCCCCGGGCCGGCCAGGTGTCGGTGGCCAGGGCGAACAGTCGGCGTGCTCGGGAGTCCTTCGGCATCGCGGTCCCCTCCAGGTCGGTCCGTGCGTCGTGGGATCCACAGTGGACCGGCGGGCGCGGCCGGACATGAGTACGGGTACTCAGCGAACGTGGGGCGGAACACCCTCTCTGGCCGAACAGGCCCCTGTCGCCCGCTCTCGAACACATGCATCATGTCGAGGTCGTTACCGGTGATGCCGACGAGATGAGTGGTGCGCGTGCGAAGCGCTGGGACCTGTTACGCGGCCCTCGGCTGCTGCTCCGCGCTGCTCCTGCTCAGCGCCTGCGGACCCGCCCAGCACCCCGCGAGTCCGGCGTCCTCGCCGACGGTGCGGGTCGCGCAGGGCCCGGCCCGGCTGCCCGTCCCGCGCGGCGACGGCAGCCGTGTCGACGACGACTTCAACGGCGACGGCCACCGCGACCTCGTCCTCGACCAGCTGGCCAAGGCGCAGGCGCACGCCGACGACCCGGGCATCGGCATCGTCTACGGCAGCGCACGCGGCCTCAACCCGGCCACCCGTCAACTGCTCAGTCCCGAGAAGAACGCCGCCGCCACCGACGGTCAACTGCCCGCCCTGTTCGAGGCGGAGGCGAGCTGCGACCTGGACGGCGACGGCTTCACCGACCTGGTCGTCTCCACCGACCCGCCCTACGACGGCCAGGGGCAGCCGCCGGTCCCCCTCCAACTGCTGTTCGGCTCGCCGCAGGGCCTGGCCGGCAAGGCCGTCACCCTGACCGTGCCGGTCCGGGCCCGCGTCGGCAACGACTGGCCCGACCGGCCGGTCTGCGGCGACTTCGACGGCGACGGCGCCGAGGACCTGGTCCTGCACGCCTCCGGCGGCCGGCTGAGCTTCCTGCGCGGCCCGTTCACCCGCAAGGGCGCCGCCAGGGCGGCCGGCGACCCGATCGCCTCCCCGGGCAACATCCCCACCGGGCCCGCCACCGACGTCGACCGCGACGGCTACGACGACCTGCTCGTCCGTACCGCCGAGGGCTCCGGCCCCACCGCCGTGGTGCTGGGCGGACCGGCCGGACCGACCCGCACCGGAGTGACCCTGCCCGCCGGGATCGACGTGGCGCTCGGCGACTTCGGCAAGGGCAGGGCACGGGACGCCGCGGTCGGAACCATGGGGGAAACGTCACTGCGCTACGACCTGCCCACCGCCGCCCGCGCCACCCTCGCCTCGGCCGGCTCGATGCTCGACGCCGCCGACTTCGACGGCGACGGACGGGACGAACTCGTCTCCAGCGGGGCCCGGCTGCGGCTCTTCCCCGGCGGCACCGCGGGGCTCTCCGGCGAACCCGTGACCGTCGAACCGCCCGGCACCGGAACCACCCGCGTGGTGTCGGTGGCCGACCTCGACGGCGACGGACGGGCCGACCTGACGGTACGGACGTACCGCAGCGAGACACGCGACCTCGTCGCCGTCTACCCGGGGACGAAACAGGGCCTGGTCGCCGCCGAACCCACGGTCACCTTCTCCACCGCGGCCTTCCTCGGCCACTGAGCCACACGCCGGTCACAGGGGATTCAAAAAACAACCGAACTCACGTACAACCCTTGGACATCGATACGGGTCTCCTGATCGCCGACCGAGACGTGAATCCCGGAACAACTCCCGGAGAACACGACCGGCCGCGCCCCCATCGACTGTGGACGCCCCGCCAGGCGTCCCCGCATGCCGCAGGAGAACCCGCATGCACCAGACAGTGCGACTCGCCCTCGCGGCGGCCACCGCTGCCGCGCTGACGGGCGGGCTGCTCACCTTCACGGCCGCCACCGCGCACGCCGCGGACTCGACCGTCGTCGCGCAGGCCGACTTCAACAACGACGGCTACGGCGACGTCGCCTTCTCCGCCCAGGGCGCGTACGTGAACGGCAAGAAGAACGCCAGCCAACTGGTCGTCCTCTACGGCTCCGCGTCCGGCGTGTCGTCCGCCAAGCGCTCCACCATCAGCCAGAACACCACCGGGGTGCCCGGCACCGCCGAGACCGGTGACGTCTTCGCCGGCGACACCGCGTTCGCCGACTTCAACAACGACGGCTACGACGACATCGCCGTCGGCTCCCCGGGCGAGGACATGGGCTCGGACACCGACGGCGGCAGCCTGGCGATCCTGTGGGGCTCGGCCTCCGGCATCACCGGCAAGGGTGTCACCGTCGCCGACCCGGCGCCGTCCACGCACGACTACTGGGGCAGCACCCTCGCCGCCGGCGACTTCGACGGCGACGGCAAGGCCGACCTCGCCGTCGGCAGCACCACCGCCACCGTCCACGTCTTCAAGGGCGGCTTCTCCAGCAGCGGCAGCGCGGGCGGCCGCTACACCGTCAAGCCGCCGATCCGGGGCGCGGACGGACGCGGCCCGCTCAACCTGACCGCCGGCGACATCAACGGCGACGGCCGCACCGACCTCGTCGTCGACGGCTACGAGACCCAGACCGACTACGGCTGGAACACCAACTACTACATCCCCGGCTCCGCCGGCGGCCTGACCACGTCCGGCATCCGGACCCTCAAGCCGGGCGTCATCACCGCCATCGGCGACATCGACCAGGACGGCTTCGGCGACATCGTCAGCGGCGCCCAGTGGAACACCACCACCGAGGACGGCACGCCGATCCCCAACTCCGCCAAGGGCGGCAAGGTCTGGGTGACCTACGGCACCGTCGACGGCCCCGGCTCGGCCACCGGCATCACCCAGGACACCGGCAACGTCCCCGGCACCTCCGAGGGCAACGACTGGTTCGGCTACGAGCTGGACCTCGGCGACATCAACGGCGACGGCTTCCTCGACCTGGCCATCGGCGTCGCGGGCGAGAACATCGGCTCCGCCGTCAACACCGGCGCGGTCACCGTCCTCTACGGCACCGCGAGCGGCCTGAACACCACCTCCGGGGGCCAGTCCTTCGCCCAGTCCACCGCCGGCGTCCCCGGCAGCGACGAGGACGACGACATGTTCGGCATCGACGTCAAGCTCGACGACGTCAACGGCGACGGCCGGGCGGACCTGGTCGCGGGCTCCTCCGAGAACGCCGGCAACGGCGCCGTCACCTACCTGCCCTCCAGCGGTACGAAGATCACCACCAGCGGCTCCCGGACCGTCTCGCCCAGCACCGCGGGTGTCTCGACGACCGGTACGCCGTACTTCGGCGCGAACTTCGCCGACTGACCGGCCGCACCACCACCCCGGGCCCGCACCCCGCGTGCGGGCCCGCCCCCACCGGAGTCACCTCTTGCGCACTCTCGTAGCAGGGCCGACCTGGTCACCGGCCCCGGCTACGAGAACACCAACGGCTCCGTCACCTACCTGCGGGGCACCACAACCGGCCTGACCACCACCGGAGCCACCTCGTTCACCGCCGCCGGCGCCGGCCTCAAGGGCAGCGCCTTCGGCTGGGACCTCGCCAAGTGAGCCGCCGATCGCGCCGCCGAGTCAGCGGCACCCACGCGCACCCACGGAAGCCACGCGCCCGACAGGAGACCCCCGTCATGACCCGACGCACCGCCGCCGCGCTCACCGCCACCCTGCTGGCGACCGGCGTGACCCCCCTGTTCCTCTCCGCGCCCGCCTCGGCGGCCGTGGCCAAGTACTCCGACGACTTCAACGGCGACGGCTACCGCGACCTCGCCTACGGCGGCCACAACGACACCGACCGCTCCGGCGGCACCGTCACCGTCGTCTACGGCACCGCCACCGGCCCGGACACCGCGCACCCCCGCTTCCTCCACCAGGACAGCGCGGGCATCCCCGGCTCCGGCGAGGAGGACGACCAGTTCGGCGCCTCCCTCGCCAGCGCCGACCTCAACAAGGACGGCTACGCCGACCTGGTCGTCGGCAACCCCACCGAGCACGTGGGCAGCCAGCGGTACCGCGGCTCGGTGACCATCGTCTGGGGATCGAAGTCGGGGCTGTCCGGCGGCACCGCCGTGACCCCGCGCACCGGCTCCCAGGGCCACTTCGGCACCGACGTCGCCACCGGCGACTTCACCGGGGACGGCTCGCCCGACCTGGCCGTGATCGGCGGCATGGAGACCTGGCTGTACCGGGGTGCGTTCACCAAGTCCGGCGCCACCGGCTCCGTCAGCAAGATCGACAAGGCGGGCGCGGGCTGGTACTCGTACGGCCTCGCGGCCGGCAAGGTCAACGGCGACGGGAAGACGGACCTCGTCGTCCTCGGCGAGCAGTTCGTGGACAACACCCCCGTCGAGCGGGTCTGGTTCCTCAAGGGTTCCAGCTCCGGGCTGACCTCGGGCGCCTCCAAGACGGTCGCCGCGGGCAGCGCCGCCATCGGCGACTTCGACAAGGACGGCTACGGCGACATCGCCCTCGGCCGCCCCGACGCCAACGACGGCATGGGCTCGCTGACGGTGTGGCGGGGCACCGCCTCCGGCCCGAGCGGTTCGCACACCTACAACCAGGCCAGCTCCGGTGTCTCCGGCAGCCGTGAGCGGGACGACAACTTCGGTTACGCGGTCGCGGCCGGCGACACCGACGGCGACGGCTACGCGGACCTCGCGGTCGGCGTCCCGCACGAGGACGCCGGCTCGGTCGAGGACCAGGGCGGCGTGCACCTCTTCCGCGGCGGCCCCGGCGGCCTGACCGGGACGCGCTCCGCGTGGATCGCGCAGACCGTCACCGGTGCCGACGGGGCGTACGCGTCCTTCGGCTACACCTTGCGCCTGCGGGACCTGACGCGGGACGGCAAGGCCGACCTGGGCGTGGGTGCGGCGGGCGCCGGTGTCCTTCTGCGGGGCGCCGCGGGCGGCACGACGACCAGCGGCGCGGTCGTCCTGCCTGAGCTGGGCGGATCGTTCCAGGACTGAGGCCGGCAGGGTCTCCGACCCCATCTCCGGCCCCACCCCCGACCCCACCCCTGATTCCCTCCTCGGAGGCCCTTAGGGGATGTCACAGCTCGGCAGCAAAGCCGGGCCCGGACCGCCGGGCCCGGCGCACCGTCCGCCGGGACCAGGTACGTTCGAAGGCGTGGCTGGATTCAGGATCGGACGCGGCGGCCGGGACAACCGGACCCCGCAAGGGCGACCGCAACAACCTCCGTACGGGCAGCAGGGGCCGTCGTACGGCTACCCCCCGCCCCCGCAGGCGCCGTACGGCGGCCAGGGCGGCGGACACGGCGGCCAGGGCGGACACGGCGGCGGCTACGGCGGACACGGCGGCGGACACGGCGAGCCGGAGTACTTCGGCCACGACGGCCGGCACCCGCAGGGACACGGCGGACCGGACCCGTACGCGGCGAACAACCCTGGCCACACCCAGGCGTTCTCCGTCCACGACGACCCGTACACCCAGGGCGAGACCTACCAGGCGGGCGCGGCGCCGATCGGCCCCCGGCTGCCCTGGAAGGAACTCCTGAAGGGGATCTTCCTCTCCCCGTCGAGGACCTTCCTCCAGATGCGGGACTACGCGGTGTGGGGCCCCGCCCTCATCGTGACGTTCCTCTACGGGCTGCTCGCGGTGTTCGGTTTCGACGACACCCGCTCGGACGCGATCAACGCCACCCTGTCGAACGCGATCCCCATCGTCCTGACCACGGGCGTGGCGATGGTGATCTCCTCGTTCATCCTCGGCGTGGTCACCCACACCCTGGCCCGCCAGCTCGGCGGCAACGGCGCCTGGCAGCCCACGGTCGGCCTGTCCATGCTGATCATGTCGCTCACGGACGCCCCGCGGCTGCTCGTGGCGATGTTCCTCGGCGGCGACGCGACCTTCGTCCAGCTCCTGGGCTGGGCGACCTGGGTCGCGGCCGGCGCGCTGCTGACCGTGATGGTCAGCCGCTCCCACGACCTGCCGTGGCCGAAGGCGCTGGGCGCGTCCGCGATCCAGCTGATCGCCCTGCTGTCGATCGTGAAGCTGGGCACGTTCTAGCCCTACCGCACGTCGACGAAGTCCCCGGCGGCACTGACCGCCGGGGTGGTCGCGCTACCGGCGAAGCTGTAGCGGAAGTAGCCGTCGACGGAGGCGGAGACGGTGGCCCTGAGCGCCCCGGTCGAGCTGGTGCTCACGGTCTTCACCCGGAGACCTGGTAGTTGATCGCGGAGAGCCCTACGGCGTTGACCAGCGCATCACCACGGAGTTGTCAGGACTCTCCGCACTTCTCCAGAACGGCAGGGCTACCGAGCGCACTCTCGGGACCGAGTTGGTGAGGCGTCTCGTACTTTCCTTTCTCGAAGAGCTTCCGATACTTCTCGCGGGCAGATTCGCCAGGATTCCTCTCGGCAGGATAGAGCTTTCCGTCCCGCGGACGTTCCCACTCATTTCCGTCGGAGTCGACGAACGAAAGTGAGTAATTCTTGAACTCGGCCCCCGAGTCGAGTCGAACGTTCTCACCGTGGCGGTTCGGTGCATAGATATCGATCAACGCGATCTCAGCCCTGGAACACGGGGCGAGCGCATCAACCGGAACCTGAATCACAGCCCTGACCCTCTCGCCCTCCGCCTGCCCCGAGATTTCCATCCCCAGGAACACCTTGCGAACCGGATCAAGCGAACGGTTGACGACAACAAGCTTCGACTCACCGCCCTTCGGATATTCGGGCCAGAGATTGACGAGCGAGGCTTGCGCCTGCTCTGCCAGCTGGTCCTGTTTCTTCGACTGCTTCAACTGATCCTGGGCAACCTCCCTCGCGGTGTCGTTCGTGTCCCAGTTGAGGAAGAGGGCCACAACGGCGGCAAGGGCCACGACAATTGCGGCAATCCCCTGCCAGCGCTCGCTCCAGGGTCGACGAGAATCCTGGCCTTGATTCGGATCCGAGGGCCTCGGATCCGAAGGAGAACTCGGACGCCCGGGGCCGGGTTGCGAAGGTAAGGGCAAAGGCGCGCCGGAGGCCGAAGGAGTTCCCATGGCCGGTGGTTGATTCATGTGTGCGTCAGCCTTGTCAGAGATCCGCATGGATATCCGGGACGACGCCTTGCCGCAAGAGGTGGTTCCAGAGACACGGCCGAACACGCACTAGCACGCGCGTACCATCCCTCACCCACGCCGACGCCGACGCCGACGCCAATAATTAATGGGCCCCACCGAATTCGACGGGACCCAATGGGGCTTCGGAGCCGGAACGACACAACCTCGCTACAGAGCTTCCCTGTTGGGCCTGGCCGACTCGCCAGACTTGTGCACGGGGGGCAGGACGGACCACGGGAAGTTGATCCAGTCGTCCGTCCGCTTCCACACGTACTCGCACTTCACGAGGGAGTGGGACTTCTCGTAGATGACGGCGGAGCGGACCTCGGCGACGTGGTCGAGGCAGAAGTCGTGCACCAGCTTGAGCGTCTTGCCGGTGTCGGCGACGTCGTCGGTGATCAGGACCTTCTTGTCGGAGAAGTCGATCGCGTTGGGGACCGGCGCGAGCATGACCGGCATCTCGAGGGTCGTCCCGACGCCGGTGTAGAACTCGACGTTCACCAGGTGGAGGTTCTTGCAGTCGAGGGCGTAGGCGAGCCCGCCGGCCACGAACACCCCGCCGCGCGCGATGGAGAGGACGATGTCGGGCTCGTACCCGTCGTCCGCGATCGTCTGCGCCAGCTCGCGGACGGCGACGCCGAACCGCTCGTAGGTCAGGTTCTCCCGTGCCGTCGCGTCGCTCATGCCGTCACTCACACCTGAGTCCGATGGAAGTTGAGGAAGGACCGCGAGGCCGTCGGCCCCCGCTGCCCCTGGTACCGGGATCCGTACCGCTCGCTGCCGTAGGGCTCCTCGGCGGGCGAGGTGAGCCGGAACATGCACAGCTGGCCGATCTTCATGCCCGGCCACAGCTTGATGGGCAGCGTGGCGAGGTTGCTCAGCTCCAGGGTGACGTGCCCGGAGAAGCCGGGGTCGATGAAGCCGGCGGTGGAGTGGGTGACGAGGCCGAGGCGGCCGAGGGAGCTCTTGCCCTCCAGCCGGGAGGCCAGGTCGTCGGGGAGGGAGATGACCTCGTAGGTGGAGGCGAGGACGAACTCGCCGGGGTGGAGGATGAACGGCTCGTCGCCCTCCGGCTCCACCAGCCGCGTCAGATCGCTCTGCTCGATGGAGGGGTCGATGTGGGGGTATCGGTGGTTCTCGAACACCCGGAAGTACCGGTCGAGACGTACGTCGATGCTGGACGGCTGCACCATGGATTCGTCGTAGGGATCGATCCGTACCCGTCCGGCGTCGATCTCGGCGCGGATGTCCTTGTCTGAGAGAAGCACGCCCCGAGGATACGCAAGGCGCGCGGACCGACCACAACCGGACGGTACCGCGCGCCTTCGTTCACACTCCGTTACTGCTGCTTCTCCAACGTCACCTGTACGACGCTGCGGAGCCGGGCACAGCGCGGACACCGGACCAACCGTCCGGGACCGAGCCGCTCGGCCTGCTGCATCGGGAACGAGGCGGTGCTGAAGACGTGCCCATCGGCACATCGGACGACGGTGCGCTCCATCAAGTCCTTCGAGTCCCTTCCCCAAGAGCCGCACCCGGCTGCTTGCCGCCGGGCGACGAAAGGCCACATTACGGGATGAAAGGGACGGCTCTCCAGGCGGCACTCCGGTCCCGCCCGGACCCTCTCCCACGCCTCCACCGTACGCCCCAACTCCGGGCGCCCGCAGCCGCATCCCCGCCCTGAAACGCCGTCAGACCCCGCGGTCGGAGCACCGGGGGTCTGGCATGAGGTACAGTGAGCGAGCATGCGGACACCGGCTCGGTCGGCGTCTTACGCGGGTGTAGTTTAATGGTAGAACATCAGCTTCCCAAGCTGAGAGCGCGAGTTCGATTCTCGTCACCCGCTCCATGAAGAAGGCCCAGGTCATCGACCCGGGCCTTTTTGCTGTCCGCTGCGATCACTCGCCGCGTGCCAGATTCGTGCCAGAAGCCTGGTCGCGCTCCTTCTCTCTGGCCGCAGCCCGAGCCTTCCGCACGGTCGCATCCAGCCCGGCGGCGACCTCTTCCTGCCGCTCGTCGTCGGAGTGCTGATAGATCAGCGCCGCCTTCTCCGAGGACTGCCCGGCACGCACCATGGTGTCCTTGAGCGTGGCACCGGAGCGCGTGGACAGCGTGTGCCCCGTGTGCCGCAGGTCGTAGAACCGGAAGCCCTCTGGCATCCCTACGACCTCCCGCGCCCGCCGCCACCTCCGCCCGAAGGTGCTGCGCCGGAACGGAGCACCCTTCTCCCCCACGAAGATCAGCCCATCGGGGCCCGGCTCGGCGTAGCTCTCCAGATGCCAGCGGAGCTCCCGGCGGAGGAACGCGGGAAGAATCACAGTCCGGGTGCCCGCCTCCGACTTGGTGTCGCCCTGGACGCGCCGCCCGTTCATTCGCTCAGGCTCGGCGAGACGCACGCGGACGCGCAGGTTGTCGAGGTCGACGTCTCGACGGCGGAGGCCGGCCAGCTCTTCCGGCCGCATCGGACCGTACGCTCCGAGGTAGACCATGAGCCGCCACCGCATCCCGACCGCTTCGGCGAGGGCATCGACCTGGGCGACGGTCGCGATACGCCGCTCAGCGGCCTTCTCCTTCCCCGCTCCCTTGATCCGGCACGGGTTGCGGGTGATCAGCTCGTCGTCCACGGCCGTTTCCATGATGGCCTTGAGGAGCCGGTACGCCTTGGCCGTCATCGTCTTGGCGTTCGTGGTCCGCAGCCGATCGGCCCGCCACTCACGGACACGCGGAGCGGTGATCTCGTCCAAGTCCGACTCAGCGAAGGCGAACAGGTGCTTGTCGAGGAGGTAGCGGTAGAGGTCGCGGGTGAGCGGTGCAAGCTCCCGTTCCTCCACCCACTTGTCGGCGTAGGCCCGGAAGCTCACTGCACCTGCTTCGGGGTCGCGCCACTCCCCCCGGCGGATCTCCGTCTGTTTCTCGGCAAGCCAGTCATCGGCGTCGGCCGTGGTCTCGAAGGTGATGGGAGCCGGACGCATCACGCCATCAGGGCCCGGATAGCGCGCCTGGTACCGGCCGGAGGGAAGCCGTCTGATCGCACCGAAACGGCGGCGTCTGCCCTTGCTATTGGCCATCAGGCAGCAGCCCTCCCGAAGCGGGAGCGAGGCCGCCGCAGCGGCTCCACCGTACGAGAGGCGATGTACTCGCGAAGGGCGCTCTCCGGGATACGGACGTACCGGCCGACCTTGACGTACCGGATGCGCCGCTCCTCGATCAGCCGCCGAGGGAAGCGCGCGGTCGTGCCCAGCAGCTCGGCGACCTGGTCCACGGACAGGTAGCGGTCGTTCATGTGGTCGGCTCTCCTTCCGTTCCGGGAGCGGGTTCGAGGGATGCGGCAAGCCAGGTCTCCCCCGCGCTCAGGCCCGTTCCGGCGAAGACCCAGTGCGCGAGGACGAGCGTGGTCTCGCCGTCCTGGGGCGCGGGCGGAGCGGCTTGGGCGCGGCGCCACTCGGCGCGAGCGTCGCGGAGGGCGCCGAGGGTGGTGGAGTAGCGGCGGGACTTGGTGGAGAAGTGGCCGCGGAAGCCGAGCATGTGGGCCCAGGCGCGCAGACGAAGGTGTGCGAGGTCCTTGCGTGCGCCGAGGGTCCAGGCGGTTCGGATGAGGCTGCGGGCGTGATCGGTGATGCGTGCGTGCGCCAGTTCGGCGAGGAAGCGGATCGGTCGGTCGAGGGTGCCGGTCGTGGTCTCGGCGCCCTTGGTGGCGTACTTGGCGATGTACGCGGCTACGGCCCGTTCGGTCAGTTCCTGGCCGTTGTCGAAGTCGGCGGTGCGGATCGGGCGGACGTCGAGCTGACGCCCGAAGGCGAAGGTGTGGGCGCGGCCGTCGATGGTCGGGCCGTCGATGCGGGCGGCGGCCGCGGCAGCGCGGATGGCGTCGGTCAGCAGCTCGGCCGTGGCCCAGGCCGGGGGTGGGGTGTCGCCGCCCTCCGGGCCGTCGAGGCGGATGACCGCGTGGAAGTGGACGGCGCCCCGCTTCTGGTATTCGGCGACCTTGGCGAAGGAGACACGGGCGTGGTCGCGGAAGGCGCGTTGGGTGAGGCCGGCACGCTTGGCGACCTCACGGCGGAGGTAGATGGAGAAGCGCCGCCAGAGGGCCCCGGCATGGGCGTTCCAGAGGACAGCCGCTTCGTAGTCGTAGGTGTCGGGGTCGAGTGGTGTGCCGAGGGCTGCGTCCTCCTGGTCGTGGTGGGTGCCGCAGCGGCAGGGGCGGTTGTCGGTGCGGCGGTTGTGGACGGGGCCGAAGCCGGGGGCGGTGAAGGTGGCGAAGACACGGGGGTGGGCGGCGACCTGGTCTGGGGTGCCCTTGCCGCCGCGGAGGCCGGCGGTGATCAGGTGGTAGGTGTCGCGGCGGTAGGTCTCGGCGCAGGCCGGGCAGCGGGTTGCGCGGCGGTTGTTGCAGCGGACGAGGAGGTGACCGGCGGGGAGGGTGGCCGAGTCGAGGTGGCGTAGGACGTTGCCGATCTCGCCCGTGCGGGTGTCGACGTCGTATTCGGTGCGGTGGCCGTCGAGGCGGACGGGGTGGGTGCAGCCGCCCAGGCCCGCGAGCTGTCGCGCGAGGGCGGGCATGGTGCCGAGGGCGGCGAGGGTGCTCAGCTCCGCCAGCGGGGGCGGGGGCGAGTGGGTAAGGATGGGAGTCCCTTTCGGCTGTTTCGGCGGTTGGGAGGGGATGGCACCGGGGCGGCGGGATGCTTGGCGGCGTTTGCCGCCCCGGTGCCGGTCAGCGCCTGTTGGCGCCTGTGACGAGAGAGCGCAGGACCACGGCGGCGATGGCCACGGACACGGCCGTCACGGCGACGGCCGCCAGGAGCGCGGTGAGGACGATGCCGACGACGACCACGGCGGCGACCGCTCCCACGTAGGAGGTGAGCGGACGGCCGGCGGAAGGCACGGGAGCCTGGTGTTGCGGGGTGATGATCGTGGGCAGGTGCGGAGCCTCGGGGAGCTGCGGGCGGAACAACACGGCGGACCTCCTTGTCACTTGTTGTCGCCGTTGACGACGCCGACCCCGGTACGGGTGCCGGTTTCGATGGCGGGGGCGAGGAAGGTGTGCGAGAGCCAGAAGCCGAACAGGGCGATCACGACGGCGGCCCAGAGGCGGACGCCGAGGAACTTGATCGCGGCCCAGGCGATGACACCCAGGACGAAGACGAGCGGGAGAGAGACGGTCACGGGGATCTCCTCAGCGGACGCGGCAGCGGTGGGTGCGGGCGGCCAGCTCGGCGGCGGTGCGGCTGTCGTAGTCGGCGGAGAAGCCGCAGCGCGGAGCCGTGCAGACGGCGGCGTGCTTCTCGCGGCCCCGGCCGTCGTGGTAGGTGCCGACCTGGACGGGACCGATGCGGACGACGCGGCGGAAGCGGGGGGTGGCGGACATCAGGGCAGCTCCTTCGGTTCGTCGTGGTTCTCGCCGGTGAAGTCGGCGACGTGGTTGAGCAGCCACCGCCGGATCTCTTCGCCCTCGATGTCGTCGGCGACGAGGATCACGGGTTCGGCGATGAGCATTGCTTCGGTGAGGCGGTTCTGACGGGTCAGCTCGGCCGCGCGGTTGAGCGCACGGAGCGTGGACGGGCGCATGTGCGGAAGCACTCCTGAGTTCAGACGAGTTGGGCGGCGATCGCTTCGGCGAGCGGCAGCGGGACGCCGAGCCGGGCGCGAAGGGTTGGGGCGTCGATGGGGGTTCCGGTCCGGGCGCGGTGGTCGTCGGCGACCTTGCGGGCGTGGGCGACGAGGGCGGGTGGGACGGGGGTGGCCAGCAGCGGAGCCGTTTCGGTTTCCTGGGTCGGCAGTTCGGTCGGAGCCGTCGCCGGTTCGGGTGCGTCGGTCGGTCCGTGGGCGAGAAGCGTGCCGCCGAGGAAGGCGACCGCGGGCCATCCGGCGACGAGGATGCGCAGCCAGGCCGGTACGGCGTCCAGGTCGAGCAGGCCGGCCGTGGCGACGTTGGCGCCGAGCGAGGCGGTCAGCGCGACGAGGAACCAGCACCACCCGGCCGCCTTCGAGCCACCGGAGCGCAGTCGCCGCCAAGCGGCCACCAACAGCAGGTCAACGGAGACCGGGTAGGCCCACGCCTTCCAGCCGTCCTGCCCGGCAGCGGCAGCCAGGTCGTGAAGGTGGGCGAAGGACAGCGCGGCGGCGATCAGAGCTTGGACGAGTACGGCGTCCACACGGACGGGCATCCGCATCACAGCCGCTCGCCCCGGTCCGACTCGCCGTCAGGCAGAGCGGCGGCGTAGGCCTCCAGGGCCTTGACGTAGTCGGCGCAGGCGACGGCCAGCTCACGTGCGAACGCCAGGTGTTCGGCGACGGGCACCCGCGCGAAGGCCGACACGGTCAGGGAGTGGCCCTCACCGTCGAGGGTGAGGATCGGCGTACGTGTCGTGCCGTACTGGGCGAGGCGGACGATGGTGTTGCCGTCCGCGTAGAAGGCCATGGAGGCGGTCACGGGCGTTCCTCTCCGATTCGGGCATGGCGGGGGTAGGGACATGGCGCGGGAATGCCGCGCCGGCCGGTGGTTCGGGTGGCGGTTACTCGGTGACCGGGCGGGAAGCGGTCGCCGTCCCGGAGTCCGCTACGGGCGAGGGCGGGACGTACGGCAGGAAGGGCGAGAGCGCCGGAACGTCCGGGGCGAGGTGCGCCAACGCACGGCAGACGGCCGCAGCGTCGGCTAGGGACAAGTAGGGGGTGCGGATGCGGGACCAGCCGCCGGAGGTGTCGCCGACGACTGCGAGACCGGGTAGTTCAGGGGCGATGGAGCAGGCCGCGTAGACCGCTTCGGGCGCAATGTCGCCGAGCGCCATCTTGGCGGAGGCTTCATCATTTACGCGGTGGCAGACACGGCCGGTCAACTGCGCCCGGAGCATGGTCGCGCCCTTGCCGAGTTCGGCGCCGAAGCGCTGCCCGCACACCTCCAGATAGATGCCGGCCGCGCGGCCGAGCTGGGCGAGGCGGATGAGATGGGTGACCATCTCATCGCGCCGTTCCTCGTCCTTGCGGGTGGCGACGAGGAAGAGTTCCGCCACCTCGTCGACGAACAGCACGATGGGCACGGGCCGTTGGTGCTCCGGCAGGCCCCAGATGTCCGAGGTGATCTCCTCGTCCGGCGTGCTGGGCGCGATGCCCTGCCGGGCCTTGATCAGGTCGTAGCGGTCCTCCATTTCCTTGACCAGGACCGGCAGCAGTTCGGCCGCCTCGTCCGGGTCAGTGGCCAGCGCGGAGAGCCGCGCAGCGAACGGCGCCAGCTCGACACCGCGCTTGCAGTCGATGCCGACCAGGGCGACGGCTTGGGCCGCGAGGCCGGCGATGAGGTGCCGGAGGTACATGGACTTGCCGGACAGCGTGGCGCCGAGGACGAGCTCATGCGGTACGGCGCGGTAGTCGCGGACGCACGCGGTCGCGTCCTCTCTCAGGGCCACCGGTACCCGCAGAAGCCCGCTGTCGACGCGGCGAGGCATCCGGACCTTGCGTAAGACGTCGTAGCCGACGAGCCGCAGTTCCACGACACCGGGCTTGACGTCCCGCACGTAGACGGCGTGAACGCCCCAGGCGTGCCGCAGCCGTTCGGCCGAGGCCGCCACGTCCGCCGGCTCCTGTCCGGGGGCGAGCCGCAGCCGTATCCGCAGGCCGGTCGAGTTGGGCCGGATCACTCCGCGTCGCGGAGGAACGGGCCGAACCTCCCGCCGAGTCGTCGCCCGGACGGCCAGAGCCCGCCAGCGGGACGGCTCGACGGTCAGCCCGCAGGCGTCCATGGTCGAGGAGTACGAGGCCAGCAACCGGGCCACCGAGAGCGGCAGCCCGACCGTGGACCAGTACGCCGCCGGGTGGGCGTGCCGGGCGTAGGCCGCGCCGCCTATCACGGCGAGCGGTCCGCCCAGCTCTGCCAACGTCACCAGGTCGGTCACGTCGATCAGCCCGCCTGAGCCATCTGGAAGGCACCGGGCATGACGGCGGTGGCCCGGTAGGCGATGCCGTGCCGCTCACGCCCGTTGAACACGCTCTGCCAGGGCCGGGCGACGAGCCCCGGCAGCGAGACCGGAGCGCCGACGGTCAGCCCGTCCGTCACTCCGCTCTCGGGGATCGTGACCTGGATCAGCGACGACTCACCCTCGTCGATGTAGACGACGCCGATGGTCATCAGCGCCTCTCCGCTCACGGTGTCCTTCGCGATCTCACCGGTCTGCCGGTCGCGCACCTTCGGCGCCGGCGCTTCGGTGAGCAGGATCGTGGCGGTCGAGGCGTCAACACGGATCACACGCACAGAGGTTCTCCTTCGATTCGACCAACTCGCCACATGACAAGTTGACTTAGCAAGTTTGACGTTAGGGATGCCAGGTTGACTTGTCAAGTGGCTTGATGGGTGCCGCCAGGCGAGACGCGTAGCGCAAGCGCACCATGAAGCAAGCAGCACGAAGGAGGGCGCGACATGGGCAAACAAGACCGCGCTCAGGAACCACAGTCATGGGGTCCCCGCAAGCCACCCGGAGCCGCGCCACCGCCGGGCGCCTGGCCGACACCACCCCAAGGCCCCACGCCAAGCGGCTACCAGCAGGCCGGACCGACACCCCAGCCGAAGAAGCGCCGCCCAGTCTTCCTGTGGATCTTCCTGGCCATCCAGATACTCTTCTTGATCTGGGTGATCACGGGCGCCGCGAGCGGCAGTGGCACACCCGAGGAGTGCCGCGGCCTGACAGGCAGCGACCTGGACTTGTGCGAGGACGCAGGCGACGTGGGAACCACCATCGGCGTGGGACTCATCATCGGTCTCTGGGCGGCGGTGGACATCATCCTCGGCTTCAGCTACGTGGTCTACCGACTCGCCACCCGACGCACATGAGGCGCGCCACCGCAGCAGCCGGCCCGCAGCTCAGCTGAGCCGGTAGGTGTCTTCGAGTTCCTGCCGGTCAGCGGGGAGCAGCACGTCAGAGACTTGCAGTGCCTGACCGGAGGCGTCGCACGCGACGACCAGGACGCTGAGGACAGGCACACCGTCCGGGAGCTCCAGAAGCTCCGCCTCATCCCGCCCCGGCAACCGGGCCGAGACCCGCTCCGTCACGTGGTCGAAGCGAACCTTCTTTCGCGCCTCAAGGTGAGCGCGAGTACCGCTCCCCAAGGGGTCGGCGCTCTCCAGCTCGGTGCCCTCGGCCAGGCCGGCGGGGAAGTACGACGAGACCAGCTCGACGGGTTCGCCGTCCTCCACGACGAGGAACCGCCGTACGAGAACCTTGGCGCGCCTCGGCAACCCGAGCACGGCGGCAACGCGCGCCGGCACAGGTACTTGCCCAACCTCGACCAACCGCCCCGGAGTCTGCGACTCGTCACGCGTGAGCGCTTCACTCCCCCGCCGGTCCTTGCGCTCGACGACAGCGGGACGCCCCCGGACGATCGTGCCAAAACCCTGCCGGGACTCCAGCCAACCGTCACGCTTCAGCAGCTCCAGCGCCCGGACGACGGTCGGACGGGACATCCCGAACGCCTGCACCAGCTGATTCTCACTGGGCACGCGGCTACCGGGCGCGTATGTCCCGTCCTCGATGCGCTGCTGAATCGTCTGCGCGAGGCGTACGTACTTGGGCGCCTCCACTTCATACGCCATGAACGCCGCCTGTCGAGATTGGCCAAGTCAACTGGTCAACCAGACTAACGACATTTCCACTGTGGCAGTAGAAGCGGGTGTTCACCTTTCTCAGGCCAGCCAGGCGTCAGCGACGACGAAGGAGACCACCGTTCCGCCGAAGCGACTGGGCCCGCAGTGCCACGAGTGGGCGATTGAGTCGACCAGGAGCAGGCCGCGCCCGTGCGCGTCATGGGCATCGGGCCGCCTGAGCCGCACATTCGCGGGGAATCCGGGGTTGTGCACCTCGACCCGGAGCGAGGTCCCGTCCCGGAACCACTCGACCCGTACGTGCCACGGGTCATCGGCCTGCCCGTACCGGATCGCGTTGGTGACGAGTTCCGAGATCAACAGCGCGCAGTCCTCGACCGAGCAGGCCGGGTTGTAGAGGGCGATGAACTTCCGGAACCAGCGCCGGGCACGCGGCACGGACTCCGGAGTCGGGTGCAAGGTCATCGCTCCAAGCCGCGGAGAGTCCTCGCAGGGGTAGCGGTCGAGCATGTAAGCCATCCGACGCTCACTCCTTGCCGCTGCCGTCGCAGTCGAGGCAGCGCCGCTTCGACGTGGCACGGGTCCGGTCGGCAGCGACGGCGAGAGCGAGGCTCGTACGCGAACCAACGCGCTTCCAGCCCTGCCCACGGCATCCCCGGCAAGGTAAGTGCGCGCCTTGATCCGGTCGCTGACTCGTCACGCCGTGCCCCCTTCCAGTAAGTGGCCTTAGCCACTTACTGGATAGTGGCATTAGCCACTCGCGACGCGCAAGCCGTTCGCGGCAACTGGCGGACCGTCAGCCGAGCGGGTACCCCTGCTCGAACGCCCAGCGATGCGGCGGGTACGTAGCCTCGGCGAACTCCAACGGCCGGTCCTGGAGATCGAAGACGACGTGGTGAACAATGAGCACGGCCGACCCTGGCGCGAGTTGCAGGTCCGCCGCCTCTTCCCCGGTGGCGCTCCTCGCGCACATGCGGTCCTCGGCATAACTCCCCTGACGTCCGGTCATCTGCTCGACGTACATCAGGGTTCCCTCCTGAATCCGCTCCGGCTCCAGCAACTTGGGCGCACGCTGCCCGACGTCCGGGGCGAACCACGAGGTGGAGAGCGTGATCGGCCCGTCCTGGTTGTTGGTCACGCGCCGACGATGCACAGCCCGCCGGTCCTTGACCAGGCCGAGCGCCTCAGCCACGTGATCGGGAGCCTCAAGCCAGCCGGCGGACGTGATGGCCGCGTACTCACCGGGCGTGTAGATCTTCCCGGTCTGCCGCGCCCGCCCGTACAACTCCCGCGCACGCCGGTTCACTTCGAGGCTCCGCACGTACGTGCCGGACCCCTGCCGCTTCTCCACAAGCCCCTGATGGCTGAGCGCCTCCAAGGCCCGCGCGGCCGTAGGCCTGGACACCTTCCAGTCCGCAGCCAGTTGCCGTTCCGACGGCACTTCGTCCCCCGCCCGCAGGTCACCCCGAAGGATCTGATCGCGGATGAAGTACGCGATCTGGAGATACTTCGGCTGAGTCTCCTCGATCTGCGGCATCTGCCCTCCTCGTCCTACCCGCAGCAAGCGGGCAAAGTGGCTATGGCCTCTAGCCACTATAGAGTGAGTGGTCAACACGGGACGCCGTACTCTTGGGCCCATGACGCGGTTGATCGTCGCAGCAGGAGGAGGGGGCGACACTGTCGCCGCCGCAATGCTTGACGCCGCTCTCCACGGCGACGAGGACCGAGCCGTGATCCTCACGTACGCGTGGGACCGGCTCCTGATCGACCCGGTACCGGGCCCTCGAAGCCCCGATGACTTCACCGGTCTCAAACCGATCACCGCATCCGTCTGGAAGGTGCCGGCGGAAGCCCGCCCGGTCGGCCCGGCAGGCTCCACGCTTCCACGACTCGCGGCAGAGCTCCCTCACACGTTCGCATTGATCGACCCGCGGCACGGGGCTCAGGGCGTCATGCGCCAGCTGGAAGAACTCACCGCGCACTTGGACCTAACCTCGATCGACCTCTTGGACGTCGGGGGAGACGTGCTGGCACGGGGCGACGAACCCACTCTGAAGAGTCCACTCGCCGACGCCCTCACCTTGGCCGCGTGCGCCCAAGTGAACACCCCGGTCAGGCTGCTGGTCGCAGGGCCCGGTCTCGACGGTGAACTCCCACTCGACGACATACGCCCAGCGCTCGGCCGACTCGTCCACACCTTCACCGCGAGGGATGTGGATGCGATCAGCTCCGTCCTGGAGTGGCACCCGTCCGAAGCAACGGGGATGCTCGCGGCGACGGCCCGCGGGGTCCGCGGCACGTGCGAGGTACGAGACGCCGGCCTCCCGATCCCTCTCACCGACGAGGGCGCGACGGTCCACGAGGTCGACCTGGACGAGGCATTGGGCCGCAACGAGTTGGCCCGAGCGGTCATGGCGACGTCAGCCTTGGACGAGGCGGAAGGCCTCAGCCGCGAGATCTGCGGCTTCTCCGAGATCGACTACGAGCGCAACAAGGCTGCATGGCTGAAGGACCGCCCGACGACGAAGCTAGACGCCGACTCGCTACTCCCGCGCCTCGACCAGTTCGAGGCGGAGGCCCGAAACCGCGGAATCACCCACACGACGTTCCGCCACCTCACCGAGGTCCTGGACCTCAACGGCACCCAGCGCGACGAACTGCGTCAGCTGCTCATCAGCAGCTACCCGGAACGGCACGAGGCGCCGCTGTGGAGCGTCACAGGCGCCAGTGCCCACGGCCCGAGCCGGACTCCATGAGCGCCTACAGCAGCGATCCAGACCTCAACGTGCAGGACGTCACCGGCAACGGCACGGAAATCGACGTTGCCACCAACCTTCTGAACGGCGACGTCAGACTCTCGATCCTCTGGACGCAAGAGATCCTCTTGTCCGCCGACGACGCCGAGCAGGTTGCAGACGCTCTGCGACGAGCAGCAGCACAGTCCCGCAGCATCACAGCCGACACCCCCACACCGACTGAGTAACAACCTTCTTCACGGGTTCAAGGCGGCTCGCTCCGCTCCCCGCGCGCGGCCCGGCCCCCGGCCGGGCCTGCGCTCCTGTCTCCGCCCCGCTCCAGCCCGGCCAGCGCCCGTGCCGCGCACACAGCAATCAGCCGCTTGCCGTCAGAGAAGGGGTACGTCGTGGCTGGGGCGGTCGGCTCCACGACTTTAGGCAGCCACTTTGGCGCGAGCCTCGAAGATCATGGCCCCAACGTCGTGCTTTACCGGGCAGGTCCACAGACTGCCCGACGCGCCATCAGCTTACGGGGCCATGATCACTCGCGCCAAAGCAGCTCCAGCCCAAAGCCGCTACGCCGACCTTTTACGCCAAGCAGAAAGCGGTGAATCAATCTTCAACAAGAACGATGCTGCGCCGCACCGCCAGGTCATTCGGCGCCTTTCTTGCCAAGTGGTCTCGAACCATCAGGTGGCGGAACTCAAATGACCCAAGCCTAGGAATCAACATGGAAGATTTTCTCAACGATTCCAGTGCTTTGAAATAATTCCTTGGAAGGAGACCCTTCCTCGCCATGATAACAATGCATAGACGGCGTCTGATCAAGTCGGCTCCACCGTTCTGCAAGGCCGCAAGAAGACCGACGGGGAAGGCGTAAAAGAGTGTATTAATTCCCGGCTGGAACAACATTCCGTCCTTGAGTGCGGGATACAGAGCGTACATCGACAAACCGACGCAAGCGTAGAAGCCGCCACCAACTAGCAGGCCAACAATGAGCGCAGCTCGGCGTAGGCTTGTCAGTTCCTCCCCTGGATAGAAAGGCAGCCGAGACCTTTCGACCCGCTCCGAAGACCAGATCATACGCATTGGAGGCCACATCATCGAGACTGGGAATCCGACGACAACAATGGTGGCCACCACTGGATTTCCCGCGAATGGCATTAGCGATGCAGCCACTACACCTTGAGCAATGAATACGGCGCACAACCGCTTAAGGAATGCCGTCACATTTTTCCTGGCCGCCGTCGCGCGAGAAGCAGGTGCACGCAGCAACTCGTCCTTAGCTATTTTTACAGCCAAGAAACCGAAAGTGAGCGGAAACAAATACGTAAGGAATACATAAACTGTTCGCACGGGTGATTCATCTGCCAGGCCCGTCATTACGGCTCTTACCAGTATCGTCGGCACAACGACGGACAAAAAGCAGCACCACAGCGTAGCTCTAGTTAGATCCCGTTCAAGGCTTTCAGGGAAGTACTCGACTGGCGCTCGGTCAGGATAGAAAGAAGCGACTTTCTTGACTCTGAGAACTTGAGCGATACTAGTCAACCAGGAAATCTGCATAGGCTCATGCGGACTAAATCCCGCGCGCTGCTTGCAGTGCTTTACATACTCCTCTAGAAGCGCTGACTCCATATTGCGTGATTCTACGACGCTGATCGTATCGGCCTCGCGGTAGGTAATCAAAGCAAGCCGAAGAAAAAGCGGGTTCTGAAGCAGGGAACGGAATTTCCTGCTGGCTCGGACCTTGCTTACGAGTTGTTCAAAACCTGACCCGAGGCTACTAATGGAGTGACTTAGATCTTTCACCTTGATCGGATTCAAACTGATCGATCCACGCAACTCAAGGAACTTCCTAGCTTCTTCGTACTCCCTTTTCCTGCACGCAATCACCACTTCGGAGTTCGGGTGCCGCGAGAGGAATTTATTGAGGGCAGTTATGCACTCACGACGTCGGCGGAGGCTAAGTTCATCTAGCCCATCCATGAAGAGTGCCAATTCTCCGTCCATGAACCAGCGCTCCAAGTACTGTTCATGAACACCGTACTGCTGACTGAGCGCATCAATCACCCAGTCTCTTATGTTTTGCTTAGGACCCACCCAAGATGAAAAGTGGAGGTAGAAGGGGATAGGGTTGCTTGAACTTTCCCTAGCCCTTTTGAGAGAATGCCGCATAATTCGACGCAGGATGTATGTCTTACCTGCACCTGGCTCTCCGAGCACCAGCAGGCGCCCCAAAGAGGAGTCAAAGGCATGCGCCATTTCAACCCCTGACACTTCCTTACCGTCGACAGCACCAGGAAGTGATGCAATCTCTCGCCGCGGGTGTGCCACATAACTAACACTATAGTTGGCTGTAACAGGGAACTCTAGATCATCGTCTCCGGACCATAGCTCCTCTTCGGCAAGCCACTTCGGTAACAGCTTAGCCACGAGTCGGTGCCGGACCTTATCGGCTCGACTTTCACGCCAGAGGGCAGGAAGGTTGGTGGTCAAATTGCGTATCTTGACATCTCTGCCGGCAGCGAACTGCCCCGCTATTTCGACGTCGCCGAATACAGTACTTGCCCCGCTCGGCTTACTTTTGTAGCGCAGTCGACTCCGCCATCTAAGCATGGCAGGACTTCCCGTTATCGGTCGAAACGTATGTCGCGACCTGCAACATACTTGCCTTTGAGTGTCACATTCCCGTGCACAGTGCCAGCGCCCTCAATCGTAACCGCTTCTTTAGAAGAAAGTAGCTGGGCAAGTTCGTGAGCGTCTTGGGGATTTTCTTGCAACGCTTCCAAAATAGCGGCAGATAGCGCCTGTTCACCCGATTCCAGGACCGGTTCGATACCATCGCGCGCTGCAAGGAACGAACGAAGGCGCTCGAACCATGAGCGTGCCACAACGTCTGTAGCGGCTGCTGCCTGAGCGGACAGGCCCGTCACGTAGGCAGTTGCAGCCGCGTCGGACAGTTGAACAAGATCCACATTCGCCCCCGGAGTACAAGTCCCAACCACGTAAGCCTGCCACAACTGCACAGCTATGGGGCAGGCTTGTCGCATATTGATCCACTGCTGCCGGTGAACGACCAGTCACCGACCCACTGCTTGGCAGGCACCACGCTCAGTGGCTCGCGACTGATGATCGCGTTCCTCGACACGAGCGTGAGTCGTCAACGGAGGTTGCATGACTACAAAGGCCACGAAGTACTCCATCGAAGGTGACCAGTAGCCTGCGACGATCAGTCGTGGCACGCCTGGAGGTTTCGTGGACGCTACCGCTCTCGTCAGTCCCGATCGGTTGTGGTCGGCGCAGGAGGTCTTGGTGCGTCCGAGCCCTGTCCCGGCGGCGGCAGGAGTCTACGGATGGCAGTTCAAGCAGCCGCCCCATCCGGACCTGGACGCCGGACGCCTGCTCTATGTCGGCATAGCCCCGCGGTACATGGCGAACCGAACCAGCACCCAGAACCTGCGCAAGCGGGTGCGCTACCACTACCGGGGCAACGCGGCCGGCTCGACCCTGCGGCTCACGCTCGGCTGCCTGCTCGGGCTTGAGCTGCGCCGCGTGGGCAGCGGCAAGCGGATGACCTTCGGCAAGGCCGGCGAAGCCACCCTGAGCCAGTGGATGGCGGACAACGCACGAGTGTGCTGGATGAAACAGGGCGAGCCATGGGACCTGGAGTCACAGCTCATTTCCCAACTCGACCTCCCGCTGAACCTCGACCAGAACCGCCACAACGCTTTCCATAGCCGCCTGAAGGAACTACGGGCCCAAGCACGCCAGCGGGCGAGGGAACTACCCATCGGTTCGTAGGCCGGCAGACGGGCCGTTGTCTGGGCCGTCCGAGGGGCGCTCGACAGTGGCCAATGACGACCAACGACGACCACCAGGCGCACGGGTCTGCCAACTCTGAGCAGGGAAAACGCAGGTCATCAAGATCCCTGGCAAGACCCAGGGCAAGAAGAAGTAACGCGCACTGATCAAGCCCCCTGCCCGTTCCGTCGGTAGGGGGCTCGTCGCAGTGCTGGAGGCGTCTCTGTGGCCTCAGTTGCTCAGTTGGTCCGTCACGTCACACGGCAGAACCAAACGACTGTGCGATACAGCAGCGGCCTGTGGCAGGACCGCAGACCGAGCGACTGGTCTGGAAGGGGATGGCGTCAGACCTCTGATCTAGGTTTGGCCCGTGACCCACATCCGTTCCAACGCCGGGGCGCCCCGCGAGCCTGACTTGCCTCCCTACCAAGTTGTCCTGGCGGAGACCGACTGGCGCTCGCTCCAGACGGCTTTCGGGTCCGGTGAGGACCTGCCCAAGATTCTGACGCAACTCTTGGAACCCGATCCCAAGGTCCAGGTCACCACCTTGTGGGAGCTGGGTGAGCTGGTCGGCCACCAGAACACTACTTACGAAGCCACCGCCCCCGCCGTCATGTACGTCGCCGGCATCCTCACCCACCCGGCGGCCATGACGCGACGGCCCTATCGCGACGTCCCCATCCGCGCGACGCTGTTGGGCTGGCTGGCTTCCACGCTTCACGACGCCTCTGACGAGATCGTCGCCCGCAACGAGGAGCACTTCGCCGGCTTCCTCACCCACGACACCACCGTGGCGGCCTTCCGCGACCTGCGCCCGATGCTCTACAGGGCCGTCGCGCCCTTCCTGCATGACAGCCACGAGGACGTGCGTGAAGCCGCCGCCATCGCCGCGCTCCTCCTCGCCGAACACCCCGCGCTCACCAGGCACCATGCTCACCTCGCCGTGCACGCGGGCCGCATCCTGGACACCAGCAGCAACGACCCCAACCGCCGCGTCGCTTGGAGGGCCCTCGAAGCATGGGGCCACAATCCGCCCGGCCCGGAGCCACTTTCCGAGGAGGCCGAAGACCGAGGGCCGCACAGCGATGGCCGCGGCGATCTCGAACCTCCCTTCTGACCGATACGCGCACGGCACACCGGCGGACCATGGCAGCAGGCGAGAGATACACAGACTCCTGGTCGCGCGTGCCACATCCGTGCCAGAACAGGCGGGGAACCACGGGAAACAGCGGGGACCAGGCCACCGATCAGCCAGCCTCCGCGCCCGCTCCGCCACAGGTCGGCTAAGTAGCCTCCCGCCGAGAACCCAAGCTTCCCAAGCTGAGAGCGCGAGTTCGATTCTCGTCACCCGCTCCACGAAGAAGGCCCAGGTCAGAGACCCGGGCCTTTTGCTGTCCGCTTGATCAGTGGTCACGTTGCAGATTCGCGGCAGAACGCTGAACAGCGGGGTGCGAGGAGGCGGAAACAACCAGCACGATCAACCTCCGGGCAACCTCGTGCGCAGCGAGCGCCGTTCTACAAGGTGCCTCGTCTCAGACCTTCTCCGCGCTCACGCGCGGATGCTCGGCAGTGAGCAACCCGATGTCTTCCACGTCCGAGGTCAGGATCGTCACCCGGCCGGGATGCTGCAGGGCGGTCGCGCACAGCATGGCGTCGATGGCGTACTTGTGGCCGTGCAGCCCCGCCGCACGCAGCAAGGCGGCAGCGGACTGCGCGAGGGTTTGGGTCACCGGCTCGACACTCAGGCGGGACAGGGTCCACTTCAGGGCGGCGTCATTGATCTTCGGGTGGATCACCTCGACCAGTACGGCGGCCGAGGTGATCACTGGCAGGTCCGCGTCGCGCGCCGCCGTCAGCCACTCGTGAATTTCCCGATCCCTCTGCACGGCCTTTGCCAGGCCCTCGCTGTCCAGGACCAGGGCACCGCTCACGCGGCTACCCCGGCGTTCGAGTCGCCTCCGGTCAGTCGGGCACGCTTGGCCGCCACGGCCGCGGGGTCGGCCGGGCCGTGCATCTTGTCGAAGTCCGCGATCAACTCGTCCAGGTTGTCGCGCTCGATCTGGCGCTGGGCCGCCTTCTCCAGGTACGCCGAGACGCCTCGCTTGCCGACCCGCTCGCGGATCGCCTGAAGGGTTCCGGCGGTCAGCGTGACGGAGATACCGCTGGTGGGGCCGTCGCCGGGTGGGAAGTCCACGTCATCAGTCACACGTCAAGTATGCCATTCGATATGGCATAGCACACAGTGCGTGTACGGGCCGGGCCTGTGGTCTGATAACGAGGGCGCGGAGGGCGGTGGGCTGTGCAGCAGCAACGCTGCCTCTACGGCTGATCTTCGCATGGTGCGGACCGCGCGGAGTTGCCCCCAGATGAAGCCGGCTTCGACCCTTTCCGGAAGTACGTGCCCTCCGCGTGCCCGTAAGGGCGGAAACCCACGGTCAACAGCGGTGCGATCCGACGCGCAGGACCACCCCGAGGTCCAGGTATCCGTGCTGGTCAGAGCTGTGAAGCCGGTGCGAGCGCCGTCGCTTCCCAAGCTGAGAGCGCGAGTTCGATTCTCGTCACCCGCTCCATGAAGAAGGCCCAGGTCATCGACCCGGGCCTTTTGCTTTGCGCCCTCTTCGGTCACCGACTTCGCGAGGGGGACATCACGGACGCCAGTTGGACGGGTCTGCTGATCGCCGTCGTCGGCGTGACGGGAACGCTCGGGGCGGCCCTGCTGACGCAGAACCGCGCGGACCGCATCAAGCGCATGGAGCTGCAGGCCGCCGCTGAACAACGGCGCGAGGAGCGCGGGCACACCGAGGAACTGCTCAGGGCGGAGCAGGCCAGACAGCGGCAGGGCGAGAGCCTTGAACGGCGGCGCACCTGCTGCATCACCCTGAACACCGCCTCGCGCCAGTACCTGACGGCGATGACCAACTACCTCCACGCACTTCGACGCGGCGAGGTCGTTGCCGCGTCACTGGAGGGTCTGGAAGCGGGCAGGCCGGCCTATCGGGACAGCTACGCGGAATCCCAACGGTCCAGGCGCGCCGATCGGGGCGTCGACGACTGACCGGGACGACCGTTCAGGACCGCAGACAGCGATCCCGTCACGCGCTTTCGGTCCACGGACCCGTGGACAAGATCACCCGCGTCCGGCATTCAGGTGATCTTTGTCCAGTACGCCCGCTTACGTCACCTAGCATCCCGTCTCGTGACCGAAGGGCAGAACTGGGGGGCGGCCGATGTGGTCGTTCTCGGCGCCGGACCGGCCGGGCTCGTGCTCGGCAATCTCCTTCAGGACAGCGGGGTGGACTGCGTCATTCTCGAGCGGGCCGAAGAGGAGCGTGTGCGGACGCGGGCCCGGGCCGGTTTCCTCGCCGCCCACACCGCGCGGATCCTCGAACGGCACGGGCTGGACGAGGGGTTGCGGCTGCGGGGGCGGGAGCACGGGGTGTGCGAGTTCCGCACCGAGGACGGCCGGTTCCGGCTGGACTACGGCGGGCTCGGGCGGGGCGAGCGGCACACCGTGTATCCCCAACAGGACCTGGTGAGCGATCTGTTGACCCGGTTCCTGGACCGGGGCGGCCGGTTGCGGTTCGGGACCGAGGCGGTGGCCGTGCTCGACGCAGACACCGGGCGCCCCTCGGTGGCGGTGCGTGCGGCGGACGGGCGGACCGGACGGTTCCGGGCGCGGTACGTGGCCGGGTGCGACGGGCGGCACGGCGCGGCACGGCGCTCACTCCCGGAGGGTGCGGTGCGCCGGTACCCCTGCGACCACGGGGTGACCTGGCTGGGTCTGCTCGCCGAGGCGCCGCCCAGCATGGACGCCGTCGGGTACGCGGTCCACGAGCGCGGATTCGCCGGGCACATGGCCCGCTCCGGCACGATCACCCGCTACTACCTCCAGTGCGAGCGCGGCACCCCGGCCGGGGCCTGGTCGCAGGAGCGGATCTGGGACGAGCTGGATCTGCGGATGGGGGCCAAGGAGCACGGCCCTCTGGAGCGGGGCCGGCTCGTGCAGCGCGGGGTCGTCGACCTGACCTCCGACGTGCTCGAACCCCTGCGCCACGGTGCGCTGTTCCTGGTGGGCGACGCCGCCGGGCTGATCAGCCCGTCCGCGGCGAAGGGCGCCAACCTCGCCGTACTGGAGGCGGAGGCCCTCGCGGAGGGACTGATCGCCGAGCTGCTGCACGGCGATCCCGACGGGCTCGATTCCTACTCCGCGCGGTGTCTGCCCCGCATCTGGCGGGCGCAGGAGTTCTCGCACTGGATGATCGGGCTCCTGCACGGCCCGTCCGGCCGGGACGGCGCCTCGCCCTTCCACCACGCCCTGTGGCGTGCGCGCCTCGACTCGCTGCGTACCTCGCGCAGCCGGCAGGACTGGTTCGCCGAGCACTACGTCGGCGTGTGAGGAATCGATTCCCTCAGCTGATTCCCCCGCCGGTGTCTCCCCGATGCCGATTCCCGACTTCCCTCCTCGGTACCCCCATCCCCCGAACACCGGAATGAGGACCTCCGCAATGATCACTACGTTGTCGGGCGAAACGTCCCGCCTGCGTACGACGGTCGAATTCGTCCGGGAGCAGGACACCGCGACGCTGCTGCCGCTCCTGCTGCCCGGACTCGACGGACCGGAGCTGCGCGCGCTCGTGGAGCGGTGCCGCTTCTCCCATGCCGCCCTGCTCGTCTTCCCCTCGGACGAGGCGGAGCTGACCGCCATGCTCGGCGACTGCGGACTCGTCGCCCCGGCGCCGCCGCGGCCGAGTGTCGTCGTACGCGACCGGCTGGCGCTGCGGCACCGGCGGCGGGCCGCCGACCTGGACGTCCGCATCCTGCGCCCCGCGGTGACCGGCGCGGACGGCGCGCGGCGGACGGTCGAGGTGTTCGCGCTGACCGTGCCGCCCGGATCGGGCCTGGACGGCGTCGCCGCGCACGAGCGGGAGCAGCAGCACGAGGCACATGTCGCCTTCGACGTGACGGCGCCCGATCCGCTGCTGCTGCGCGGGCTGTGCGCGACCCTCGCGCGCTGCGGGGCCACGCCCGACGGGGGCGGCTACAACCCGCACGAGAACGGCACGGTCTTCTACTTCGGCCTGCCCGTGGAGGCCAAGGTCGGCTACCGACGCGTGGAGCTGTACGTACCCGGCGACCACCGCGACCTGCTGGCCGCCCATCTCGACGAGCACCGCGCCGGTCAGCCGGCCGAAACGCTCCTGCGGCTGATGACCGGGGCGTGGACGACGCAGGCGCTCGCCGTGTTCGCGGAGCTCCGGGTGCCCGACGCGATGGACACCGGACGGGGAGTCCCCGTCGGGGAACTCGCCCGGGAGGTCGGCGCGCGGCCGGAGAACCTGGCGAAGCTGCTGCGCTATCTCGCCATGCTGGGCGCGGTGACGGAGGGGCGCGACGGCTTCCGGCTCACCGCGCGGGGTGCCCTGCTGCGCGCGGACGCGCCCGCGTCGATGCGGGCGCTGGCGCTGATGTACGGCGGCCCGTTCTACCGGTCCTTCGGCGCCCTCGGGCACACCGTGCGCACCGGGGAGGTCGCCTTCGAGCACCTCTTCGGGGAGCACCACTTCGGCCACTTCGCCCGCGACCCCGAGCTGGCGGAACTCTTCGACCGGTCCATGGCCGCCGGAGCCGCCATGTTCGACCCCGTCCCCACGCACGCGGCTCTGGCCGCCGCGGCCGAGGCGCCCGCCGGGGCCACCGTGGTCGACATCGCGGGCGGCAACGGGGAACTCCTCGGCCGTGTCCTCGCCGCGCACCCGCGCCTGAGGGGGGTGCTGCTGGAGCGGCCGCACGCCGTGGCAGCCGCCCGGCGGCGGCTGGCGGAGGCCGGTCTCGGCGCCCGGTGCGACTTCCTGACGGGCGACTTCGCGGACGTGCCCGCGGGCGGCGACGTCTACGTCCTCTCCCGTGTCCTGCACGACTGGGAGGACGAGCGGTGCCGGGAGATCCTGCGGCACTGCGCCCGCGCGATGCCCGGCCACGCCGATCTGCTCGTCGTCGAACGCCTGCTGCCCGCCGACGGCTCGGTCTCGCTGGCCACCGCCTGGGATCTGCACATGATGTGCAACGTCGGCGGGCGGGAGCGGCAGGCCGCCCACTACGAGCGGCTGTTCGCCGACGCGGGTCTCGCGCTGGTGGGCCGGACCCCGCTGCCCCTGGACGGCCATGTGCTGCACGTCAGGAAGGCCGGGGCGCCTTCGGTGTGAGGGACGGCTTCGGTGCGGGGGCCGTGCGGCGGCCTCGGTGCAAAAGACGTGCGGCGGCCTCGGGACGCTCCGGGGGCGGGCCGGGCCGTCGGTCACCCCTGGCCGAGGGCGAGGCCGCAGGTGTCGGAGTGGGTCGTGCCGTCGTCGCCGGTCAGCTGCACCTCGATGCGGCCGTCGCCGACTCGTCCGTATCGCGCACCCGCCTTTTCCGGAGGCCCCGTTGCCCCGCATCCGCATGGCCTCGGCGACGCCCACGACAAGATGGTCGACCCCTCGATGCGGCTGACCTGGTCGGGCATGTCCGCGCACGCCGCCCCGTGGAACGCCCGCCACTTCGGCAACGCCAACCGCGGCTCCGGCTGCCTCGGCATGAGCGACGCCGACGCGGCCTGGCTCTACGGACAGCTCCGGCCGGGCGACCCGTTCGAGACCAGCGGCAGGGAGACCAAGGGCGTCGTCGAACCGGGCAACGGCTTCGGGGCGTGGAACCTGTCGTGGAGCGAGTGGCGGGACAGGAGCGCGCTCGACTGAGCCGCGCCCCCGCCCCGCCGTCCGCCGGTCAGCGGCCGCTCTTGGCGAACTCCTGCAGGAACAGGGCCTCCACGTGGGCCATGTGCTCGATCTCCGTGGGGTCGACGCTCTCGTTGGGGGCGTGGATGAGACAGCGGGGCTCCTCCACACCCATGAGGACGATCTCCGCCCGCGGATAGGTCGAGGCCAGGACGTTGCAGAGCGGGATCGAGCCGCCCTGGCCGAGGAAGGCGAGCGGCTTTCCGTAGACGGCGTTCATCGCCGTGCCGAGCGCCCGGTAGGCGGCTCCGTCGGTGGCGGCCCGGAACGGGGAGCCGGTGCCCTCTGGGTCGACGGTGACCTTCGCTCCCCAGGGGGCCGCGGCGGTGAGGTGCCGGGTGAGGGCCTCGCGGGCGGCGTCCGCGTGCATGCCGGGCGGGACGCGCAGGCTCACCCGGGCGCGGGCGGTGGCCGGTACGGCGGCGGCGGAGCCGATGACCGGCGGGCAGTCGATGCCGAGGACGGTCACCGCGGGGCGCGCCCACAGCCGGTCGGCAACCGTGCCGGTGCCGGTGAGCCGTACGCCGTCCAGGACGCCGGCGTCCGCGCGGAACCGGTCCTCGTCGTAGGGCTCGCCCGGCCAGTCGCCGTCGCAGTCCAGACCCTCGATCCGGGTCGCGCCGGTCTCCGGGTCGCGCAGGGTGGACAGCATCTGGATCAGCGCGGCGAGCGCGTCCGGGGCGGGGCCGCCGAACATGCCCGAGTGGACCTCGCCCTTGAGGGTGTCGACGGTGACGACGAGGTTGGCCAGGCCGCGCAGGGTGATCGTGGCGGTGCCGGTGCCGACCTCGGAGTTCCCGGTGTCGCACACCAGCAGCGCGTCGGCGAGGAACAGCTCGGGGTGCTGGGCGACGTACGCCTCCAGGCCGCCCGTGCCCTGTTCCTCCGAGCCCTCGGCGACGAACTTCAGGCCCACCGGGATGTCCTCGCCGAGCGCGCGCAGCGCGGTGAGGTGCATGACGATGTTGCCCTTGCAGTCGGCGGTGCCGCGGCCGTACCAGCGGCCGTCCGCGCGCTCGGTGAGCCGGAACGGCGGGCTCGTCCACGCCTTGTCGTCGAGCGGGGGCTGGACGTCGTAGTGGCAGTAGAGCAGGACCGTGGGGGCGCCCGGCGGGGGCGGGCGGTGGCCGATGACGGCGTGGCTGCCGTCCGGGGTCTCGGCGAGGTGGACGTCCCGCAGGCCCGCCTCGGTGAAGGCGTCGGCGACCCAGCGGGCGGCCCGGTGGCACTCCTCGGCGGGGTACTGGCGGGGGTCCGCCACGGAGGGGATCGCCACCAGTTCGGCGAGGTCGCTCTTGGCGCGGGGCATCAACTCCGCGACGCGCGCGGCGAGTTCCGTGGCCCCGGGGTGCGGAGTGTCCTGTGTGTTCGACATGCGCGTCACCGCCTCACCGTGTCGTCGGTCTCCAGGTCGTCGTACCGGTCCTGGAAGGCGTCCAGCTCCTCCGGGCAGTAGATCTCCAGGATCTTCTCCTCGGCCCGCAGCGCGCGGGTGTCGCCGATGACCGGGCGCTGGCCGACGAAGGCCGCGCCGTTGGACACGTTCGTCTTCCACAGGGCCTTCTTCAGGGCGCTGTCGGGGTCCTCGCAGACGAAACCGCCGTCGGTGCCGAGGGTGCGCACGATCGTGTCGGTGTCGGGGCGCGGGTAGCCGGCGTCGACGGCGGCGTCGGCGAGCTGGTTGGCCTTCTCGGTGGCCGCGTTGGTGGTCCTGAGGTTCTCCCAGCGGACGATGCCGATCACCACGAGCGCCAGCAGGATGACGATGGCGCCGAGGTAGATCCACCGGTGCTCGGACGCGAACCGGGTGGGGCTCATGCCTCCTCACCGCCCTCCGTGCGCCAGCTGGGCTTGCGGAACTTCAGGAACGCCCACGGGATGACCAGACCGAGGATCACCAGGCCGCTGCCGACGATCGCGACGTAGGAGCCGACGCTGCCGCCGCTGAACTGCGAGGGCGGCACGAAGCCGATGACCATCGCGGCCGCCGAGGCCACCAGGCCGACCACGCAGACCAGGCCGAGGGCCGGGACGCGGTAGCCGCGGGGGTGGTCGGGCTGGTTCTTCCTGAGGCGCATCGCGGCGAGGAACATCAGCAGGTAGACGATCAGGTACACCTGCGTGGTGATCGTGGAGAAGATCCAGTACACGCTGGAGACACCCGGGATCAGCGCGTACATCAGGGCGATGGCCGTGGTGACGATGCCCTGGGTGACCAGGATGTTCTGCTGGATGCCGTTCTTGTTGAGCTTCTGCAGGAACGGCGGGAGGTAGCCCTCGCTGCGGGAGATCTCCAGCAGGCCCTTGGAGGGCCCGGCCAGCCAGGTGAGCATGCCGGCCAGCGAGGCGGAGATCAGCATCACGGCCGCGATGGGGGTCATCCACCCGATGTGGAAGTAGGAGAAGAAGGCGTTGAAGGCCTGCATGACTCCGGCGGTGAGGCTGGTCTGGTCGGCCGGGACGACCCAGCTGATGGCGAGCGCCGGGAGGATGAAGATCAGCAGGACCAGGCCCATCGCCAGGAACATCGACTTCGGGTACTCCTTCGCCGGGTTCTTCAGCGAGGAGACGTGCACCGCGTTCATCTCCATACCGGAGTAGGAGAGGAAGTTGTTGACGATCAGGACCAGGCTGGCGAGGCCGGTCCAGGCCGGCAGCAGGTGCTCGGCGGTCATCGGGGCGGCGGAGGGGTTGCCCTGCGCGAGGAAGACGATGCCGAGGACGACGAGGATGGTGCCCGGCACCAGGGTGCCGATGACCAGACCCCAACTGGAGAGGCCCGCCAGGGCCTTGGTGCCGCGCGAGGAGACCCAGACACCGGTCCAGTACAGGACCATGATCACGATCGCGGTGTAGACGCCGTTGGAGGCGAGGGCCGGGTTGATGACGTACGAGATGGTGCTGGCCACGAAGGCCAGCAGACTCGGGTAGTAGAAGATCGTCATCGCGAACTGGCACCAGACCGCGAGGAAGCCGAGCGGCTTGGACAGCCCCTCGCTCACCCACCGGTAGACACCGCCGTTCCAGCCGGAGGCCAGCTCGGCGGAGACCAGCGCGGTCGGCAGCAGGAACACCACCGCCGGGAGCAGATAGAGGAACACGCAGGCCAGCCCGTACACGGCCATGGTCGGGGCGGCCCGGAGACTGGCCACGGACGCGGTGGTCATCAGCGCCAGGGTGAGCCAGGTCAGCCGGGGCGCGGCCACCGCCGCTCTCGCCTCGGCGCGCACCGCCGGTTTCGGCCGGTCGGCGGGTACGTCCATCGAGGCCATCGGCACTCCCGGGTGCTCAGGGGGGCATTGCCGTCATCGTCCGAGCGGGGGAACCGGGTCGCATCGCGGGCGGGGCCGTACGGGTGAGCCCGGCCCTCGGCCGCCGACCGGCCTGTTCGGACCCAAGGAGGGCCGTTGCGGGGCGAGTTCGCGCCCTGGAACGAGGTCCCGGGGCGGTCCGGGCGCCCCGGGAGGCGATCTTGTCCGGCGGATCCGAGAATGACAGCGACAGACCGGGACGTTTCAGGCTCAAGGGGACCGGAGTCGTGTGGCCATGATCGCCGATGAGGGGACGGACGAGCCCGGCGCGCCGGCGCTCGACGAGACGGGCGGCGGCCCTCGCGGCCCGCTGGCACTGACGGGACCCGAACGGGCCGCGGGAGCGGTGGGCTTGGCGGGTGCCACGGCACCACTGCCGGACGCGTCGGCCGGGGCGCTTCCGTCGCTGACCTCCCCGGCCGTGGGCGCACCCCCCGTGCCGGACCGCACGGAGCCGCGGCCGGAACCGCAGCCGAAACCGCACCGCACGGAGCCGGACGCGCGGGCCGGGGACGACTCGCGGGCCGGGGACGAGGGGGCGGTGCTGCGGGATCTCACCGACCGGCTCTGCGCCGGGTGGCCCGGTGCCGACCGGGCGGGCGTCGAGGCGGAGGTCCGGGCGGCCTACGACGCCTTCCGGGAGGCCCGGGTCAGGGCCTACGTGCCGATCCTCGTCGAACGCCGGGTCCGCAGACGGCTCGCGGGCCGCCCCGCTCCCGACGAAGGCTGACGGCTCGCGGCTGGCGGCTCGCGGCTGACTGCTGGCGGCTGGCGGCTGACGGCTGACTGCTGGCGGCTGACGGCTGACGGCTGACGGCTGACTGCTGGCGGCTGACTGCTGGCGGCACGGCTTGGCCGACGCGGGCGGAGCGGAGGCCCGCCGGGCCGGGACGGCCCGGCGGGTTGCTGGACCGGCGGCCGGGAGCCGACGCCGCTCCGGGCGGCTGGACGCGGCGAAGGGACGGTCCGTGAAGGACGGCCCGTCGGCGGCGCAAGAGCCAGCGGTACGGGCTCACCGACACGATCGATCCGCGCCACTTCTTCGCCACCGTGGAGTCCGCGGCGGCCGCGTTCCGTCGGGACGCCGGGCCGGGCTGGTCAGACCAGTTCGGGCTGGGGCGCCGGGGTGCGGACCGGCTCGGGGCTGGCGTTCCACCGCGCGGTGGTGCGGACGTAGCCGTGGATCACCGAGCCCATGGCCAGCAGGAGCAGCGGGCCGTACAGCCACGGGTGGGCGGCCATCTCCAGCGGCAGGAAGCGGTACGACAGCAGGAGTGCCGCGAAGACGGCGGTGCCGTAGGCGACGAGGCGGACGCCCGAGCGCTCCCAGCCGCGGTCGTGGGCGCGCAGCCCCGCCTCGATGGTGAGGGTGAACACCACGCCGGCGATGAGGTCGGCGCCGTAGTGGTAGCCGAAGCCGAGGGTCGCGCAGAGCGTGGCGACCAGCCAGAAGGTGCCCGCCCAGCGCAGGGCGCGCGGGCCCTTGCGGGTGTGTAGGAAGATCGCGGTGGCCCAGGCGGTGTGCAGGCTGGGCATGCAGTTGCGCGGGGTGACGCCGTCGAAGGGCATGGACTGCGGGTCGCCGAGCGGCGGGAGGGTCCGCGGCCACAGCTCACCCACGGCCCAGGGCGCGCTGGGTGGCATCTCCGGTGCCCACAGGCTGACCCCGGCCCAGTGCTCGGCGCCGGTGCCGTAGGCGAAGATCGGCCCGACCACCGGGTAGATCATGTAGAACGCCGGTCCGATCAGGCCGATCACCAGGAAGGTGCGGACCAGGTGGTGGCGCGGGAAGCGGCGCTCGGCGGCCACGTGGCGCATCTGGTAGAGCGCGGCGAGGACGGCGGCGACCGGGAGCTGTCCGTAGACGAAGTCGAGGACGTTGAAGCCGACGGCACCGCTCGCGGTGACGATCCGGCCGACCACCCACGAGGGGTCGCCCAGGGCGTGGTCGGCGGTCGCCACGTACTGGTCGAGCACGGTGGGGCGGGTCTCGGAGGTGATGAACAGCCAGGTGTCGCCGGTCTTGCGGCCCGCCATCAGCAGCAGGCCGAGCCCGGCGCCCTTGAGCAGCAGGACCCGTTCGCGGTCGGTGCGGCGGGTGACGGCGACGACCGCGATGCCGATCAGCGCCCACAGGGCGCCGTTGCCGAAGGGGTGGCCGCCGGTGACCTCGACGCCGGCCGCCCAGCGCGCGGTCAGGAAGGCGAGGTCGACGCCGACCGCGAAGGCCAGCGCGATCAGCCGCTGCCGCCAGGTCAGCACCACCATGGTCAGCGCCAGGGAGGCGTAGAGGAGCCCGCCGGACTTGGGCGGGAACAGCACCTCGCGGCTCTGCGTGGTGAGCGGTCCCGGCATCCCGTAGTGGCGCGCGGTGAACTCCAGCGCGACGAGGAAGGCGAGCGTCACCGCCGCGGCCGCGGCCCACAGGACCGTACGGGGCCGGCGCCAGAAGGGGGGCGCGGTGTCCGGCTCCGCCGGCGCAAGGTTCTGCGGGGGTATGTGAGTCACTGTTCGGCCGCTTTTGTTAGATGTGGTCGGGTCGGGGCGGGCTTCGCTCCGCAGCAAGACGGAAGGAACGCGGTCCGGGTTCCGGGCGGGCGGCACCTGAACGCCCGGTGACGGGCGGCCGCGGGCCGAGCGGTCATCTCGTCCCCACCCCGCGCCCCCGCTGTCGTCCCCCTGTCGCACGGCTGTCGTACGGCTGTCGTACAGCTGTGCCCCCAAACCCCCACGCGAGGGAAGCACGGCCCTTCTGCGCAGGTCAATAGAGGTGTCGCAGCCCACGTAGTGGCATTCAGGGCATCAGGTACAGCTCCGGCATTTCGGCGGGGGTGGACGGCTCAGGTGTGTCCGTCGCCTCAGTCGTCCCGGGCGGCCCGGTCGCCCCGGCCGTCCCAGTCGCCCCGGCCGTCCCAGTCGCCTCAGTCGTCCCGGTCGCCTCAGTCGCGGGGGAAGGTGGTGTCGGCCAGTTCCCGCTCGGTCAGTTCCAGCCGGAGCTGGAGCGTGGCGGCCAGCCGGTGCTCGGGGTCGTCGAGGTCGAGCCCGGTCAGCGCGGCCGCCCGACGGACGCGGTAGCGCAGGGTGTTGGGGTGGACGCTGAGCCGCCTGGCCACGGCGGCGACGTCACCGAACCCGTCGAGGTAGAGCAGCAGCGAACGGGCGAGGTCGGTGCCCTGTTCCCGGTCGCGGGCGGCGAGCGCGGCCACCGCGGGGAAGCGCAGCCGCGGCTCCCGGTCGATCAGCTCCAGGGCGTCGCGGACCAGCAGGGCCGGGGCGAGCCGGCTGTGGGTGCCGACGGCCGCCTCGGGCGTGCGGGCCAGCAGGTGCAGGGCGCGGTGGCCGCGGAGCTTGACGGCCGGGATGTCGGCCAGCCGCTCGGCGCGGCCCGCCACGACCGCCTGGGCGGGGGTGCCGGTCAGTCTGCGCAGGGTGGCGACCAGTTCCTCGGCCCAGCGCACCAGCGGCCCGTCGTCCTCGACGGGCCGGGCGGCCTGACCGGGCGTCGGCAGGAGGGCGTAGAGCTGGCCGCAGGCGTGGACGACGAGGGCGTTGTCGCGCAGGGCCGCGGCGTGCACGGACATCACGCCCGCGGCCTCCGCGCGCCGGGCGTCCGCCCGTACGGCGGTGGCCGTGCCGTCGGGCTCGCGCAGGTCCACGGCGACCACGTCCGCGCCGCCCGCCGGGTCGATGCCCAGGTGGGCGGCGAGGGCCCGGGGTTCGAAGCGTCCGGTCAGCAGGCCGTGGCTGAGTTCCTCGCGCGAGGCCAGCCGGGCTCCCGCGTCGCCCTGGAAGTAGTGGTCGACGAGTTGGGTCGCGGCGATGCGGGCGGCGCCGCGCAGCATGTCCGGCGCCCCCGCGGCGAGCGGCCGGCCGCCCTCCTGCACCCAGATGGTGCCCAGCGGGCGGCGCCCGGCGTTGATCCCGATCACCAGCCGCCGCCGCGCGCCCAGTTCGGGCCGCTCGTCCACCTCGACGACCTCCTCGCCGGAGCGGACCCGCTGGTAGACGCCGAGTCCGCGCAGCAGCTCCAGATAGGGCTCGGGGCAGCTGCGGCCGAGGATGGACCGGCGGCGCAGTTCGTCGGCCTCGTCGCCGGACCCGGCGTACGCGACGGTCCGGTGGGCGCCGTCCTCGATGCTGACCACGCCGTGGGTCAGGGTCGCCACGGTCTGGGCGAGGGAGAACAGGTCTCCGTCGCGCGCGAAGGTGCCGGACGGACCGGCCAGGGCCGCCCGGATCTCGGACTCGGCGCGGTCCCAGCGCAGTCCCTGGGGCAGGCCCAGCACGGTGACCCCGGCGCCCTCGGCCGCCGCGCGCACCTCGGCGGGCAGCTCCCCGTCGCCCGCGCGTACGGCGACGGCGACCGCGCCGGCCGCTCCGGCGGCGGTGACCATCGCCGCCGCCTCCGCCTCGCGCGCCCCGATGGCGAGCACCAGGGCGCCCTTCACCCCGTCCAGCGGGTCCCCGGGCTCGGCGATGACCACGTCGGCGATCTCACCGGTGCCCGGACCGCAGCACAGCGGCCCGGGGGCGAGGGCGTCGGCGAGCCGCCGCACGACCGCGTCGACGGACACCCCGCCCCGGGCGGGGGCGGGGACCGGCGGCGGGATGTCGTTCACGCGAGCAGGGTAGACAGCGGACCTGCCCCCCGTCTCGGCCGTACCGAGTCGTGGACGTTGCCCCGGGTAACGATTCGGCGGCGGGCGGTACGGGCATCGGGCGCGGGGAGCGGCGGGGCCGGGCCGGACCGAGCTGACCCCGATCAGGCCGAGCCGGGCCTGACTGGGCTGGACTGGACTGGACCGAGCCGGGCCTGACCGAGCCCAACCAGGGGTGGAGCCGACGTGGTGCCGGGCAGAAGCGGGGCGGGCCGAGGGCCGGGCTGGACTGGACCGAGCCGGACTCAACCAAGCCGGGCCGGGCCTCATCAGGGGGCCAAGCCAAGCCGGGCCAGGCCGGAGCGGGCCGGGCCGGGCGCAGGCGGCGGTCGTGGGTGACGACGATCAGGGAGCCGTCCCACCGGGTCCCGGCAGCTCCAACTCCAGGCAGGACCAAGTCGAGCCCCGAACCTTGGCCGGGGCCCAGGCCGACGGGCATCAGGGAGCCGCCGCACCGGGTCCCGGCAGCTCCGGAACCGGACCGGCCGGGCCCCGGGGCGCCGGCCCGGTCGGGACAGTCGGCCCACCCGGCGCCGGCCCCGGTCGGCGGTCACCGGGCTGTCGGGCCACTCGGTGCCGGCAGTTCCAGGATCGGGCCCGACCAGGACCGGCGTAGGCGGCGGTCGTGGGTGACGACTATCAGGGTGCCCTCGTAGGCGGCCAGGGCCTCCTGGATCTCCTCGACCAGGGACGGGGCCAGGTGGTTGGTCGGCTCGTCGAGGAGCAGCGCGTCGTGCGGAGCGGTGAGCAGCCGGGCGAGGTCGAGGCGGCGGCGCTGGCCGATGGACAGCGCCCCCACCGGGCGGTGCAGGTCGGCCTCGCGGAACAGGCCCAGGCGGAGCAGTTCCGCCGCCCGCTCCGGCCCGAACGCCGTCCGCAGCGGACGGGCCGACTCCTCGGGTGTCAGCGGGGTCATGGTCTGGCGCAGCAGGCCCGCCCGATCCGGGCGGCTCAGCGATCCGCCGGGTTCCGGGCCCACCTCACCGGCCAGGACCCGCAGCAGCGTGGACTTGCCCGCCCCGTTGGGCCCGGTCACCAGCAGTCGGCCGCCCGCCGGGACGTGCAGCGAGTCCAGCGTGAGCCGTCCGGGCACCCTCAGGTCCGCCGCCGTCACCGGGGCCGTCGCGGCGCCCTCGATCCGTGCGGCGAACCGCAGCGGCTCGGGCGGCGCGGCCACCGGGTCCTCCGTCAGCCGCTCCAGCCGTTCCCGCGCGTTGCGGATCCGGCTCATCGCGCCGTGCGCCCGGGAGCGGGCGCGAAAGGCGCCGGCCCCGCTGAACGCCCACGGCCCCTTGCGCGGGATGGCGTCCAGGCGGCCGATGTGGGAGTCGGCGAGCCGGGACTGGCGGGCCACCTCGGCACGCCAGTCGGCGTACTCCCGCTCGTGGCGGGCGCGTTCGGCGGCCTTCGCGGCCAGGTACCCCTGGTAGCCGCCGCCGTAGCGGCGGACGGACCTGGTGTCCGCGTCGACCTCCAGGAGGGTGTCGGTGACCCGGTCCAGGAAGGCCCGGTCGTGGGTGACGGCCACGACCGTGCCCCGGTGGGCGCGCAGCCGCTCCTCCAGCCAGGCCACCGCCTCGTCGTCGAGGTCGTTGGTCGGCTCGTCGAGCAGGAGCAGTTCGGGCGAGGCGGCCAGGGTCGCGGCGAGGGCGAGCCGGGAGCGCCGGCCGCCGGAGAGGGTGCCGAGCCGGCGCGAGCGGTCCAGGGCCTCCGGTTCGCCCAGGTGGCGCAGGGCCACGTCGACGCGGCGGTCCGCGTCGTACCCGCCGCGCGCCTCGAACTCCGCCTCCAGCGCGGCGTACCGCTCGTACGCGGCCGGGTCGGCGCCCCCGAGTTCGGTGGCCGCCGTGCGCAACCGGCTTTCCAGGGAGCGCAGTTCGGCCAGGGCGAGGTCGACGGCGTCGCCCACGCGTGCGGTGTCCGGCAGGTCGAGGGTCTGGGCCAGGTGGCCGGTGCCGCCCGGCGCCACGACGGTGATCCCGCCGTTGTCGGGCCGCTCGGCGCCGGAGAGCAGACGCAGCAGGGTGGACTTGCCGGAGCCGTTGTCCCCGACCACACCGACCCGCTCGCCGGGCCGGACGGAGAAGGAGACCCGGTCCAGGACCAGGCGGTCGGCATAGCGCTTGCTGACCTCGGTGACGGTGAGCTGGGAGACGGCGGCGGATGCCGCGGTGACTGCGGGTGCTGCGGTGACTGGGAACAAGTGGTGTCTTCTTCCGTGGGCGACAGGGTCGGGCGATCCGGGACGCACGCCTTGACTACGAAGCGCGCCCCGCTCAAAAGCGAGACGAACCGTCTCGTCTCGATCGCGTACGCCGACCGTACAGCCCTTCACCCCCTCCCCGCAAGACGCTCCGTCTCGGCAATCTCCGGGGAGCCCGTCTTCACCAGGTGGGGCCCAGCCGCAGCAGGTGGTCCCGTACCCGCGTGACGTGCGGGTTCTCCGGGACACCCGGGCGCTGGACCAGGTAGGCGGTGTTGATGGGCGGATCCTCGGGTTCGAGCAGCGCGACCAGCGCACCCGCCGCCAGTTCGGCCTCGCAGAGATAGCGGGGCAGCACCGAGAACCCCGCCCCGCCCGCCACCGCGGCGAGCACGCCCCGCAGATCGGGCAGGGTGACCGCGGCCCGGCAGTTCAGCCGCTGCTCGAAGACGTGCCGCCAGAAGCGCCGGACGATGGGCAGGTCCTCGGCGTAGGCGATCAGCGGGACGGGGTGCAGGACGCCGGGGCCCTCGGTGGTCACCCGGTCGCCCAGGCGCTCCGCCCACACCGGCGCCGCGACCAGGACGAACTCCTCGTCGAGCAGCGGGGCCGAGGGCAGGGTCCGCCCGCGTGGGCGGCTGGTGGCCAGCACCAGGTCGTACCGGCCCGCCCGCAGGCCGTCGAGCAGGGGGTCCGTCAGTCCGGGCGTGACCCGGAGCCGGAGGCCGTCGGCGACCAGTGGGGCCAGGGCGGGCAGCACCCGCAGACAGAGCACCTCGGCGGGGCCCGCCAGATGGACGGGGGCGGGCGGGCCCGCCTCCGCGGGATCGTGACCGGTGGCGGCCAGCAGCGCGTCCAGCGGCCCGGCGACCCGCGCGGCCAGGTCGTGGGCGTACGGGGTGGGGGCGACGCCCCGGGGCAGACGGGTGAACAGCTCCCGGCCCGACTGCCGCTCCAGCGCCTTCACCTGGGTGGTCACCGTGGGCTGGGAGATGCCCAGCACCTGGGCGGCGGCGGTGAAGGAGCCGGCGCGGTAGACCGCGAGGAACGTCCGGACCAGATTGAGGTCCTGGGCCCCGGGACCGGCGCCGGCCGCAGCACCCGGCCCCGCACCGTTCAACCCGCCCGCACTGCTCGACCCGCCCGCACTGTTCGACCCGCCCGCGCCGTCCGCCTCCGCACGCCCCACGCCCGGAACCCCCGTCCGCCCGTGCGGGCCGCTCAGCCCAGCTTCTTCAGCAGCTCGGCCGCGAGCGGGGCCGAGGAGGCCGGGTTCTGGCCGGTCACCAGGTTGCGGTCGACGACCACGTGCGGCGCCCACGGCTCGCCCGCGCGGACGTCCACGCCCTCCTCGACCAGGCGGGACTGGAGCAGCCACTTGGCCCGGTCGGCGAGTCCGGCCTGGGTCTCCTCGGCGTCGGTGAAGGCGGCGACCCGGTAGCCGGCGAAGGCGTTGGAGCCGTCCTCACGGGTGGCGGCGAGCAGCGCGGCCGGGCCGTGGCAGACCACCGCGAGGGGCTTGCCGGAGTCGAGGGCGTCGACGAGCAGCCGGCCGGAGACGGCGTCGACCGCCAGGTCCTCCATGGGACCGTGCCCGCCCGGGTAGAAGACGGCGGCGTAGTCGTCGAGGTTCACGTCCTCCAGCCGCAGGGGCTGATGGAGTTCGGTCATCGCGGAGAGCCCGGCGGCGACGGCGTCCGCGTTCTCCTGGCCGCCGTTGGCCTCGGCGGCCAGGCTGCCCCGGTCGACGGTCGGGACGACCCCACCGGGCGTGGCGACGACGATCTCGTGGCCCTCGGCCTTGAACCGCTGGTAGGGGGCGACGGCCTCCTCGGCCCAGAAGCCGGAGGGGTGCTCGGTGCCGTCGGCGAGCGTCCAGTGGTCGGCGCCGGTCAGTACGAAAAGGATCTTGGACATGGTGTGCGCTCCAGAGGGGCCTGAGGGTCGGAAGGGGATGTCCCCGGGCTTCGAACGTACGCCCGCCCACCCATAGGCATCCAATGAGGAATCCAATCCCTGCCATCGGCAATCCAATGGCACCGGCGGAATGCGCCGGCCCCCTGCGAATCTACGTCCCCGAGCTCGCCCCCGCCCGTCCTAGGGTCCGGAACAAGCCCTGACGGCCGGTGCGGGCTCACCCCGGACCCGCGGGCCCCGCCTGCACCAGTCCCGTCTGATAGGCGATGACCACCAGTTGGGCCCGGTCGCGGGCGTGCAGCTTCGTCATCGCCCGGTGCACATGGGTCCGTACCGTCAGCGGGCTCACCGTGAGCAGCTCGGCGATCTCGGCGTTGGACCGGCCCTCCGCCGCCAGCGCCATCACCTCCCGCTCTCGCACGGTGAGTTCGGCCAGCCGCTCCGGGGGAGCCAGTTGGGCCTCCGGGGCGGGGGAGGTGAGGAAGCGGGTGATCAGGGTGCGGGTCGCGCCCGGCGAGAGGAGGGCGTCGCCGGAGGCCACCGTGCGGATGCCGGCCAGCAGGGCCTCGGCGGTGACGTCCTTGCCGAGGAAGCCGCTCGCCCCGGCCCGCAGCGCCCGTGCCACGTACTCCTCGGTCTCGAAGGTGGTCAGGATCAGCACCCGGGTGGCGGTCAGGTCGGGCTCGGCGCAGATCGCCGAGGTGCCGGACAGGCCGTCGGTGCCGGGCATCCGGATGTCCATCAGGACGACGTCCGGGCGGTGGGCGCGGGCCAGTTCCAGCGCCTCGGCGCCGTCGGATGCCTCGCCGACCACCTCCAGGTCGGGGCAGGAGTCGATCAGTATCCGGAAGGTGGCCCGCAGCAGGGCCTGGTCGTCGGCGAGCAGCACCCGGACGGTCACGGTGTCTCTCCCTCGGGAGCGGGGGCGGTGGCGGAGGCGGAGGCGGAGGCGGGGGCGGTGGCGGCGTACGGCTGGAGCGGCAGGGCGGTGGTGACCTCGAAGCCGCCCTCGGGGCGGGGGCCGGCGCGCAGTTCACCGCCGACGGAGTGGGCGCGTTCCCGCATGCCCATCAGCCCGTAGCCGCCGGTGGCCGGGGCGGCGGTGGCCGGTCCGTCGTTGCTGACCGTGATGAGCAGCCGGACGTCGGCGTAGGTGAAGCGGACCCGGGCGCTGTGGGCCGAGGCGTGCTTGGAGACATTGGTGAGGGCCTCCTGCACGATCCGGTACGCCGTGAGGTCCGCGCCGGGGGACAGCGGGCGCGGCTCGCCCTCGGTGGTGACGGTGACGTCGAGGCCGGCCGACTCGTACGCCGCGATCAGCTCGGGCAGCCGGGCGAGGCCGGGTGCGGGTTCGAGGCCCTCGCCCTCGGGGTGGTCGTCCTCGCGCAGCAGGCCCAGGGTGGCCTTCAGCTCGCGCAGGGCGGAGGAGGTGGTGCCGGTGAGGTCGCGCAGGATCCGCTCGCTCTGCCCGGGGTCGGCGCGCACCAGGTGGGCGGCGGTGCCGGCCTGGGCGTTGGCCAGGGCCAGATGGTGGGCGACGACGTCGTGCAGCTCGCGGGCGATGCGCATGCGTTCCTCGGCGACCCGCAGCCGCGCCTCCTCGTCGCGGGTGCGTTCGGCGTACTCGGCGCGGGCCTGCACCGCCTCCAGGTAGTCGCGCCGCAGCCGGGTCGACCGGCCCGCGGCCACCGGCAGCGCCAGCCAGAAGACGGGGCCGATCACCCGCAGGACCAGGGACACGCCGTCCATGGCGTCGCTGGCCACGGTCGCGGTCAGCAGTACCGCTCCGATCGCGGCGCCGTAGAGGCGGGTCGTCCTGCGGTCGCACAGGACGGCCAGCCAGTACACCGCCACCAGCAGCGGGGCCAGCAGCAGCGGGGTGATCAGATAGCCGCGGACGATCGCCACAACGGTGACCAGGCCCACCACCACGACGACCGCGCGCGGCCGGGTGCGGTACTTCAGCAGGAACAGGCAGGACAGACCGAGGAGGATCTCGGTGAGCTTGCCCGAGTCGGGCGGCGGGCTGCCGGGGAAGCTGAGCTGGGTACCGAGGATCGCGCAGCCGATCACGGACAGCACCATCGTCACGTCGACGGCGTGCGGGAAGCGTTCCGCGTAGTTCTCGAAGCGGCCGGCGTAGCGCTCCCGTTTGGTGATCATGCGTGGCTCTCTCGGTCCTCGGGCCTCGGGCCTCGGTCCCCGGTCGGTCCGTGGGGCTGGCTCCATGGTGGACGACGCGGGGCCGCCCGGGTCCGCGGCGGGTCCCGGGCGGCCCCAACTCCGGGCGGCCCGAGCCCCGGGCGGTCCCGGCTCCGGGCGGTCCCCGCTCCGGGCGACCCGAGCCCCGGGCAGCCCCGGCTCCGGGCAGCCCCGGCTCCGGGCAGCCCCGGCCCGCCCCTCGCGTCCCTCAGACGCGCACGGTCTCCTTGGGGGCGGGTTCGGCGCTCGGGGCCGCGGGGCGGGCGAGCCCCTCGCCCTCCACGTCGACCCGGGGCAGGATCCGGTCCAGCCACTTCGGCAGCCACCAGGCGCGGTCGCCGAGCAGGGCGAGGACGGCGGGCACGATCGCCATCCGGACCACGAAGGCGTCGAGCAGCACCGCCGTGGCGAGGCCGAAGCCGATCATCTTGATCATGGACTCGCTCTCGCCGACGAACCCGGCGAAGACGGCGATCATGATCAGCGCGGCGGCCACGACCACCCGGGCGCTGTGCCAGAACCCCGAGATCACGGCCTGCGGCGCGGGCTCGCCGTGCACGTACGCCTCCCGCATCCGGGAGACCAGGAAGACCTCGTAGTCCATCGCCAGTCCGAAGACGATGCCCACCAGGAAGATCGGCATCAGGCTCATGATCGGGCCGGTCTGCTCGACCCCGAGGAGTTCCGCGCCGTGCCCCTGCTGGAAGACCACGACGACAGCGCCGAGGGAGGCGAGCACGGAGAGCAGGAAGCCGAGGGCGGCCTTCAGCGGGACGAGGAGCGACCGGAAGACCACCAGCAGCAGGACCACGGCCAGCCCGACCACCACGATCAGGTACGGCACCAGCGCGGACTGCACCTTCTCGGCTATGTCGATGTTCATGGCGGTGGTGCCGGTGACCTCGAAGGTGGCCCCGGTGCGGTCCTCGACGTCGGGCCGTTCGCCGCGGATCGTCGTGACCAGGTCCTTGGTCCGCTCGTCGGTGGGCGCGGTGGCCGGCACGACGGAGAGGACGGCGGTGTCCCCGGCCTCGTTGAAGCGGGCGGGCGAGACGGAGACGACACCCTCGGTGCCGGCGATCTCCTCGGAGACGGCGGTCGCGGCGGCCTTCGCGTCCTCGGCGCCCCTGGCGTCGACGACGACGGTCAGCGGCCCGTTGAAGCCGGGCCCGAAGCCCTCGGCGAGCGCGTCGTAGGCCCGGCGCTCGGTCGTGGAGGTCGCCTTGGCCTCGTCGCCGGGCATGCCGAGCTGGAGGTCGGCCGCCGGTACGGCGAGCGCGCCGAGGCCCACGACGCCGAGCAGCAGCACGGGCAGCGGGCGGCGCAGCACGAACCGGGCCCAGCGGGCACCGCCGTTGTCCCGCGCGGCCTGTCCGGGGCGGCCGTCCTTCGTGGCCCGTCCGGGGAGGCCGTCCTTCGTGGCCCGTCCGGGGCCACCGTCCTGCGCGGGCTTTCCGGCGTGGCCGTCCAGCGCGGCCTTCTCGGCGCGGCGGGCCTTGCGGGCCAGGACGGCCCGGGGCCAGAAACCGAGGAGGGCCGGGACGAGGGTCAGCGCGACCAGCACCGCGACGACGACGGCGCCCGCCGCGGCGAGCCCCATCTTGGTCAGCATCGGGATGCCGACGACCGACAGCCCGGCGAGCGCGATGACGACGGTGAGGCCCGCGAAGACGACGGCGGACCCGGCGGTCCCGGTGGCGAGCGCCACGGCCTCCTCGGGCGTGCGGCCCGCGGCGCGCTCCTCGCGGTAGCGGGAGACGACGAACAGGGCGTAGTCGATGCCGACGGCGAGCCCCAGCATCATCGCCAGGGTGCCGGTGGTGGCGGACAGGCCGAGGGCGCTCGACAGGGCCAGGATCGCGGCCATGCTCACGCCGACGCCGACGACGGCGGTCAGCAGCGGCAGACCGGCCGCGGCGAGCGAACCGAAGGTCACCATCAGCACGACGGCGGCGATGGCGATGCCGATCACCTCGGCCGCCCCGCCCGCGCCGCCGCCGTCGGAGAGGGCGTCGCCACCCGCCTCGACGGTGAGCCCCGAGTCCCGGGCCGCCGCCAGGGTCTTGGTCAGGTCGTCCTTGGCTGCGTCGGTGAGGGCGTCGCCGCCGACCTCGTAGGTGACGGTGGTGTACGCCGTGCGGCCGTCCGCGCTGACCGCGCCGGCCTCGAAGGGGTCGACGGCCGCCGCGACCTGCGCGCCGTCGCCGAGTTCGGTGACGGCGGCCTCGACCGCGGCCCTGTTCTCCGCGGCGGTGACCTTCTCGCCGCCCGGCGCGACGAAGACGACCCGCGCGGTCGCGCCGTCGGCGGCGGTGCCGGGGAAGCGCTCCTCCAGCAGGTCGAACGCCTGCTGCGACTCGACCCCCGGCATCGAGAACTCCTCGTCGGCCGCGCCCGGGGACCGAGCGGCGCCGAGCCCGACCGCCGCCAGGACGGCGGCCCAGACCAGGACGGCGTACCAGCGCCGCCGGTGGGCCAGTCGGCCCAGTCGATACAGGAAAGTTGCCACGGCGGGAGGTCTCCAGAGCTGGACGTCGAAGGGTGCGTCCAGGCTCGCCGTGCGGGGGGTGTCCTGTCGTCGTGCGGCTGACGACACCGCGCGGTACTGAGAACGCAGTACGGCGCCCCTCCCCGGTCCCACCCGGGGACTAGGAAGGATCGCCCCGAAGTCGGGGTCGACCCCGGTTGTCCACAGTCTGTGAAGATCGAAGTTAAATTACTGAACCGTAACCTACCGGCCGGTATCGATCGGCGAGTTACCGACGGTACGGTCCTGGCGAGCCCTTGAACGGCCCGCCGTGCCCGCGCTCCGGACGACCGCGCGCACGACGGGCCGCCTTTTCACGCACCTTCCTGCCAGCCGCTTCAACAGGAGGTTCGCCATGCCCGTACGCCTGCCCGTACGCAGACGGCTCCTGGCCGCGAGCGTCATCACCGCCGCCGCCCTCGGTGCCCAGACCCTCTCCGGCGCCGCCGCCACGGCGTCCGACGAGGTCGTGTCCCGGGGTGTCACCATCCCGGCGTTCTACAACCCGCCGGCCACCCTGCCCGCCGCCGACGGCGCGCTGGTCCGCACCGAACCCCTCAAGCTCGCCCTCAGCCTGCCCGGCCTGAACGGCCCGCTGCCCGGCCGGGCGACCCGGCTGATGTACAAGTCCACCGACGACAGCGGCCGCCCGGTCGCCGTGACCGGCGCCTACATCGAACCCTCGGCCGCCTGGAAGGGCGGCGGCCCGCGCCCGCTGGTCGCGCTCGCCCCGGGCACGATGGGCCAGGGCGACCAGTGCTCGGCCTCCCGGGGCCTGGAACACCCGCTGACCCTGAGCGGCGAGACCGTCTCCGTCGGCTACGAGGACCTGGCGATCTACCGGCTCCTCGCCACCGGCGCGGCCGTCGTCGTCACCGACTACGCGGGCCTCGGCGCGACCGACCGGCTGCACACCTACGTCAACCGCGTCGACGAGGCCCACGCCCTCCTCGACGCCGCCCGTGCCGCCCGCGCGGTGCCCGGCGCCTCGGTGACCGCGGCGTCCCGGGTGGGCCTGTTCGGTTACAGCCAGGGCGGCGGGGCGAGCGCCGCGGCCGCCGAACTCCAGCCCTCCTACGCCCCCGACGTCAACCTCGCCGGCGCCTACGCCGGTGCCCCGCCCGCCGATCTGACCGAGGTCACCCGGGCCATCGACGGCAGTGAACTGGCCGGCGCGCTCGGCTGGTCGCTCAACGGTTTCGTCCAGTCCGAACCGGCGCTCAGGCCGATCGCGGACGCCCACCTGAACGCGACGGGCAAGGCGGCGCTGGCCGACCTGTCGACGATGTGCGTGGGCGACGCGCTCCTCAAGTACGCGGGCGCCGACAGCACCGACTGGACCAAGGACGGCCGCTCGGTCAGCGAGATCATCGCCGCCACCCCGGCCCTGACCAGTTTCCTGAACAGCCAGCGCATCGGAACCATGAAGCCGGCCGCGCCGGTCCGGATCGCCACCGGCACCAGCGACGACCTGGTCCCGCACAAGCAGGCCCGGAAACTGGCGGTCGACTGGTGCGCCAAGGGCGTCAACGTCACCTACGAGGCGGAGATCCAGATCAACAGCGGGAGCCCGCTGATCAACCACATGACACCGCTCCTCACCGACCAGGGCGAGGCGGTGGACTGGATCACCGACCGGCTCAAGGGCAGAACGGCCCACTCGAACTGCTGGAGCATGCCGCTCCAGCCCTGAGAAACCCGGACCCGAGAAAACCGGACCTGAGAAACCCGAAATCGGTTAGCCCGAAAAGGGGTATATTCGCCCGTTTCGGTGATAATTGGTGCATGAGTACGACGACGCTTGATCTAGCGGCCGCGGGGAGTGACGTGCTCAACGTGCTCGCCGCGTTCATCGGCGGCATGATCGTCGCCGGTGCACTGATTTTCGCCGTGCAGTTCGGTATGCGGGTCATGGACCGAGAACTTCCGCATCCCGCTCCGGACGAGCACCCGAAGCTCCCCGAGGGTGGCGCCATCCGCGAGGAGCGGGAGATGCGGGAGCCCGACGAGCTGCCGACGAGCGAGACCGGCGAACGGCTCATGCCGTACCAGCTGCGGCATTCCGGGAGCAAACGGGGTGAGGACCAGCAACGCAAACGCTGGCTGCCGGGTTCCAGCGGATCCTTCGGCAGTGGTGGCCTGGGTCACGTCTGAAACGGTGACCCGGGGGCCGCCCCCGCACTGGGGCGGCCCCCACTCCTGCGCCGGGCGGGCCGGTCGGGCCCGTCAGCCGGTGGGGGTCGGGCCCGTCTGGACTTCGGCGCGGCTCAGGACTTCGGCGCGGCTCAGGACTTCGGCGCGGCGCGGCGGCCTCCGCCGCGCGGCGCGTCCGGCGCGGTGGCCAGCGCCCAGATCACGAAGAAGTCGATCGCCACCATCAGCACCGACCACACCGGCTGGTACGGCAGGAACAGGAAATGGGCGACCATGCTCAGGGACGCCAGGAAGATACCGGTGATCCGGGCCCACCAGGCGCCCTTGAGGATGCCCCAGCCGGCCGCCAGGGCCAGGACGCCGAGGCAGAGCAGGACGACGCCCCACCCGGTCAGGTTCATCTCGTAGACGTAGTCGGCCAGGGCCTCGTACACGTCGTCCGAGGCGAGGGCGGAGATGCCCTGGAGGATCGCCACGACACCGGTGACGATCATCAGGACACCGGCGAAGACCATGCCGCCGGTGCGCCATTCGCTTCCGGCCGGGGCCTGGCCCCGGTCCCAGCCGCCGGCACCGGGCGCGGGGCCCGCCGGTCGGTTGGTCTCCCCCCAGACCGGGGACTGCTGCCCCTCCTCGGTCGGCGGTTTCGCGTGCGGCTGCTGGGTCATGGCACGTCCCGTTCGCTCCGGGGCGGGCGGCGCGTCGTACGCCGTCCGCCGCTGACGTTCGTCGCGTCCACCCTCGGCGGGGCCGGGCCCCGGCACCACGGGGGTGGACCGTACGGGTGAGGCCCCGGCATGCGGCGGCCGGTCCCCGCGATTTCAATGGGAGCGACGCACCCCACCGCACCCCTGGAGGGCGACATGGCCGGACACCGGACCCGTTGGGCGAGGGGCGCCGCCGTGCCGGCGGTCCTGCTGGCGGTGGCCCTGGGCGGGCTCACCGGCTGCTCGGAGGACGACCTCCCGGAGGGCGTCTCCAGCCGGGCCGCCTCCGCCGCCTCCTCGCTCGCGTCGGAGGCGGAGAACAAGCTGAACGAGATCAAGGACGGCGCGGACGCCAAGGACGACGTGAAGCTGGGCGACACCGGCGCCGACGGCGACCGGGTCACGGTCCCCGTCACCGTCGAGAACACCGACGACTCCACCAAGTCCTTCGCCGTCCAGGTCGACTTCACCGACGCCGACGGCAACCGTCTGGACACGGTCGTCGTCACCGTCTCCGACGTCGCGGGCGGGGAGTCCAAGGAGGCCACGGCCCGCTCCAACCGCGATCTGAGCGGCGACAACGTACGCGCCGAGGTGGCCCGCGCCCTGCGCTACTGACCCGGCCGGCCCCTCGGTCCCACCTCACCCGGACGGCGTAATCCGCCGAGGCGGCGCCGCCCGCCCGCTCCTCCAATGGGAACGTCAGCGCACACCACGGCGATGGGGTCCGATCATGAGCGAGTCACCGGCGGCCTTCACCGAGCACGACCACGCGGAGCGCATGGCCCGCGCCACCCGGGACGCCGTCGACGCGGGTCTCGCCGGGCTCCTGGTCACCCCGGGCCCGGACCTGACGTGGCTGTGCGGCTACCGCCCCACCGCGATCACCGAGCGGCTGACCCTCCTGGTCCTCACCCCCGAGTCCGAACCCCGGCTGCTGGTGCCGGCGCTGGAGCACCCGGACGCCGCGAGCGCGCCCGGCGCGGGCGCGCTGCGCCTCGCGGACTGGCGGGACGGCCAGGACCCGTACGCGGTGGCGGCCGGGATGCTGCGCCCGCACGGCCGGTACGGCGTCTCCGACTCCACCTGGGCGCTGCATCTGCTGGGCCTCCAGGAGGCGTTGCCGCAGACCGCCTACCGCGCCCTGACGACCGTCCTGCCGATGCTGCGCGCGGTGAAGGACGAGCACGAGGTGGACCGCCTCGCGGGCGCGGGCGCGGCGGCGGACGCGACGTACGAGGAGATCCTCTCGGTACGGTTCGCCGGGCGCCGGGAGACCGAGGTGGCCGCCGACCTCGCCCGCCTCCTGCGCGAACACGGGCACAGCCAGGTCGACTTCACGGTCGTCGGCTCCGGCCCGAACGGCGCCAACCCCCATCACGAGGCGGGCGAACGGACCATCGAGCGGGGCGACATGGTGGTCCTCGACTTCGGCGGGCTCAGGGACGGCTACGGATCCGACACCACCCGCACCGTGCACGTCGGCCCGGCGACGGACGAGGAGCGGCGGGTCCACGACATCGTGCGGGAGGCCCAGCAGGCCGCCTTCGAGGCGGTCCGGCCCGGGGTGGCCTGCCAGGAGATCGACCGGGTGGCGCGCGGGGTGATCGAGGCCGCCGGGTACGGCGAGTACTTCATCCACCGCACCGGGCACGGCATCGGCGTCACCACCCATGAGCCGCCCTACATGGTCGAGGGCGAGGAGCTGCCGCTGGTACCCGGGATGTGCTTCTCGATCGAGCCCGGGATCTATCTGCCGGGACGGTTCGGGGTCCGCATCGAGGACATCGTGACCTGCACCGAGAACACCGGCCGCCGCCTCAACAACACGGCCCGGGAGATGGCGTTCGTGGAGTGACGGCCCGCTCCTCGCCGACACCCGTCGCCGGACGGGCCGGGGCCGCTGCCGGACCGATCCCTCGGGGCAACCGATGCCGACGGAGCGCGGGAGCCGGCGTTCGTGGATCGTCCGCCCGGCCGACACCGCACCGGCGGGACGGATCCGCTGCCGGACCGGCTCCTCGGCATGACCGGCACCCCACCCGGTCCTTGGCAGGGGGCAGCCGACGGTGGCTCAGCAGCAGCGCGCTGGAGACGGCGTTCTCGCGGAGTGCGCCCGGCCCTCGTTGACGCCGTCAGTCGGGGGGACCGGGCCGGTTCCGGTGCCGGAGTGGGCCTCGACGGTGACCGTGACCGGCGGGCTCGTCGCCGCGACCCCGCCCAGGGCGGCCGTCGCCCGCAGCGTGCCCGGTCCGGCGGCGAGCGGGAGGGCGGGGACGCAGGACCAGGCGCCGGCCCGGTCCGCCGTGGTGGCGCAGACCTCGCCGTCCCGGGCGTCCCGGACGGTGATCTGCGCGCCGGGGTGGGCGGTGCCGGAGACCTCGGGGCGTACGTCGAGCACGGCGCCCGGCGGGGGCAGCGTCACCGTCGGCACGGGCATGCCGACGGTCACCGCGCACGTACCCCGGTCCCGTGGCACTCCCCACGCGTCCGCCAGCACCATCGTGCAGCCGGCGGGCCTCGTGCCGGGCACCGCGTCCGCGGGTACGGCGAGCGCGAACGGGAAGGCGCGCTCCCGCCACGGCCCGCCCGCCGGGGCGGTGTAGCTGGCGGCACGTCCGCCCGGGGCGACGGCACCCCGGTACCCGGGGTCGGCCAGGGGCGTGTCCGTGACGCGGGTCCCCGTGGGCGGGGTCAGCCTCAGCTCCGACCCCGCGCCGAGGGGCGGCCCGGAGTACCCGGTGATCAGGACGACGCCCTCCCGGCCGGGCAGGATCGTCACGGCACCCCACAACTCGTGCCCCTCCCGCGCCGCGGCCCGCCCCGGCAACGCGGCCAGGGCGACGCCCGCGAGAGCGAGGGCGAACCCTGCGCGGGTCCTGCGGAAGCTGTTCATCGGCGGCGCTCCTCCCGGCCCGGGAGGCCCGCTGCGGCCCCCCGCCTGCGATTCTCACGGCCCCGCCCTCGCCCCGGCCCGAGCCGCTGAGCCGTACGGCCGAGCCCAAACCCCCACACCACCCGTCCGGCGGCGTCCCCGCGCCCACGATCCGGACGGCCGCCCTGACGGTGCAATCGACTGAGAACAGAGCGAGTTGGTTCCGCGTGTGCGGGACCGTGCGTCGAGATGGAGGGACTGTCGAGTACGGCACCCGCACCGGGCGCGTGGGCGGTCACGGTCATCGCCTCACTGACCAGGATCACCCGCCCATAGCCCCTGCCTCAGGCCCCACACCGAGACGGGAACGGCCCCCTCTGCACCGCACTGGAGTTCTTGTGGTCGTCGCAGAGGGGGCTACTCGTCCGTGTCGCCCTCAGCCGCCGCGCCAGCGACCCGATTGCGGTATGCCGCACTGCCCGCCTTGCCGGGGGACAGCTTCAAGATCGCCGTATCCGCGCTGCTGCCACTGAGGAACGCCTCAGTGAGCACGTACGGGGTGCCCTCGACCCGAAAACGGATCGATCCGTCGTCGTAGGCCATGACCCGGATTCTCCGGCCGTCGGGCAAGGTGACCCACTCGGAGAACACGTTGTCGGGTGAGTCCGGACTCTTGGCCATGCGGCCCTCCTGAACGCCCTGCGGGCTGTCGTGCAACGGCAGGAACCTACCGCCGCTGCGGCCTCAGGGCGATAGAGAGGTCTCCTGCACGTCATGTGGCTCGCGGTCCTACTGAGCATCGTTGGCGCATGCAGCGGCGACGGTGACGACGGCGCTCCGCAGGATGACAGCCCGGGAATCACCGACACGATTCGTGATCCCGGCTACACGGACAGCCTCTGTGAAGGCTCTGACCACCCGCGGCGGGCTACCTGTGGGCGCGGGCGTCCTTCCGGGCGAGTTGATCCGCACGGCCGATACCGACCGAGCCGGAACGGACTGAGCCGGTACCGATCGAGCCGCCGACCGCATCCGCGGGCCGGCGGCTCCGCCGCGTACACCTCCACCTGATGCCAAATGGCACCATGGAGTGGCACCAATGCTTGCGTCAGGCGCCATAATGATGCCAAGATGGCGTCATGGACCTCACCCCGTATGTCGACAACCTCCGTCGCGAACTCGCGGTGGCCGCCGAGGCCGGCGGCGAGGAGGCTCGCGAGCTGGCCGAACGGCTCACCGCGCCCTTGGAGTCGGCGACCCGGCTGACCATGCTCAACGTGCTCTCCGCCGCCATGGACGAGATCACCCGCGACCTCGCCCCCGGCTCGGTGGACGTCCGGCTGCGCGGGCTCGACCCCGACTTCGTCGTCTCCCTGCCGCCTGCCGACGGCGCCGCCGCGGAACCCTTCGCCCCCGCCGAACCGCTCGGCGCCCCGGCCCCGGCCGAGGGCGACGAGGGCGGCACCGCCCGGGTCAACCTGCGACTGCCGGCCCACCTCAAGGCCCGCGCCGAGGAGGCCGCGAGCCGCGAGGGCCTGTCGGTCAACGCCTGGCTGGTACGGGCCGTCTCGACCGCCGTCGAGGGCGGCGCGCGGCCCCGGCCGACGGGCCGGAGCCACACCGTCGGCCAGAGCTTCACGGGCTGGGTGCGCTAGCTAGCGCGGACCCGGCACGCCCCGCCGGCCCCCACCTCGCTCACCGCGTCCCACCTGCGAGGACGCCCCAGGATCCCCGGACCCCAGGACCCCAGAGGACGGTTCAGCCATGCCCACGTTCGACAGCCCGGCTCCGATCTCCGTCACCGCCCAGGTGGAGGCCGGTTCCATCCGCTTCACCGCCGGCGACCGCGCCGACACCGTCGTCGAGGTGCGGCCCCGCGACCCGGAGAAGGACCGGGACGTGCGGGACGCCGAACAGACCGAGGTCACCTTCGCGGGCGGCACACTGACCGTGCGGACCCCGAAGTCCCGCAACGCGCTGCGCCGCACCGGCACCGTCGACGTGACCGTCGAACTGCCCGAGGGATCGAGCGTCGACACGACCGGCGCGTGGAGCCAGGTCCTCGGCGAGGGACGGCTCGGCGAGGTCCGGGTGAAGACCTCCTCCGGGGACGTCCGCCTCGACACGACCGGGCCGCTCCGGCTGACCGCCGCGCACGGCTCGATCACCGTGGACCGGGTCGAGGGCCCGGCCGAGATCACCACCAGCACCGGCAGCCTGCGGGTCGGCAGCGTCGACGGCACCGCCACCCTGAAGAACTCCCACGGCACCACCGCCGTCGGCACCGTCACCGGCGATCTGAGCGTGCGCAACAGCCAGGGCGACATCGACATCGCGCGCGCCGAGGGCTCGGTCGTCGCGACCACCGCCCACGGCACCGTGCGCGTGGGATACGTCGCCCGGGGCACCGTCCAGGTGGAGACCGCGTACGGCGCCATCGAGGTCGGCGTCCGTGAGGGCTCGGCCGCCTGGCTCGACGTCAGCGCCGGCTCCGGGCAGGTGCGCAACACGCTCGCCGCGTCCGACGCCCCGCAGGACGCCGGGGACACCGTCGAGGTCCGCGCGCGCACCCGGTACGGCAACATCGACATCCTGCGCGCCAAGGGCTGAACGGCCGGGCGCCCCTAGGTGAGCCACACCGTCGTGTCCGGGCCCAGCCGCCCGTCCTCCTCCAACGGGCCGCTGGAGATGACGACTTCGCCGGGCGGCAGCGGCACCGCGGACCCGGACAGGTTGGCCACGCACCGCCAGCCGTCCGACCGGGCGAACTGGAGCACGCCGTCCGGGGCGTCCGCGGCCCAGGTCAGCGACTCCCCCTCCAGCAGCTTGCGGCGCAGCCGCAGCGCGCGCCGGTAGAACTCCAGCGTCGACCCCTCCACCCCGTCCTGCGCCCCGACGGAGAGCCCGGCGAACCACTCGGGCTGCGGCAGCCAGGCACCGCCCGCGCCGAACCCGTACGAGGGACCGTCCGACGTCCAGGGCAGGGGGACCCGGCACCCGTCGCGGCCTTTGCGCACGTGCCCGGTCTGCTCCCAGATCGGGTCCTGGAGCACGGCGACGGGCAGGTCGGCGACCTCGGGCAGCCCGAGTTCCTCCCCCTGGTAGAGGTACGACGAGCCGGGCAGCGCCAGCATCAGCAGGGTGGCGGCGCGGGCCCGGCGCAGACCCGCCGCCCGGTCCACGGCCGGGGCGTTTCCGCCGGACAGCAGCCAGGCGTTGTCGTCGGTGCCGGGCGGCAGCATCAGCCGGGAGGCGTGCCGGACGACGTCGTGGTTGGAGAGCACCCAGGTGGCCGAGGCGCCCGCGGCACGCGCCTCGGCGAGCGAGTCGGCGATGACGCGGCGCAGCGGGCCGGGGTCCCAACCGGTCTGGAGGTACTCGAAGTTGAAGGCCTGGCCGAGTTCCTCGGGGCGGGCGTACAGGACGCGGCGGGGGCCCGGCACCCAGGCCTCGGCGACCGCCATGCGGGGCGGGGAGTAGCCGTCGAGGACGGCGCGCCAGTCCCGGTAGATCTCGTGGACCTCGTCACGGTCGTAGTACGGGTGCGTGCCCGGGGGCATGCCGTCCAGCAGCCCTTCGCCGGCCGCCTCCGGTCCGCCGAGGTCGCGCAGCGGCTCGGTGAGGTCCTTGGCCAGCGCGTGGGCGACGTCCACCCGGAACCCGTCGACCCCGCGGTCGGCCCAGAAGCGCAGGGTGGCGCGGAAGTCGGCGCGCACCAAGTCGTGGGCCCAGTTCAGGTCGGGCTGTTCGGGGGCGAACAGGTGCAGGTACCACTGCCCGTCCGGCACCCGCCGCCAGGCGCTGCCGCCGAAGACGGACTGCCAGTCGGTCGGCGGGAGTTCGCCGTGCGGACCGCGCCCGTCGCGGAAGACGTACCGCTCCCGGGCGGCCGAGCCGGGGCCGTCGGCGAGCGCCTCCTCGAACCAGACGTGCCGGTGGGAGGTGTGGTTGGGCACGATGTCGACCATGACCTTCAGCCCGAGCCGATGGGCCTCCTCGACCATGGCGTCGAAGTCGTCCAGGGTGCCCAGGCGCGGGTCGACGGCGCGGTAGTCGGCGACGTCGTACCCGCCGTCGGCGAGTTCGGAGGGGTAGAAGGGGCTGAGCCACAGGGCGTCGACGCCGAGCCCCGCCAGGTGGCCGAGCCGCTCGGTCACGCCCCGGATGTCCCCGAGTCCGTCACCGTCGGCGTCGGCGAAGCTGCGCGGGTACACCTGGTAGACGACGGCCTGCCGCCACCAGTCGGGGTCCTTGCTGGAGAGGTCGGGGGCGGTGCGGCGGACGGTCACTCGGTCTCCTCTGCGACACGGAGGGCGAAGGCACGGGCACAGGAACGTGCACGGGCAGGCACGGGCACAGGCACAGGCACAGGCACAGGCACAGGCACAGGAGAATCTGTCCCGATCGCCGGAAAAGCGAACCTCCCCGTGGCCCGCGAGAGACTCCGTCCGCTTCCGGAGCAGATGATTCCCTGTGTGGCGAAATGGTGTGGGAGCGTGAACTCCATGTGCGTTCCCGCAGGTTGACAGGGGGTCAGGGGCGCGACCACCATGGGCCTCGCGCTGTGGCACATGTGACCAATGAGCCCAGTGCTTCTTCGACCACCACCCCGGCACGGCACGGCCCGCCGCCCCTGCGCGCTGCCCGCCTGCCGTCGGCCGGGTTCTGCACAAGCCAAGATGGGGAACCGCATGTCCATAGCGAGACGTGTCATCGCTCGTCGCCTGCTCGGAACGGGCGCCGCGTCGCTCGTCCTGTGCGCCGCCACCGTCGCCGCCGCCACCGGCGCCCACGCCCACGGCACTCCGGGCGGTGACGGCTGGACGACGGGCGGCCAGTACCAGCCGGGCACGGGTGCGGGTACCGAGACCGCCACCGACAAGTGCCAGTTCTCGCTCGACGGCAGCGGCTTCTTCGACTCGGTGAAGGTCGACGACCAGAACCTGAGGCCGACCGACGACGGCAAGGTCCACATCCAGGTCCGCACCGCCGGTGACGCCGCGACCTGCACCGCCTCCCTCGCCTCCTACCTCGCCCACGGCGCGACCTTCGCCACCTCCGGCGAGCAGGTCTTCGTCGACTTCGACACGGTCACGGTCAAGCCCGGCCAGACGGAGTCGCTCGACATCGCGGTGCCCGACGCGGGCTGCTTCGCGCAGGTCGACCTCTACCGCGGCGCGGTGAAGTTCGACGGCGACCTCGACGCCGAGGACGGCTTCGTCCACGGTGACGTGCCCAGGGGCCCGGACCGCCCGGTCATCAAGGACAAGCTGATCGCGGCCTGGAACGGCGGTACGAAGGACTGCACGACCGCGCCGAGCGAGCCGCCCGCCTCCCCGAGCCCCTCCACGCCCGAGGAGTCGACCCCGGCGACCGAGACCCCCGGCACCGAGACGCCGGGCACGGAGCCCCCGGCCAGTGAGACTCCCGGCACGGAGCCCCCGGCCTCGGAGACCCCCGCCGAGCCGACCCCGGCCGACTCCACCGACGCCCCGGCGCCCACCCCCAACGGCGGCGGCGACCTCGCCGAGACCGGCGCCGACGGCAGCACCCTCCCCGTGACCATCGGCGCGGCCGTGCTCCTCGCGGGCGGCGCGGCGATCGTCCTGGCGACCCGCAAGCGCCGGTCCCACCAGGCCTGATCCCGCTCGGCGGCGGGGGCGGGGGCGGGCCGGACGGTCCGCCCCCGCCGCCGGCAGGGCCTAGTCGCCCTCCACGGCGGACAGCCACAGCTTCACGTACCGCTCGACGTCGACGTCCAGCGCCACGTCCACCAGGTGCAGCTCCCGCTCCCCGTGGTGGATCTCCGCCTCGCCGGGCCTGGCCCGCCGGTCGACGATCGTCTGACCGCGGGTGGGCCCCGGGGCGAGGGAGACCTCGACGGGCAGCAGCCGGGTGGTGATGCCGCCCGGGTCGACGACCGCGCAGACCGCGCCCGCGTCGCCCAGCCCGCCGGACGGGTCGTCACCGTCGGGGTCGGGGGAGGCGGGACGGTGGGCGAGCAGGTCACCGGCCAGCCGCAGCCGCGGCTCCGGGCTCCCCCGCAGGCGCCGCACGTCGGCGCCCGGCATCAGCACGCGCTGGAACACGTCAAGGCCGTACATGGTGATCGGCACCCCGGCGGTGAGCAGGATCGCCGCGGCCTCGGGGTCGTGCCACACGTTGAACTCCGCGACCGGGGTGGCGTTCCCCGTCTCCACCGCGCCGCCCATGAACACGATCCGCTCGATGTTCCGGACCACCTCGGGGTGGGTGCGCAGCAGCAGCGCGATGTTGGTCAGCGGCGCCGTCGGCACCAGCGTGACCGGCTCGGGCGAGGCGAGGATCTCCCGGCGCAGCAAAGACACCGCGTCCAGGTCCACCGGGCGCCGCGTCGGCGCGGGCAGGCCCAGGTCGCCCATCCCGTCCTGTCCGTGCACATGGCTCGCGGTGCGCACCGGCTCGATCAGCGGGCGCCCGGCGCCCCGCGCGACCGGGACGTCCCCGGCCCCCGCCACCTCCAGCACGGTGAGCGTGTTGCGGACCACGCCGTCGATGTCGGTGTTCCCCGCCACGCAGGTCACCGCACGCAGGTCGATTCCGGGATGCCGGGCGGCGAACAGCAGGGCCAGGGCGTCGTCGACGCCGGTGTCGCAGTCGATGATCACCGGGATGGGCTGACCGGTCACGGAGGCTCCCTCTTCGGCGGGCGAGCGCGCGGACACGCGCGGCGGGCGCGGACGGACGGGCGTCGTTCCGCCACCGACCTTACGCAGCGGCCCCGGGTTCGGCCCCGCGGGCGCGCTCACCCGGACGGACCGGCGCACTGGTGGGCGGCGGCGCGCGGTGGTGCCTTGAAAGCACACACCTCGATCGCGGCAGCCCCCCGCCCCGGCCCCAGGGAGACCCTCCGATGCCCCGACCCCCGGCCCGCGTCCTGACCGTCCCCGTCCTCGCCCTGGGCACCCTGCTGTCGGCGACCGCCTGCGGCGCCCTGGAGCCGGAGTCCGCCGCGAAGGCCCCGGTGTCCGCCGCCCCCTCGGCCTCCGCGCCCGGGACCGAGCCGTCCCGCGCGTCCGCTCCCGCCCTCACCGAGGCACAGGCCCAGGCGGCGCTGATCACCGAGGCGGACCTCGGCGAACCCTGGACGGCGACCCGGGGCGCCGCCACCTGGCGGGACAGCATGCTCAAGGCGACCGCGAAGAAGGCCGACTGCCGGCGGCTGCTGGACTCCCTCTACGCCGAGCAGCTCCTCGGGCCCGAGGCCAGGACGCGCGCGGTGACCGGCCTCGACGACGACTGGGACGGGGCGCAGATCCGGTACCAGGTGGTGGACCATCCGGCGGAGGAGGTCGACCGGACCCTGGCCTGGCTGAAGTCGCTGCCGCGCGAGTGCGCCGAGTTCACGGCGGTGACCGCGACCGGGCGGACGGCGTACGCGCAGGTCGTCGAGGCGGACCTGCCGGACATCGGGGACGCCCGTCAGGGCCTGCGCATCGGCCTGTCCGTCGCCACCACCCCCGAAGGCGACGACTGGACGACCCTGACCCTGGACCTGGTCGCCGTCCGGGTCGGCGACGACGCGATCGTCCTCACCAACGGCGGCCTGGGCGAGGTGCCGTCGGACGCGACCCGGGCGGCGGCGGAACTGGGCACCCAGCGGCTGACCGAGGTACGGCGGCAGGGACGCGCCCAGGTCTGACGGCCCCCGACGCCCGTCGACCTGGGCAACGGCGTGACCCTCGACTACTACGAGACGCGGGACGAGCCGATCCAGTCGCAGCACTACGCGTTCCTCGTGCCCGACGAGGAGTTCGACGCCATGACCGCCCGTCTGGAGGCGCTCGGGGTGACCTACTACGCCGACCCCGGCCACACCGAACCCGGCCGGATCAACACCCTGTTCGGCGGTCGCGGCGCCTACTTCGACGACCCCGACGGCCACAACATGGAGATCATGACCCGCCCCTACGCCCGGCCCTGAGCGGGGGGCCTGCGGTCACCGCTTCTCGTAGGGGTCGGCCGGTTCGGCGATCCGCTCGACGGAGGTGACGTCCACGGCGGGCGGCCAGGCGGCCTCGGAACCCAGCTCCCCCTCGGGGTGCCAGGTGCCGGTGACCGTGATCCAGGTGTCGTCGGGCGGGGCGTCCGCGCCGCGTATCTCCGCCTTGGCGGTCGCCGCGTCGGCGGCGCAGCAGGAGACCGCGAGACGGGTGACGTACCAGCCCTCCGCGTCGTGGGTGACGAACCCGGTCAGCCGGACCGTGCGGCCGGTCAGCGAGCGTTCGCTGTCGTAGACCGCCCGGGAGCCGAACTCGCCGAGCGTCAGCGTGACCGGGTCGCCCGCGGGCAGCTCCGGAAAGGTGCCGACGCCCTGGGCGGCCCGCGCGGCGGCCTCCCGCTCGGCGCTGTAGGAGCCGAGCGCGGGCGGCGGGAACAACAGCAGGGCGAGGGCGGGCAGGGCGAGCAGCCAGGCGACCCCGGGACCGTGGTGCCCGGGGTGCTCGTCGTGCTCGTGCTCCTCGCCCCCCGCCCGGCGTGCCGTCAGCGCGGACACCGCGCCCAGCACCACCAGCACCGCGCCCGACACGACCAGGTAGGGCCGCAGCCCGGCCTGCACGTACCGCAGGTACAACGTGCTGAACAGGGAGATCCGCAGGATCGCGGCTCCGGTGAGCAGCAGCAGGACGGCCGGTCCGTACCTCCTCACAGCAGCCACCACCCGGTCAGCGCGCTCGCGGCGACCGCGACCACCCAGGTCGCCGCGGAGAACCGCAGGGCGAAGGCCCGCCCGAAGGTGCCGGCCTGGAGGGCGAACAGCTTCAGGTCGACCATCGGCCCGACCACCATGAACGCCAGGCGCGCGGTGGGCGAGAAGCCGGTGAGGGAGGCGGCGACGAAGGCGTCCGCCTCGCTGCACACGCACAGCAGCACGGCGAGCAGCGCGAGGAGCAGGACGGAGGCCCAGCCGGGCACGTCCAGCAGGGAGGCCGGTACGACCAGGTCGAAGGTGGCCGCGGCGGCGGCGCCCACCACCAGGAAGCCGCCCGCGTGCAGGAAGTCGTGCTGGAGCGCGGCGACGAAGGCGCGCGGTCCGGAGGCGGAGGCGGAGGCGTGCCGTTCGGGCCGCCGCAGCCACTCCTCGCGGCCGAAGCGCAGCCACAGCCAGCCCATCACCACGGCCGTCGCCAGCGAGGCGAGCAGCCGCCCCAGCACCATCAGCGGCTGGCCGGGAAAGGCGACGGAGGTGGCGACCAGCACCACCGGGTTGATGGCGGGCGCGGAGAGCAGGAAGGCGAGCGCCGCCGCCGGGGCCACCCCCCGGCGCATCAGGCTGTCCGCCACCGGCACCGACGCGCACTCGCAGCCCGGCAGGACGGCCCCGGCCGCGCCCGCGACCGGCACGGCGAGCGCCTGGCGGCGCGGCAGGACCTTGGTGAAAACCCGCTCGGGCACGAAGGCGGCGATCGCCGCCGACACCACCGTGCCGAGCAGCAGGAACGGCACGGCCTGGACGGTGATCGCGGTGAACACCGTCCACCAGGCGGCCACCGGCGGGGTGTAGAGATCGAGGGCGAGGAGCGGCCCGAGCACGGCGGCCACGGTGGCGACGGCAAGCAGCGCCGCCCCGCCGACCACGGCGTACACGAGCGCGCGCAGGCCGCCGTAGACCACTGTCCGCTGATTCGCCACGCGCCCTGCCCCTGGATCTCGCTTCCGTACGCCCCGCAGGCTAACCGGTCCGGGCTGTGTGCCACCTCGGAGCGGTCACAGGAGAGGCTGTGCGGGCGCCGGACCGAGGGTGGTGGTGCCGGGGGCCGTACGGTGCCCGAGGCCCGTCCGGTACGCGTCGAGCGCCGCCTCCACCCGGCCGGTGCGGCGCAGCAGATCGCCCAGCAGCCGGCACAGGTCGGCCAGGTCCCCGGCCGCACCGGCCCGCTCCAGCAGGCTCAGGGCGCGTACGTAGTGCTCCTCGGCGGCCTCGGTGTCGCGGGCGTCCTCGGCGATGATGCCGAGCAGGCGGTGGGCGGCGGCGGAGTGCAGGGCGCCGCGCTCAGGGCTGAGGTCGCTGAGGACCTCGCGGAGCATCGCGGCGGCCTCCTCCGACTTGCCCCGCCGGTGCAGCACGTCGGCGAGTTCCACGGCGACCTGGCTGGTGTAGAGGGCGGCGCGCTTGGCGGAGAGCATGGCGCGGGCCTCGCGGAGTTCGGCCTCGGCGCGGTCCAGTTCGCCGTTCTGGGCGCAGACGTAGCCGCGCATCCAGTGGCAGTGGGCGAGTTCGGTGCGGATCTGGAGGCCCCGGTACAGCTCGGCCGCCTTGGCCAGGGAGGCGTCCGCCTCGGCGATCCGGCCCTCGGCGAGCAGGGTGCGGGCGACGGAGCGGTGCATACGGGCCACCAGCGCCGGGTCACCGGCCTGCGGGGCGAGGGCGAGGGCGAGTTCGGCGGCCTGCGCGGCGCGGGCGTGGGCGCCCAGGTCCATGTAGGGGCCGATGGCGCTGGCGTAGAGCAGCAGCAGCGCGTCGGGGTCGTGCAGTCCGCCGCGGTTCAGCTCGTCGAGGGTGGACTCCAGCAGGTAGACGGCGTACCGGAGTTCACCGGCGAGATAGTGGGCGACGGCCCGTCCGCGCAGCGCCGGGACCCGGGCCGGCAGGGGGGCCGCGCCGAGGGCCTGCTCGGCGCGTTCGAAATGCACGCGGGCAGCGTCCAGGTCCCCGGTGTCCAGGCCGCACTCACCGAGTCCGAGCAGCGCGGCGACGGACTCCTCGGTCAGCGCGTGCGCCTCCGCCTCGGAGAGGACGGCGGCGAAGGACTCGGCGGCCGCCTCGGTGGCGCCGGAGGCGAGGGTGCGCTGGGCGCCGGTGAGCTGGAGCCGGAGTTCGGTGGCGAGGCGGGCGGAGCGTCCGGTGGCGAGTTCCTCGTAGGCCACGCCGAGCCGTTCGGCGATGTGCCGCAGGGCCTCGTCGGAGGCGCGTACCCGGCCCGCCTCCAGGGTGGAGATGTAGGCGGGTGTGTACGCCGGTTCGGCCAACTGCTTCTGGGTCAGCCCGCGTTCCCCACGCCACTGCTGCACCCTGCGCCCGATGGTCACCGGATCGTCGCGCTCCGACATGCCCAACTCCCCAGGCGCCTCTTGCCGTTCGACTCCGTCAGCCCCTAGGTTAAACCGGGGATTAAGGCCGATTACTAAAACCGCTTAATACATCGCGTCAATACACCGGTTGCGAGGTCGCCGTGCTCGAACGCACCAGTACGACCGAGCGGTACGTCCGTGGGGCGGCGGCCGCGATAGTGGCGGTGGCCGCGCTGGTCCTGGCCGCGAACGCGGGCCCGGCACGGGCGGCGGACACGGTCCGCGAGCAGCAGGTCCGGCACACGGACGTCGCCCCGGCCCACCTGGGCGCGCCCCCGGCGGCCGCCGCCCCTTGGTGGTGACGCCGGTCCGGTGACAGGCTGGCGGCATGACCTCTGCCGCCGCACGCACCGCGCTGGACCTCACCGCCGACCTGCCCGTACCGGAGCTGGCGGACTTCTACCGCGATCTGCACCGGCACCCGGAGCTGGCCTTCCGGGAACACCGCACGGCGGCCCGGCTCGCGGCGCGGGTGCGGGCGGCCGGGTTCGAGACCGCCGAGGGCGTCGGCGGCACCGGGATCGTGGGGGTGCTGCGCAACGGTGACGGGCCCACCGTGCTGCTCCGCGCCGACATGGACGCGCTGCCGGTGACCGAGCGGACCGGGCTGGAGTACGCCTCGCTGACCGAGGGCGTGATGCACGCCTGCGGGCACGACCTGCACGTCACCTGGCTGGCCGGGGCCGCGGCGGCGCTGGCCGCGGGGCGGGACGCCTGGTCGGGGACGCTCGTGGTGGTCGGCCAGCCCGCCGAGGAGTCGGGCGGCGGGGCCGCGGCGATGGTCGCGGACGGGCTCCACGACCGCTTTCCCCGTCCCGACGTCCTGCTCGGTCAGCATGTGGCGCCGGGTCCGGTGGGCGGGATCGCCCATGTGCCGGGGCTGATCATGTCGGCGACGACGGACGTGGAGATCGTGGTGCACGGGCGGGGCGGGCACGGCTCCCGCCCGGAGACGACCGTCGACCCGGTGGTGACGGCCGCGTTCCTGGTGACCCGGTTGCAGACCGTCGTCAGCCGGGAGCTGGCCCCGCGGGAACAGGCGGTGCTGACGGTCGGCCGGATCGAGGCCGGCACGGCGGCCAACGTCATCCCGGCCACCGCCCGGATCTCCCTCAACCTCCGGACGCAGTCCGAGGACGTACGGGACCGGATGCTCGCCGCGATCCGGCGGATGGCGGCCGGGGAGTGCCTCGCCGCGGGCTGTCCGCGCGAGCCGGAGGTGACGCTCGGCGCCGCGTACCCGGTGACCGTGAACGACGCCGACACCGACCGTCTCGTGGCCGGGGTCCACCGGGAGGTCTTCGACGCCGACGCCGTCTTCGACCCCGGCCCCGCGATGGGCAGCGAGGACTTCCCGCACCTCGCCGAGGGCAAACTGCCGTACTCCTACTGGTTCGTGACGAGCACTCCGCCCGCGGTGTGGGACGCGGCGCCCGGGGACGATCCGGTGAGCCGCTCCCACTCCGTGCCGAGCAACCACAGCCCGCACTTCGCCCCCGACCCGGCCACCGTGCCGATCGGGGTGCGCACGTTGGTGTCAGGGGCCCTGTCCCTGTTGACGGTGGCCTGAGGCCGGTCGGCGCGGGCGGCGGCCTGGGGCCAGTCGGCGCGGGCGGTGGTTTGAAGCCGGCCGGCGCGGGCGGCGGCCTGAAGCCGGTCGGCGCGCGTCCTTTTCACCCGGTCGGCGCGTCCCTCTCGCGAGGACGCGCCGGGGTCTCACGAGCTGAGCGCGCCCAGGGTGTCCAGGCGTCGCCGGACATGGTCCAGCGCGCCCTCCCGGCGGCCCGGCACCCGGGTCCTCAAGTCGGCGAGCGCGGGCCCCAGTTCACGAGCCCGCGCCGGGTCGGTGACCAGGCCCCACTGGTGGTGGGCGCGGTCCACGGCCGACTCGACCTCCGGGTCCGCGGCCGACTGCCCGGCGGCCAGCCGGGCGGACGCCACCGACAGCCAGCCGCGGCAGCTGCGGACCGCGTCCCCCGCGAACATCGCGAGATCGGCCCGGACCTCGGCCCAGTGCAGTGCCTGGGGCGAGCCCGGTCCGTAGGTGCGCACGGCGTCCAGTTCATGGCGGGCGGCGAGCGCTTCGGCGTCGGCGTGGCGTCCGGACTGCACGGCGGCGGCGAGGGCCGGGTGCGGGTCCGGGGCGGTCGCCTCGGGCACCCCGAGCACCAGGTCCGCGTACCCCTCGCTGCCCACCCGGGCCAGCGCCTGCTGGTGCAACTGGGCGAGCGGGGGCCGCCGTCCGCTGCGCAGGATCGTCGCCACCGCCTTCATGTACGAGGGCGCGGCCACCGTCCGCCGTCCCGGCGGCGGCGCGACACGGCCGTACACGGCGCTGGTGCGGCCCGAGTCCAGCGGGTGGCTCCGCAGGTGTTCCCAGGTCTCGGCGTCCGCGTGCAGATCGAGCAGCAGCGTCGTCGTGCCCGGTGGCCGCAGCCGCAGTTCCTCCCGGACCCAGGGCCAGGGCAGCGCCGTGTAGCGCACCGTCGACGGCGTCGTCCGGGCCAGCGCGAGGTGCACCTGCCGCTGTCTGCGGTCGAGTTGGAGCTGACCGACGACGAACACGGTGAGCGGCCCGGGGGCCGCCGCAGCGGCCCGCAGCCGGGTCAGCACCGCCTGCGGCTCCAGCGGGTCCACGAGTTCGACGACGTTCGCCGTGTCGGCGCCCGCCAGCACCGCGGGCGGCACCGCCGCGAGCACGGGGAGCACGGACGCCGCGTCCACCAGACAGCCCTTGCCCGCCGGTGAGGCGGCGAGCAGCAGCACGGTCCCTGGCATCGGTCCCTCCCCATCCCCCGTCGATCACGTACGGCAGCACCGTAGCCGGTGCGGCTGCAAAGAGGCGCCCCCGGAGCTGTGTTCAGGAGCGGGGCGGCCCGGTCGGTCCGGGCCGCCTGCGCAGGGCGAAGACCGTGGTGTCGTCGGCCAGCACACCGCCGCAGTGGCGCAGAGTGCCGTCCCGCACGAACGCGACCAGCCGGGCGGGTTCGGCGATCCGGGGGTCGGCGGCCACCGCCCGGGTGACCTCGGTGGCCAGGGGGTAGAAGACGTCGTCCCCGTCGCGGGCCTCGGTCACGCCGTCGGTGGTCAGCAGCACCGTCTCCCCGGCGGCCAGCGGCGTCCGCAGCACCGGGGGCGGCGCGGTGGTGCCGGTGAGCGCGGCCAGCCCCAGGGGCAGCGCGTCGCCCGGCGGCAGCTGGCGCACCCCGTCGGCGCCGACGATCAGCGGCGGATCGTGGCCGAAGACCACCGACTCCAGGGTGTCCGGATCGTTGACGGGGAAGTTCAGCAGCACCGCGGTGGCGAACCGGTCGGCGTCCTCCCGGCCGAGCGCGTTGACGTGGGCGACGTGCCGGACCATCCGGATCTCCAGACGTTCGGCGACGGTCGCGAGGTCCGCCTCGTGGTAGCCGGCCTCCCGGAAGGTGCTGAGCAGCGCGGCCGCGGCCTCCACCGCGCTCAGCCCCTTGCCCTGGACGTCGCCGACCAGGACGCGGGTGCCGTGCGGGCCGGGCTGGATGTCGTAGAAGTCGCCGCCGACCTCCGCCTGCTCGTCGGCGGTGAGGTACACCGCGGCGTGGTCCAGCCCGCCCCAGCCGGGCGGCAGCGGCCGCAGCATCGTCCGCCGGATCGTCTCGGTGACGTCCGCCAGGTGCGTCCCGCGCCGCTCGGCGCGCACCCGGACCGCGCAGGCCAGCGTGGCCAGCGTGCCGCCGATCGCGGACAGCATGAAGTCGGCGGGCCCGGCCTGGTACTCGTTGGGCAGGACGCTGTCCCCGACCAGATAGGTGAGCGTCGCCAGCACCGCGAACCCGGCCGTGGTCCACACCCCGCAGATCGCGGCGGAGATACCGGGCACGAGCACCAGCCAGGAGATGATCCGGAACTCCCGCGCGGTGTTGTAGTCGATCACCACGATGGCGATGAGCAGCACCAGCGGCGGCACCCAGGCCACGCTCCGGCCGCGCACCCGGAGGATCTGCGGGCGCCCGTCGCCGCGGTCCGTGACGGAGCCCGGCGGCAGCAGGCGGACGGCGCGACCGCCCACCGGTGTCCGTCCGCGCCCGCTCATGCCGTCAGCGAAACACGGGGGTCTGCGCCCCGCATCTTCGACTTGCCAGGCCACCCGCCACGGGTGTGCCCTGGAAGTCCGGGGGCGGAGAGACCGGAGTGACCCCGGGGAGGCCCGGAGTGACCCGGAGAGAGGAGTGCTCCCATGGCTCATGCGGCACCCAGACCCGGCCTGACGGCCAGGGGGACGACCACGTCCGACATCTTCAGCGAGCGCGCCCACGACATGGCCCGGATCGGCATCCCCGTCGCCCTGGGGCTCGTCTACGGCCTGTGGGCCGCGGCCAACCGGCGCGACGGTGGCCCGATCACCGGCTGGAACGTCCTGTTCGGGTTCGTCACCGCCTTCGTGTTCGCGGTCGCCTGCATCGCGGTGGCGACGCTGGCACCCCGGCTCAAGCGGGAGCTGCACTCGCTGGTGAAGTCCGCCTTCGCCGGCGCCGCGTTCGGCTTCCTCTACAGCCAGTCCGGCGTGAGCATCCTGTCCGCCGCCCTGCTGAGCCTGCTCATCACGGCGGCGGTCTTCGCGGCGTTCTTCTACCGCTACTACACACGCGAGGACGGCGAGGGCAATCCCCTCCCCCGCTGACCCCCGGCACACGCGTGGGCCCCGGCACGACCGCCGGGGCCCACGCGCTCCCTCACCTATCCCTCACCAGCCGCCCAGCAGGCTCCAACCGCTGGACGACGTCCCTGACGCGCTGAAGCTCCACGAGCCGGAGGCGGAGACACTCCAGGAGCTGTCGGTCTTCGGCTCGTCCCAGTTGGTCCAGGACCCGTCCTTCCACTCCGGACAGGGGTCCGCGCACTTGGGCACCCAGTGCCCGTCGGTGTCGACGAAGGCCGCGCTCGCCCATCCCTGGGCGCCGACGAGCCAGTACCAGTACGGGTTCCCGTTGACGCTCTGGCCGCGCACCGCGCAGTCCACGCGGTCCTGACTGCCCGGCGCGAGCGAGGCGACGGCGGGCGCGTGGCTGGTCGGCGCCTGCCTGACGTTGAGTTTCGTGTGGGAAACGACGGTGCCCCGGACCGGATCGCCGTGCCGCCCGCTTCCGTCTCCGTCGGCGTAGGTCGGCGGTGCTGCCACGGCGGCCGTCGCACCCGCTGTGCCGGCGATCAGGGAACCGCCGGTGAGCAGGGCCACGGCCAGGGTCCGCAGGGCAGGAGTGGTGCGCATCAATCGGCCTCCTTCTCCCCAGCACCAGGAAACACCCGTTCGGGTGAACCCTCCACCGGAGGGCCCGGATCCCTGTTCCCCCAAGGGGTTCCGGGCCTCGGCCGGACGGCCGCACCCCGCTGGCGGGCCCGGCCGGGGCCGCCTTGCCTGGGAGGGTGTCCACCCGACTGCGGAACGCCCTGTCGGCCGCGCTGATCGCGTCGGCCTGTCTGCTCGTGCCCTTCGGCGCGCTGGCGGCGTGGGCCTCGTACGCGCTGGCCGACACCGGCCGGTACGTCACCGCGATGGCGCCGCTGGCCGGTGATCCGGCGGTCCGGGACGCGGTCGCGGACACCGTCGGTGACGGCATCGTGCGGGAGACGGGCGCCGGGGCGCCGTTGCGGCCCTTCGTACGGGACGCGGTGCGGTCCTTCACCGGCACCGCGGCGTTCCGCGCCGCCTGGGACAGCGGCAACCGGGCCGTCCACGACGCGGTCCTGCGGGCCGTCCGGGAGGGCGGCACGGGGGAGGTACGGGTCGACCTCGCGCCGGTCGCCGCCGAGGTCAAGGCCCGGCTGGCCGCCGACCACGTCCCCTTCGCGCACCGCATTCCGGTCCGGCACACCGAGGTCGCCGTCCTGCCCGCCGGTGAACTGGCCGAGCTGAGACGGGGGTTCCGGGCGCTGGAGGTGGCCGGGTTCTGGCTGCCCGTCGCCGCCGCGGGGCTCGCCGTCGCCGGGATCACGGTCGCCGCCTGCCGCCGTCGCGCGCTCACCGCGATGTCGCTCGGCACCGCCCTGGGCGGCGCCTTCCTCGGCCTCGCCGTCGCCCTGGGCCGCCGCCTCACCCTCGCCGACCTGCCCGACGACGTGCACCGGCCGGCCGCGGGAGCGGTGTACGACGCCCTCACCGAGACCCTGCGCCATGTCTCCTGGCTGCTGGTCGCCGTCGGCCTCACGGTGGCCGCGGCCACCTGGCTGCTGACCCGGCGGCACCCTTCGACGCCGGACCCCCGTCCTTGAGGATTCCTCAGCAGAGTCCTTGAGGTGGGGAGACCTGTCCGTGGACGAAGGGCCGGGAGTCGCGCGGTGCGGCTGACGAGGGGACGCCGGGGGAGCCGGCCGGACAGCCACGGGCACGCCCAACCCCGCCCCCACCGCACCGGCCCCGCCGAACAGCCCGCCCGCAACCGCGGACCTCAGCACACCGGCCCCGCCGAACCCGCCCACCCACACCCGCCCCCCACCGCGGACCTCAGCACACCGGACCCACCCAACCCGCCCGCCCATAATGGGCGCATGCCCCGCGAGTTCCCCATCGGCCTCACCCCGCCCGACTGGCTGGTCCGGAACCTCCAGGCGGAGCCCGCGCCGGTCAACCGGGCCGCCGTCGCACGCGCCGCCGTCGCGCTCACGGCCCCGCTCGCCGTCGGACTGGCGGTGGGCGAACCCGCGTACGGGGCGCTCGCCTCCATGGGCGCCCTGTCCGGGGTCATCGGCGACACCGCGGACGCCTACCGGATGCGGCTGCTCAACATCGCCGTCCCGCAGCTCTTCGGCGCCGTCGGCATCACCCTGGGCGCCCTGGTCTTCGGGCAGGGCTGGCTCGCGGTCGTCGTGGTGACGGCGGTCGCGCTGGTCTCCGGGATGATCTCGACGATCGGCGCGGTGGCCTCCGTCTCCGGGCTGCTCCTGCTGCTGAACACGGTGATCGGCGCCGGGCTGCCGATGCCGGGCCCCTGGTGGGCGGCGCCGGTGCTGATGACCGGGGGCGGACTGCTCGTCCTGCTGCTGGCGCTGCTGGCGTGGCCGCTGCGCGGCGGGGTCCCGGAGCGGTCGGCCGTCGCCGACACCTACCGCACGGCCGCCGACCTGCTGGCGGCCACGGGCCGGCCCGGAACGTACGACGAAGTCCGCCACACCGTCACCCAGTCCCTGAACCAGTCCTACGACCTGGTCCTGGCCCGGCGCACCCGCCACCACGGCCGCAGCCCCGAACTGACCCGGCTGCTCGCCCAGTTGAACGCCCTGATCCCGGTCGTGGAGGCCGCCCCCGCCGCGCACCTCGACGGCAACCGGCTGCCGCCCGAACTCCCGCGGGCGGTACGGCATCTCGCCCGCGCCGTGGAGACCGGCTTCACCGGCCCGCTGGAACTGCGGCTGCCCGCGCCCACCACGGAGACCGGGCGGGCCGTCGACCACGCCCTGCGCCACGCCGCCGACGTGGTGGCCGCCCCCGACGTGGACCCCCGCGGCATCGACGACCGCCTCGGCCGGCCCGCCGCGCTCGGCGTCCGGGCCGCCCGCGCGGCCCGCAACGTCGCCCTGTCCGCCGCCTCCTGGCGCTACGGACTGCGCCTGGCCCTGTGCATCGGCGCCGCCCAGGTGCTGGTGTCGACGGTGGCGGTGCCGCGCTCGTACTGGGTGGCGCTGACCATCACCTTCGTGATGAAGCCCGACTTCGGCTCGGTCTTCTCCCGGGCCCTGCTGCGCGCGCTGGGCACGGTCGCCGGACTGGTCGTCGCCGCGGCCGTCCTCTCGCAGGTGCCGCGCGGCTGGTGGGACGTGCCCGTGATGCTGGTGCTCGCGCCCCTGATCCCGGCGCTCACCCCGCGCGGCTACGGCTACCAGACCGCCGCCATCACTCCGGTGATCATGCTGCTGTCCGACACCCTGAACCACCAGGGCACCGATCTGCTGCTGCCCCGCCTGGTGGACTCCCTGATCGGCTGCGCCATCGCGCTGGTCGCCGGCTACCTGCTGTGGCCGGAGAGCTGGCACACCCGGGTCGGGGACCGGCTCGCGGACGCGGTGGCCGACACCGCGCGCTATGTGGAGGGCGCCTTCGGGGCCGACGCCGTCGAACCGCCCGCCCGCGCCCGGATGCGCCGCCGCCTCTACCGCGACCTGTCCGTCATCCGTACCGAGTTCCAGCGCGCCCTGACCGAGCCGCCGCCCACCGGACGCCGGGCCGCCGCCTGGTGGCCGCTGGTCGTCGCCGTGGAACGGATCGTGGACGCCACCACGGCGGCCAGGGTCCGGATCAAGCACGGGGCCGCGCCGCCCTCGCAGGCGGAGATCACGCAGGTCGCCCGGCAGCTGCGGGAGCTGTCGGACGGTCTGCGCGAGGTGGACGTGCTGTACGCGGTGCGCACCGACCTCACCGGACCGGCGGGCAGTGTGCTGGAGCCGCTGCGGCAGGAGGTCGCCGCCGCCCGCGCCATCGCCTCACCGGCCGCACCGCGCTGAGCCGGGCGGGGGGAGGCGGCCGGACCCGGCGAGGTGCGACTCCCGCCGGCCCCGGCCCCTCCCCCCGCCCGCCCATCGGGGCGGATCAGACGCCGATGCGGATCAGACGCCGATGTCGCAGCCGTCCTTGCGCCACACGGCCACGACGGCCGGGCGGACGTAGGTGCCGGGCCCGTCGGGCCAGGTGCTCGCCGGGTTCTCGACGTTCGCGCCGTCGATCTCGCCCGGGTGCTGGACGGCGACCAGGACGCGGCGGTCCTGGACGAGCGGGCCGCAGGTCTCCGCGCCCTTGGGCACGGTCAGGAACTGCTTCAGCTCACCGCGCCGGTCACCGCGCGTAGCGACACCGAAGAGACCGTCGTGCGAACCGAGCTGGGCACCGTCGGTGGAGATCCACAGGTTGCCGTACGGGTCGAAGGCGACGTTGTCCGGGCAGGAGATCGGGCTGACCTGGTCCTTCGGGAAGCCCGCGAAGTAGGTGGCCGGATCGTTGGGGTCACCGGCGACCAGGAACAGGCTCCAGGCGAACTTCGTGCTGTCGGCGCGGTTCCAGCGCTCGGTCAGCTCCAGGATCTGGCCGTGCTTGTTGCTGTTGCGCGGGTTGGCCTCGTCGGCGGCGGCGTAGCCGGTCCTCCCGCGGTTGGTGTTGTTGGTGAGGGCGACGTACACCTTGCCGGTGTGCGGGTTGGGCTCGATGTCCTCGGGGCGGTCCATCTTGGTGGCGCCGACCTTGTCACCGGCGAGCCGCGTGAACACGAACACCTCGTCCGCGGTCATGCCCTCGACGTGGCTGACGGCACCCTTCGCGGTCGCCGTGGCCAGCGGGATCCACTCGCCGGAGCCGTCGAACTCGCCGTCGGAGGGGAGCTTGCCGGTGCCGTCGATCTCGATGGCGGGGGAGTCACCGGTGAGCTTGGCGACGTACAGGGTGCCCTCGTCGAGCAGCGACAGGTTGTGCTCGCGCGCCGACCGGCTCGACCCCTTCTTCATCCGCTTGCTGCCGACGAACTTGTAGAAGTAGTCGAAGCGCTCGTCGTCACCGGTGTAGACGACCGGGCGGCCGTCGTCGGTCAGCCGCACGGTCGCGCCCTCGTGCTTGAAGCGGCCGAGCGCGGTGTGCTTGCGGGGCGTGGAGTCCGGGTCGTACGGGTCCAGCTCGACGACGTAGCCGAAGCGGTGGACCTCGTTGGGCTCCTGGGCGACGTCGAAGCGCTTGTCGTACAGCTCCCACTTGCGCTCGGTGGCGCCGGTGCCGATGCCGTACCGCTTGTCGGTGGCGCTGGAGGAGTTGGCGAAGTACTGGTTGAAGTTCTCCTCGCCGTGCAGCGTGGTGCCCCACGGGGTGGTGCCGCCGGCGCAGTTGTTGAGGGTGCCGAGGGCCTTGGTGCCGGTCGGGTCGGCGGAGGTCTTCAGCAGGTCGGAACCGGCGGCGGGCCCGGTGATCCGGAACTCGGTGGTGGCGGTGATACGCCGGTTGAGCGGGTGGCGCGGCACGGGACGGAGCCGGCCGGTGCGGCGCTCGCCCTCGACGACCACGGCGGACAGACCGTGCGCGGCCCAGGCGATCTCGACCTGCTCACGGGTCGGGGCGGCCGAGTCGTAGCCGCGGAACATCAGGATCTCGTCGGTGTACTCGTGGTTCGCGACGAGGATCTGCCGGTTGTGCTCGCCGGGCAGCGGGAGCAGGGCGAGGAAGTCGCAGTTGTACCCGAACTGCTGGGCCTGCGCCTTCGCCGTCTGGTTCTCCGGGTCGAAGGCGGGGGCGCCGCGCAGGATGGGCTCGCCCCAGCGGATCACGACGTTCTGGTCGTAGCCGGTCGGCACCGTGACGGCGTCGGCCGTGTTGGGGGCGACGGGCGTGAAGCGCAGACCGCGGGCGCCCTTGTTCACGGGCTTGTGCTTCGTCGCGGGCGCGGCCTCGGCGGACGGCGCGGCGGCGACGGAGACGGCGGTGCCGGCGGCGGCCGCGGCGGTCACCACGGCGGCGGCACGCATCACACCGCGTCGGCTCAGGGCGCCGGCGATGATGTCGCCGACGTACGGGTTCGCGGTGGTGTTGGGCACCTCGTGGAAACAGGCGTCACCGCAACGGAAACGACAAGTCATGGCGGAACGCCCACCGGCGTGCGAACCGTCCGACGTTCTGATCAGCGGCAGTGGAATGCGCACTTTGTTCTCCCCTAGCTTCCCCTTGAATCCAGCCAGACGGACGGTAGGGGGAGGTATGTGCGAAAACGGGGACGCCGACTGAACGAAGGGTGAACTGGAGGTATCGGAAAGTCAGTTGCTCCACAGGCGCGCACCTGAGGCATCCCGGCCCAAGATCACCCCACGGGGCGGCTAACCTTACGTGTCCGTCCTGGCCAGGGATTGACGGGCTACAACTCATGCGAAGGGTTGCGCACATGGGCATTCTCACTCTCCTGCGGAACGCATTCGGCCGCTCCCGAAAGGAGCGCACGGCCGAAGCAGAGGGTGCGGCGGACACGACGCCCACTACGCCGGAACCCGCCTCCCCCCAGCTCCCGGAGCCCCGCGAGGCAGCGGAGTCCTCCAACGAGCACGAACTGGTCTCAGCGGCCTTCAACAACGTCACAGTCCCCAAGCAGTCCTCCTCACCGGACGACACCCCCACGGCAACGGAGCCGGAGCCGGCACCCGCCCCGGAGCCCACCCCCGAGCCGGTGGTAGCCGAGGAGCCCGACCCGGTGGTCGCCGAGACCCCCGAGCCGGTGGTCGCCGAGACCCCCGAGCCGATGGCCCCCGAGGAGCCCGCGCCAACCGCAACCGAGACCCCCGAGCCGACCGCAGCCGAGGTGAGCGAGCCCGTCGCAGCCGAGGCCCCCGAGCCCGTCGCAACGGAGGCCCCCGAGCCGACCGCAGCCGAGGTCAGCGCGCCAGCCGCAGCCGAGGAGCCCGCGCCGGAGGCCACCGTGCCCGCGGCCGCCGACGGCGAACCCGCCCCACAGGGGCCACCCGCAGCCGACGACGAATCCCGCACGGGTGGTGCGGGTGGGAACCCCCCGGCCGAAGGCGAAGCCGAGGCCGAGACCCCGACCCCCGCACCTGCCGCAGCCGAGGAGCCCGAGCCGGCCCCAGCCGAGGCCAGCGCGCCGGCCGCGGTCGAGGAGCCCGAGCCGGCCCCAGCCGAAGTGAGCGAGCCGGCCGCAACCGAGGCCCCCGCACCCGTCGCGGCCGAGGTCAGCGCGCCCGCCGCAACCGAGCAGCCCGAGGAGACGGCCCCCGCGACGGAGTCGACCCCCACCGAAACACCCACAGAAACCCCCACAGAAACACCCACCGGCACCCCCGCCACCCCCCTCACCCGCCTCAAGACCCGCGCCCCCGGCCTCACCACGGCGTACAAGGCAGCCACCACCGCCCTGAAGTCCAACAACCTCACCGGCACCCGCGCCCGAGTCCACCTCGTACTCGACCGCTCCAGCTCCATGCGCCCGTACTACAAGGACGGCTCCGCCCAGGCCCTCGCCGAGCAGACCCTCGCCCTCGCCGCCCACCTCGACCCCGAGGCCACGGTCCAGGTCACCTTCTTCTCCACCGAACTCGACGGCACCGGCGAACTCACCCTCGCCGACCACGAGAACAAGATCGACGACCTGCACGCCTCCTTCGGCCGCATGGGCCGCACCAGCTACCACGTAGCCGTGGAAGAGGTCGTCGCCGCCCACACCAAGTCCGCCCCCGACGGCACCCCCGCCCTGGTGATCTTCCAGACGGACGGCGCCCCGGACGCGAAGACCCCCGCCACCCAGGCCCTGGCCGACGCCGCGAAGAACCACCCCCACATCCACTTCGCGTTCGTCGCCTTCGGCGAGACGGACAACAAGGCCTTCGACTACCTCCGCAAGCTGAAGACCGGCAACGCGTCCTTCTTCCACGCGGGCCCCACCCCCCGCGAGCTGACGGACACCGAGCTGTACACAGGCGTACTCGCGGGCTGGCGCCCGTAAAGAACCCCGTACGACACCCCCGGCCGCCCCCTCCCACCCCTTAAAACGGGAGGCGGGCGGCCCACCCATGTCGGCTACGATTTCAAGGTTCGAAAAACAACCGACCCGGGAGCAGCCAAGCCATGGCTCGACACCTCATCACCAGCGCCCTTCCGTACATCAACGGGATCAAGCACCTGGGCAACATGGTGGGGTCCATGCTCCCGGCGGACGTGTACGCCCGGTACCTCCGCCAGCGCGGCCACGACGTCCTGTACATCTGCGCCACGGACGAGCACGGCACCCCCGCCGAACTGGCCGCGAAGGAGCAGGGCATCCCGGTCGCGGAGTTCTGTGCCCAGGCGCACGACGCGCAGAAGGCGGTCTACGACGGCTTCGCGCTGGCCTTCGACTACTTCGGCCGCAGCTCCTCCCCGCAGAACGTCGAGATCACCCAGCACTTCGCCCGCCGGCTCAACGAGAACGGCTTCATCGAGGAGCGGGCGATCCGCCAGGTGTACAGCCCGGCCGACGGCCGCTTCCTGCCGGACCGCTACGTCGAGGGCACCTGCCCCCACTGCGGCTACGACAAGGCCCGCGGCGACCAGTGCGAGAACTGCACCCGCGTCCTGGACCCCACCGACCTGATCGACCCGCGCTCGGCGATCTCCGGCTCCACCGACCTGGAGGTCCGCGAGACCAAGCACCTCTTCCTGCTCCAGTCGAAGCTGGAGAACGAGGTGCGCGAATGGGTCGCCCGGCACGACAAGGACTGGCCGCAGCTGGCCTCCTCGATCGCCCACAAGTGGCTCACCGAGGGCCTGCACGACCGCGCGATCACCCGTGACCTGGACTGGGGCGTCCCGGTCCCGGCCGACACCTGGCCGGAGCTGGCCGCCGAGGGCAAGGTCTTCTACGTCTGGTTCGACGCCCCGATCGAGTACATCGGCGCGACCAAGGAGTGGTCGGACGAGGACCCGGAGAACCGCGACTGGAAGTCGTGGTGGTACGAGGCCGACGACACCGTGCGCTACACGGAGTTCATGGCGAAGGACAACGTCCCGTTCCACACGGTGATGTTCCCCGCCACCGAGCTGGGCGTGCGCGAGCCGTGGAAGAAGGTCGACTTCGTCAAGGCCTTCAACTGGCTGACGTACTACGGCGGGAAGTTCTCCACCTCCCAGAAGCGCGGTGTCTTCACCGACCAGGCCCTGGACATCCTCCCGGCCGACTACTGGCGCTACTTCCTGATCGCCAACGCCCCCGAGTCGGACGACTCCTCCTTCACCTGGGAGCACTTCACGGCGACGGTCAACAAGGACCTCGCCGACACCCTCGGCAACTTCGTCAACCGCGTGCTGTCCTTCTCCAAGAAGCGCTTCGGCGAGGAGGTCCCGGCGGGCAGCGTCGCCGGTGAGGCGGAGGCGAGGCTCGGCGAGCAGATCGCCGAACTGCTGGCCGAGTACGAGGCGCAGATGGAGGCCCTCCAGTTCCGCAAGGCCGCCGCCGCGCTGCGCGCGCTGTGGTCCGCGGGCAACTCCTACCTGGAGGAGAAGGCCCCCTGGCTGGAGATCAAGACCGACCCGGAAGGCGCCGCGCTGACCCTGCGCACGGCGATGAACCTGATCCACCTGTACGCGGTGGTCTCGGAGCCGTTCATCCCGTCGACCTCGGCGGCGATGCGCCAGGCGTTCTCCCTCGCCGACGACACGGCGACCTGGGTCTCGGCGGACGAGGCGAAGGCCCTGTCCTTCGTCCCGGCCGGTACGCCGTTCACGGTTCCGCCGGTGCTGTTCGCCAAGCTGACGGACGAGGACCTGGAAACGTACAAGGAGCGCTTCGGCGGCGACACAGCGGCGTAACAGCCCTTCTCGGACCCCTCACTCAGCGGGTATATCTGGCCGTGATCATGCGGCCGGACACGGCCGCACTGTCATTCGAGTGGGGGGTCCTCTCATGGCTCTTTTCGGCAACGCACACCCGATCGACCCGGCGCAGGCCGCACAGGACTACGCCAAGCTGCTCGGCCAGGGCGAGACGGTGCACACCGCCTACCTGCTGATACGCGACACCATCCTGTTCACCGACCGCCGTCTGATCCTGGTCGACAAGCAGGGCATCACCGGCAAGAAGACGGAGTACCACTCCATCCCGTACCGCAGCATCACGCACTTCGCGGTGGAGACGGCCGGCACCTTCGACCTCGACGCCGAGCTGAAGATCTGGGTCTCCGGCGCCCAGCTGCCGATCACCAAGACGTTCACCAAGGGCGTGGACATCTACGAGGTGCAGGCGATCCTGACGCAGTACGTGGCGCGATAGCCCGACCTCCGCGACAGCCGGAACCGGCACCCCCGAATCCACTTTCGAGGGTGCCCTCCGCGCGGGTCGCCGTCGTCACGACGAACCCGCAACACGCGGGAGGAGTCGAGCAGATGTACGGATGACAACCGGCGGCAAACGATTTCATCACGTCATTGCCCTTAGCACTCATTTCACTTTGCATCCACTTGTGTGCACGGTTCATGGTCGGTGTGACCACTTCGTCGTCTTCGTCGTGCTAGCCAAGGATTCTCGTGAAGCGCATACTGATCCGCTCCGGTAAGAGCCCCTTCCGGGTCGCCAGCCCGACGGAGTTCATCCACCAGGACCTCATCGGCACCAACACCGGCAACCTGCTCTTCAGCGACTCCGCCCACAAGATGCTGACGACCCCGGACACCGAGGTCACCTCCAACGGCATCCGCACCAACCACACGGCCGAGCGCGCGGCGGAGATCAACGAGCAGTACGACGCCTTCGTCGTCCCCCTCGCCAACGCCTTCCGGCCGCAGTTCCAGGCGTCCCTGGACCGGCTCTCCAAGCTGATCGAGCAGCTCACCATCCCGGTCGTCGTGTTCGGTGTCGGCGCCCAGGCGACGGACGACTACGCGACCGACATGCTCAAGCCGATGGAAGCGTCCGTGAAGCGCTTCGCCCGCGCCGTCCTGGACCGGTCCGCCTCCATCGGCGTCCGCGGCGAGCTGACCGCGAGCTATCTGAGGGACCACGGCGTCCCGGACGACAACATCGACATCATGGGCTGCCCGTCGATGTTCCTGTACGGCGACACGTTCCCGGAGATACGCGCAACGGAGATCACCGCCGACTCCCGTATCTCGATCAACATGTCACCGAACGCGCGCCCTGTCGGCCCCATCTCCGGCCTCGCCGAGCACGCCCACGCGCGCTACCCGCACCTGACGTACTACGCGCAGAACCTCTCCGACGCCGAGCTGCTGCTGTGGGGCGACACCAGCCCCGAGTCCAACTTCGAGGACGTGTTCCCGAAGCAGCTCACCCACGCCATGCTGCGCGAGAACAAGGTGCGCATGCCGCTGGACCCGGCGCAGTGGATCGACGAACTGCGTGGTTACGACTTCGCCTACGGCACCCGCATCCACGGCAACATCGCCGCCCTGCTGGCCGGCACCCCCGCGGTCGTCCTCACCCACGACTCGCGCACCCTGGAGCTGTGCCGGTACTTCGACATCCCGCACCGCCAGCTCTCCGGCCTGCCCGCCGACACCGACCCGCGCGACCTGTACGAGGCCGCCGACTGGTCGCCCATGATCAAGGGGCACAGCGAGCGCTTCGACCGCATCACCGCGTTCCTCACCCGCAACGGCCTGGACAACGCCTACCAGCACGGCGACGGCGGCGCCGCCTACGACGCCCGGGTCGCCGCCCTCGACCTGCCCGCCTCCATGCAGGTCTGGGACGGCACCGAGGACGGTCAGAACCGCTACCGCGCGGCTCGGCTGCGCGAGCGGATCACCGTGTCGGAGACCAAGCTCACCGCGACCGCCAAGAAGAACGACGAACTGCGCGGCCGGGTCGCCGCCGCCGAGAAGCGCGCGGCGAAGACCGCCGAGCAGCTCGACGCCGCCGTCAAGCAGCTGGAGGCCACGCGCAAGCAGCTCGCCGCGATGGAGCGGCGCGTCGCGGGCATGGAGAAGCGGGTCCTGGTCCGCCTCGGCCCGGCCCTGCGCCGCCGCACCCGCAAGATCTCCGGCACGGGCACGGGCACCGGCACCGGCATCAAGGGCTGACCCGCACGATGATCAACCACTGTTAACATCCGGTCACTTGTGCGAGGGGAAGGGGCTCTCGCGAGGGGGACGGGGCCGGCGCGCGGACGGTGCGCCGGCGGGGAGGGGACACGCATGCGCAGATGGGGAACGGCCGCCGCGCTGACCGGCGGACTGATCGCGGGGACGCTGCTGCCCGCCGTACCGGCGGCCGCCGTGCACGGCGCGGTGCCGGGTGACTTCAACGGCGACGGCTACCGGGACGCGGTCCTGCCCGCGCCGGGCGCGAACGTGTCGGGCAAGGAGGCCGCCGGGGCGGTGGTCGTGCTCTACGGCTCGTCCTCCGGCCTCTCCGCGAGCCGCCGCAAGACGATCACGCAGAACACGGCCGGGGTACCGGGCACGGCGGAGGCGTACGACCGGTTCGGCGCCGCCACCGCCACCGCCGACCTCAACCGCGACGGCTACGCCGACCTGCTGGTCTCCTCCCCCTACGAGGACACCACGAAGGGCGTGGACGCAGGCACGGTGACGATCCTGTGGGGCGGCGCGAACGGGCTGTCGACCGCCACCAACCTGCCCACGCCGAGTGCCGAACCGCGCCACTACGGCCTGGACCTGGCCGTCCTGAGCACGGGCAGCGGCTCGCGCACCCAGGTCCTGGCCGCCGGCTGGGACGCGGTGGTGCACGTCAAGGGCCCCTTCAGCAAGAGCGGCAGCGTCGGGTCCGCCGAACTGAACCAGAACACCGCCTCGGTGGGGTCCGTCGCGCTCGGTGACTTCGACGACGACGACGTGCCCGACCCGGCCGTCGCCACCGTCCGGCTGCACGACATCAGCGGCGGCGAGATCTACACGAACCTCGCCTACGGTCATCAGCTCCGGGGCAACGGTCTCACCGTCGCCTCCGGCGACATCAACGGCGACGGCCACGACGACCTGGTGGCCGGTGACCCGGACGAACCCCTCACCCCGGGCGTGGACGGCGCGACGGGCGGCCGGGTTCTGGTCTGGTACGGGACGGCGGAGGGCGTCGCGAGCGCGGCGCAGCCGGTGGAGGTCACCCAGGACACCGAGGGAGTACCCGGCGGCAGCGAGAAGGGGGACGCGTTCGGCGCCGCCCTCGCCGTGGCCGACGTCAACCGCGACGGCCTGGCGGACATCCTGGTCGGCGCCCCCCACGAGGCGCTCGGCAGCACGAAGCGGGCGGGCATGGTCACCGTGATCCCCGGCCGCGCCTCCGGCGCCCTCGGCACCGGCTCGTACTCCTTCACCCAGAGCACCTCCGGCGTGCCCGGCGGCGCCGAGGCCGACGACTTCTTCGGTACGACGGTCGCCGCCGGGGACGTGAACAAGGACGGCAGGCCCGAACTGTTCATCAGCGCGGCGGGCGAGAACAACCACACCGGCGGCGTCTGGGTCCTGCCCGGCGGCACCTCCCGCCCGACGGCTTCCGGCAGCAAGGTGTACACGGCCCGCTCGATCGGCCTGACCCAGGACGCCGACACCCTCGTGGGCGGCAACGGCCTGCTCTGGGACATCTGACGGCGCGTACGGTTCGCGAGGGCTCAGCTCCCCGACGCGTACGCCACGAACTCCGCCCACGCCTCCGGCTTCAGCGCGAGCCGGGGGCCGGTGTCGCGGTACTTGGAGTCACGGACGTGGATGGTGCGGGGGGTGGCGGCGACCTCGACGCAGGAGTCTCCGTCGGGGCCGCTGCTGAAGCTGCTCTTGAACCACGCCAGTTGGGGGGCGCCACCGGCGGTGGGCTTGCGCATCATGTTTCTCCCAGCAGTCGTTCGACGAGGGCCAGCGACTCCCTCGGAGGAAGAGCCTGGGCCCGGATAGTTCCCCACCGCAGCTCAAGGATGCGCAGCTCCCGCGGGTCCGAGACCGGGCGGCCGTTGAAAGCACCGTCCGAGCGCCCGACAGCCGTGCCGTCCTCGAACTTCAGCAGCTCGATCCTGCCGCTCATGCCCGGATGCGGCCCGCTGTCCAACGGCATCACCTGAAGCGTGACGTGGCGCAACTTCCCCACCTCCAGCAGACGTTCGAACTGCTGTCGCCGCACCATTGTGCCTCCAACGTTGCGGTGCAGCGTCGCCTCTTCCAGCACGAAGGCCAGCGCTGGAGCGGGCATCCGCTCGTAGACGGACTGCCGAGCCACACGGGCCGCGACCAGTCGCTCCAGATCCTCCGGCGAATAAGCGGGCATCCACGACTCCAGCAGGGCCCGCGCGTGCTCGGGCGTCTGAAGAAGCCCGTGGATGTTGCTGCACTCGTACACCCCGATCTCGACCGCCCTCGCTTCCATCTTCGCCAGCGCGCGCACCTTCTTCGGGTACCGAACCTTCCGGACGTCCTCCCAGGCCGCCGCGATCAGCCCACCCGCACCCAACACCTCGTCCGCCTTGTCCAGGTACTCCTTCCTCGGGATCCGCCTGCCCGCCTCGATCTTGTAGACAAGATCCTCTCCGTACCCGACCGCCGTTCCGAACTCCCCGACCCGCATCCCCACCGACTCCCGCCGCAGCCTCAACTGCCGTCCCACCGTGGCGACTACGGCCACTCCCCACTCGTCGTCGGGGTCGACCTCCCACCCCGGCTCGTCCGCCTCCGTCCGCGTCTCCACCGACATCCCGCACCCCTCCGCCGTACGACCGACCGTGCCGCGACGCCCCTACCCGTTTCCGCAGGCCGGACAGCCCGGACAGAGCTGGACAAGCTCTGGACAGTAGCTCTACGTATCGGCGTCGTGACTCCTCACGGTAAGCGCATCCGGCCACGCTGAGTGACATGAATTCCGAACCGGTCGGCCACGACGGCCCCGTCCGCAACTTCAGCGTGCTGCTGTCACCCACACCACGCGGCGCCCGCCTGGCTCGAAGGCTCGCCACCGAGCAACTGCGTTGCTGGGGGCTCCCCTTGGAGCCGGCGGACCTGATCGTGGCCGAGCTGGCGAGCAACGCGGCCACGCACGGCCGTGTCGCGGGCCGGAGCTTCCAGCTCCTGCTCTACGTGGTGGGCGCGACGCTCCGTATCGAGGTCACCGACACACGGGGTGACTGGCTGCCCGAGCCGCGGGACGCCGACCCGGAGTGCGGAACGGGCCGCGGGCTGCTCCTGGTGGCCGCGCTCGCCGACCGCTGGGGGGTGACCCGAAGTCTGCCACCTCGAAAGACCGTCTGGGCCGAACTCACCATCGCCGCAGGGGAGTCACCGGAACCCGGGTTCCCGGGCGCCGGTCCGACCTGCGCTCCCTATGAACAACCCACTGATGTGAAAGCACTCCACCAAACCCCACCCCTCCCTCCCGCCGGGCAAACTCACTCCCGCGAGTGAATATGCCCAACTCAACTGGATTTGGGACGGGTTGCCTGCCCTACGCTCAGCCCGAGCAACACCACACAACCCCAGACATGCGACGGCCCTCGCCGGGACTGACATTCCCAAGGCGAGGGCCTGACCACCGAGGAAGAAACGGCTTCCCGATGGACTCCGAAAACCCTAGCGCGCCCTCGCGCGCCCAGTCCCGTATCCCGGGCAAAAACCACCCCCACGGGCGCCCGAACTCCGGCGTGATCCACGAACACGTCCGCCTCACCGAGAACTTCACGGTGATCGGCAACGACCTCGCCCAGCACAAGGAGCTGTCGCTGCTGGCGATCGGGCTCAGTTGTTACATCCAATCGGTGCGGCCGGGCACGGCCATCGACATCAAAACCCTCGCCGCCCGCTTCCCGGAGGGCCCCACGCGCATCGCCGCGGCCCTCCGCGAACTCGAAACCCACGGCTACCTCCGCCGTACCCGCTTACGGGCCCAGACGGGCCAGGTCATCACCCGCACCGTCTCCTGCAACAGGCCCGGACACCACGCCGCCGCGGCCGAAAGCCCCGCCCGCCGCCGCCCGGCACCGCGAAAGCCCCCGCAGCCCAAGCGCCTCCCGGCCGTGCCGCAGCCCGCGTACACCTCGGCCGACCTCCTCCGGACAGCCGTGGACGTGCTGGCCGGCCTCCGCGGAGAGGACCCACGCCTGTTGCTGTCCGCCACGGACGCCGAGCATCTCGCACCGGGTGTCGCCGCCTGGCTGGAACGGGACCTCACCCCCGCCGCCGTGCACCGCGCCCTCACCGAGAACCTCCCGCCGGATCCCCTGATCCGCCCGGCCGCCTTCCTGGCCCACCGCCTGACAGCCCAACTCCCCCCGCTGCCTCCGCCGCGCTCCTCGGCCTCGCCGGGCCCGGCCCTCAGACACCCCTTCCAGACCTGCGACGGCTGCAACCGCGCCTTCCGCGCCCCAACCCCCGGCCGTTGCCGAGACTGCCGAGCCGAGCAGAAGGAGTCCGGGTGAACACGTCGACCCTCGCCCGGTCCGGCCCTGACACCCTGCCAGGGGTACCCATGAAGGACACCATGAGCACACTGGCCGATCACGGGCGCGAGCTGATCCCCCGCCCGGAGCAGACCCCTGACGCCCTGCGCACGGCGCTCGCCGTCGTGGCTCCCGCCCGTTTGGAGGAGATGCAGGCCACCATGGACGCGGCGTTCGCCAAGGCCGTGGAGTGGGAGTCCCTGAGCCCTGTGAGGAGCTGGGTCCTCCTCTGGTCCCGAGACGTCGAGATCGCCCGTCGTCCCGAGCTGGCCGTCCGTTTCGAGCGCGCGAAGAGCGCTCTGGAGGACGAGGATCCCGATGTCGCTCGGAAGGCCCTGCGGGAGCTGACCGCAGTCCTGGACGAAGCCATGAAGGCAGTGCGCGATTGAGCTGGAAGTAGGAGTACGCCTCGTCCAGATCACACACCTGGGGTTCTGAACGCGCGGGCCCCCAGGGCTTCCGGCGGCGCCCCGCGGGGAGCGGTGCGCCGCCGGCCGGGGCGTCAGGTCCCGGTGTTCGTCGCGTCCGGGTCGACGGACATCGTGAGGGAGGCGACGACTCCCTTCGCGATGTTCTTCTTGCTGTACTTCAGCTTGAGCAGGCCGCCCGCGGTGCCGCTCTGGTCGTAGATCGTGTCCTCGGTGAGCGTCGTGCGGGTGGTGGTGCTCGTGGAGTACGGGTCCACCTCCTCCGTCAGGAGCACTGCCGTCTCGTCGAAGAAGAGCTGGCCGGTGTGGCAGGTGGTGCCGCCCTCGTAGCCGGCGTCGGTCCACTCGCCGTCCACGTGCACCTTGGTGTGGATGTGGACGCAGCGGCCCTGGTACCAGCCGGGGAAGACCGTCTTGAAGGTGACCCGGCCCTGCTTGTCGGTCTTCCAGGTACCGCGCAGATAGCGGGTGTCGCTGGTCGGCTCCTCGTGGCCGCCGCCACCGCCGGTGCCGCCGGACGGATCGCCGGACGGGGGCTCGCCGGTGGGGGTGCCGGACGGCGCGTCCGTCGGGGCGCCGGAGGGAGCCGTGCCGCCGCCTCCGCCGGAGAAGCTCTCGTAACCCGAGTACAGGCCGAGCGCGTCGCAGTGCCAGATGTCGACGGCCGCGTTCCGCAGCGGCTTGCAGGTCTCGGAGTCGATGACCTTGAGGCTCAGGACGAGCGGGATGCCCTCCTTGTCCTCGGTGATGTCCCGGCGGAGCTTGTCCGCGTCGATGTAGTACGGACCCTCGGTGGTCTCCGAGGTGAGCTTGTAGCACACCTCGGCGGAGGAGCTGCTGCTCGCGGAGGCGGTGGTGGACCCATCCGTCTTCTCACCCGCGAACGCGCCGGAGGCGAGCGTGGCGCCCCCGCCGATCGCGACGGCGGCGCCCGCGCCGGCCACGACGACCTTACGACGCGTCAAGTCACGCTTGTGCTGCGGCTGTTTGTGCTGCTGGTTTCCCGTCATGTCCACGACGCTAGGGACGCGCGCTGTAAGGAGCATGGGTGCCGACTGTGGGCACCTGTGGAAACTGAAGGGGCCCGGAACCGCGTACGGTTCCGGGCCCCCTCGGCCGAGGACTACTTCGGCTGCGGCTTGCGCACCGACAGGTGCAGCTCCCTCAGCCGGGTCTCGTCCAGCTCGGTCGGCGCGCCCATCATCAGGTCCTGCGCGTTGCCGTTGAGCGGGAAGGCGATGGTCTCCCGGATGTTCGGCTCGTCCGCGAGGAGCATGACGATCCGGTCGACGCCGGGGGCGATGCCGCCGTGCGGCGGGGCGCCGAAGCGGAAGGCGCGCAGCATGCCCGCGAACTGCTCCTCGACGGTGTCCCGGTCGTAGCCGGCGATCTCGAAGGCCTTGAGCATGATCTCCGGCTCGTGGTTCCGGATCGCGCCGGAGGACAGCTCGACGCCGTTGCAGACGATGTCGTACTGCCAGCCGAGGATGTCCAGCGGGTCCTGGGTCTCCAGGGCCTCAAGGCCGCCCTGCGGCATCGAGAACGGGTTGTGCGAGAAGTCGATCTTCCCGGTGTCCTCGTCCTTCTCGTACATCGGGAAGTCGACGATCCAGCAGAACCGGAAGACGCCCTCCTCGAAGTGCCCGGCGCGCTTGGCGGCCTCGACCCGGACGGCGCCCATGATCTTGGAGACCTCGTCGAACTCGCCCGCGCCGAAGAACACGGCGTGACCGGCGGCCAGCGACAGGCGCTTGGTCAGCTCGGCGACGTTCTCCTCGGTGAGGAACTTGGCGATCGGGCCGGTCAGCGAGCCGTCCTCGGCGACCCGCACCCAGGCCAGGCCCTTCGCGCCGAGCGAGACGGCGAAGTCGCCGAGCTGGTCGAAGAACTTCCGGGGCTGCGCGGAGACGTCCGGCACGGCCAGCGCGCGCACGTGCTTGCCGGCGAAGGCCTTGAACTCCGAGCCGTCGAAGACGTCGGTGATGTCCACCAGCTCCAGCTGGGCCCGCAGGTCCGGCTTGTCGGAGCCGTACTTCAGCATCGCCTCACGGAACGGGATCCGCGGGAAGGGCGAGGTGACGTGGCGGCCGCCGCCGAACTCCTCGAACAGCTCGGTCATGAGCTTCTCGATCGGCCGGAAGACGTCCTCCTGCTCGACGAAGCTCATCTCCACGTCGAGCTGGTAGAACTCGCCCGGCGAACGGTCGGCGCGGGCGTCCTCGTCGCGGAAGCAGGGCGCGATCTGGAAGTAGCGGTCGAAGCCGGAGATCATCAGCAGCTGCTTGAACTGCTGCGGCGCCTGCGGCAGGGCGTAGAACCTGCCCGGGTTCAGACGGGAGGGCACCACGAAGTCACGGGCGCCCTCGGGGGAGGTCGCCGACAGGATCGGGGTGGCCATCTCGTTGAAGCCGAGGGCGACCATCTTCGAGCGGATCGAGGCGATCACCGCCGACCGCAGCATGATGTTCTTGTGCATGCGCTCGCGGCGCAGGTCCAGGAAGCGGTACTCAAGGCGCCGCTCCTCGTTGACCCCGTCCTCGGTGTTGATCGTGAACGGCAGCGGCGCGGCCGCGCCGAGCAGCTCGACCTCGCCGACCTCGACCTCGACCTCGCCGGTGGGCAGGTCGGGGTTCACGTTGTCGGTTCCACGTGAAACAACGCGGCCGTCGACGCGGACCGTGGACTCCTTGGAGAGCTTGTCCAGGGCCTCGTAGGCGGGGGTGCCGGGGCGGGCGACGAGCTGCGTGATGCCGTAGTGGTCGCGCAGATCGATGAAGAGGATGCCGCCCAGGTCGCGCCGATTGTGCAGCCAGCCACTCAGCCGGACGTCGGTGCCGACGTCAGAGGCGCGGAGCTCGCCGCAGGTGTGGGACCTGTACCGATGCATCGTCGTTCATCCAGTCTTCGCGGATCGGGAATCTCCGGGGCCCGGTGCCCGGACGTCCCAAGGGTACCGGCCACCCCGAGATCGGCTCCCCACCATTAAGGGCGGGGCGGCCCGGGGCGGCTTCGGTGGCAGCCCCGGAGCACCTCTTCTTACAGTGGGTCAATGCGCACTGGTGAGCCCCTGCCCGCCGTGGCTGAGGTTCTGGCCGCCCTGGAGACCGGCCAATGGCACTGGTCGACCGCGACCGGGCTGGTGACGGCGGACGCCGAGGCGGCCAGGCTGCTGGGGCTGCCCGCGGTGCGGGCCACGCTCCGCGAGTCCCAGGTCCGGGCCCGGCTCCACCCGGTCGACTGGAACGAGATCGTCGGCGTCATCCAGCTCGCCGTCGCCGAGGGCACGCTCGGCGAGGTGCGGGTGCGCATCATGGACGAGCGCGGCGAGGTGGTCCGGATCACCCGCAGCCGCTTCAAGCCCGCCTTCGACCCGGAGAAACGGGCCTACGAGGTGATCGGCACCCTTCAGGAGGTCGCCGAGCCCGATCCGGCCACCGCGACCGGGCGACGGGCGGTCACCGGGGACTGGCGGCGTTCCCGGGAGGCGTTCCTGCTGGACGCGGGCCGGGCGCTGGCCGAGGCGCGGTCCACGGCCGAGGTGCTGCGGGTGGCGGCCGGGCTGTCGATGCCCGGGTTCTCGCCGGACGGGCTGGCGGTGTTCGGGGTCACGGGCGACCGGCTGACGATCATCGGCCACCACGGGCAGCAGCCCGGCGACGAGGGCCCCTTCAGCCACATGCCCCTCCAGACCGACTACCCGGCCGCCGAGGTCGTCCGCACCGGGCGGGCCGTCTACCTCTCCTCCCCCAAGCAGTACCGCTCCCGCTACCCGGTGACCTGGCCGCTCGCCTCCCACTTCGGCCGCCGTTCCTGGGCCTTCCTGCCGCTGACCGTGGCCGGCCGCACGATGGGCGCCTGGATGGCGGCCTTCACCTATCCGGTGACGTTCACCCCCGACGAACGGTCCGTGCTGACGACGGTGGCCCGGATGCTGGCCCAGGCGCTGTCCCGGGCGGGGGCGGCGGAGACCCAGCGGGAGCTGACCGACGGACTCCAGCGCTCGATGCTGCCCACGCTCGGCCCGCGCCAGATACCCGGCATGAGCGTCGCCGCCCGCTACGTGCCCACCGGCGGCGGCCTCCAGGTCGGCGGCGACTGGTACGACGTGATCCCGCTGCCCGGCGGCACCGCCTCCGGGGCCGGCCGCTTCGCGCTGGTCATCGGGGACGTCCAGGGCCACGACGTGCGGGCGGCCGGCCTGATGGGCCAGCTGCGGATAGCCCTGCGCGCCTACGCCTCCGAGGGACACCGCCCGGACGCGGTGCTCTCCCGCGCCTCCCGCTTCCTGCACGGCATGACCGACGACGGCGATCCGGAACCGGCCGACCTGCGCTTCGCGACCTGCCTGTACGTCGAGGTGGACCCCGTCACCGCGACCCTGGACGTGGCCCGCGCCGGGCACCCCGACCCGGCGATCCGGATGACGGACGGCACCGTCCTGACCCGGCACACGGCGGGCGGGCTGCCCCTGGGCATCGACCCGGACGCGGACTACCCGACGACCCGGATCACCCTGGAGCCCGGCGAGACGATGATGCTGTGCACCGACGGTCTGATCGAGACCGGCGGCCACGACCTGGAGACCGGCTGGCAGCGCGTCCGCTCGATCCTGGAGGACCACGAGGGCGATCTGGACAAGCTCGCCGACGCCCTGGTCCAGGCGGTGCACGGGCCCTCCTCGCACCACACCACCGGCCCGCTCGCCGACCGGCGGGAGGACGACATCGCGGTGCTTTTGCTGTGCCGTGAGGGGGAGGGCTGCGGCTGCGGGGAGACGGCGGTGGCACGCCCCACCGTGCGGCGCACCATGCTCACGGTCGCCCAGGACGAGCCCGAGCGGGTCGCGGTGGCCCGGCAGCAGTTGCGGGAGCTGCTGCACGACTGGGCCTCGGACGATCAGGTCGACTCCGCGGTGCTGCTGCTCTCCGAGACGCTGACCAACGTCCTGGTCCACACCGAGGCGGAGGCGCTGCTGAGGGCGGAGGTGCGCGGGGAGGCGGGCAGGCGCCGGATGCGGGTGACGGTCAGCGACAACAGCGACGACCTGCCGCACAAGCGGCGCCCCGGCGAGCTGGCCTCCTCGGGCCGGGGGCTGGTGCTGATCGAGCTGCTCGCGGACGTGTGGGGGGTGGACCCGCGGGGCGAGGGCAAGTCCATCTGGTTCGAGCTGGTGGAGCTGGTCCCGGAGCCGGAGCCGGAGCCGACGCCGGAGCCGGAGCCGGCGTCCGCTCAGGACGTGCCGTAGCGGACGCGCAGTTCCTGGATGACGCCGAAGGCCGCCGCGGTGATCGGCACGGCGAGCAGCATGCCGAGGATGCCGGCCACGGAGGCGCCCGCGGTGATCGTCACCATCACCATCGCCGGGTGCATCTGCACGGTGCGGCTCTGGATCATCGGCTGGAGCACGTGCCCCTCCAGCACCTGTACGGCCAGCACCACCCCGAGCGCCCACAGCGCGATGACGAACCCCCGGTCGGCGAGCGCGACCAGCACGGCGACGGCACCGGACAGAAAGGCGCCGAGATAGGGGATGTAGGCGCCGACGAAGACCAGCGCCCCCAGCCCGGCCGCTCCCGGCACGTCCAGGATGAGCAGGCCGACGGTGATGCAGATGGCGTCGATGAACGCGATGAAGGTGGTCCCCCGCATGAACCCCTCGACGGCCTCGAAGGCCCGCCGGGCCATCGCCTCCAGGGTGTCGGCGGTCCCGGGCGGCGCGAGGGAGCGCAGCGTGCCGGCGGCCCGGTCGGAGTCCCGCAGGAAGAAGAAGACGAGCAGCAGCGCCAGGACGGCCATGGCGATGGTCTCGCCGACGACACTGACCCCGCTGATGACCCCGGAGGCGGCGGTACCGCCGAACTTGGTCAGCAGATCACGGGAGTTGGCGGCGAGGTCGTCCAAGGACGTCCCGGCGGCCCCGAAGTGCTCGGCGAGATCCTTCCCCGCGTCACGCAGCGAGGCGACGATCTGGTCCCCACTGTCGATCAGCGCGGCCACGACGACATAGACAGCACCGCCCACCACGGCCACCACCGCGACACACGTCAACGCGGCGGCGACCGACCGATGCACCCGCGCCCGCACCAGCCGCCGGTGCAACGGCCCGAGCAGCGCGGTGCCGAGCAGCGCGAGCAGCACGGGCACGACGGCCGTACGGAAGGCCACGCACAGCCGGATCGCGACGTAGAACACCCCGGCGGCCAACAGAATCACGGCACACCAGGCCCCCACCCGCCGCACGGGCTCGGGAAGCAGCGTCCGAAAGTCCTGCACCCTCCCACCCGACCACGCGGCCCCCACCCCCGCCCCCGGACAAACCCACCCGGGCGACGGGGGTGTCGGCGAACTTCTACAGTCCGCCCTCGGTCATGCCGTGCACCGCGGGGATGGTGCCCAGGCGGCCCTTCTGGAAGTCGTCGAAGGCCTGCTGGAGTTCCTCGCGGGTGTTCATGACGAACGGGCCGTAGTGGGCCATGGGCTCACGGATCGGCTGTCCGCCGAGGAGGACGACCTCCAGGTCCGGGGTGTGGGAGTCCTGCTGCTCGTCCGCGCGGACGGTGAGGGAGCCGCCGGCGCCGAAGACGGCGGTCTGGCCGACGTGCACCGGACGGCGGTCGGGGCCGACCGAGCCCTTGCCCGCCAGGACGTACGCCAGGCCGTTGAAGTCCTCCCGCCAGGGGAGCGTGACCTCGGCGCCCGGCGCGACCGTCGCGTGGATCATCGTGATCGGGGTGTGGGTGATGCCGGGGCCCTGGTGGCCGTCCAGTTCGCCCGCGATGACGCGGAGGAGCGCGCCGCCGTCCGGGGTCGTCAGGAGCTGGACGTTGCCGCCGCGGATGTCCTGGTAGCGCGGGGGCATCATCTTGTCCTTGGCCGGGAGGTTCACCCACAGCTGGAGGCCGTGGAAGAGACCGCCGGACATGACCAGGTGCTCCGGCGGCGCCTCGATGTGGAGCAGGCCCGAGCCGGCCGTCATCCACTGGGTGTCGCCGTTGGTGATGGTGCCGCCGCCGCCCTGGCTGTCCTGGTGGTCGAAGATGCCGTCGATGATGTAGGTGACGGTCTCGAAGCCGCGGTGGGGGTGCCAGGGGGTGCCCTTGGGCTCACCCGGCGCGTACTCCACCTCTCCCATCTGGTCCATCATGATGAACGGGTCGAGGTGGCGGTAGTTGATCCCGGCGAACGCGCGGCGCACCGGGAAGCCCTCGCCCTCGAAACCGCTGGGCGCGGTCGTCACGGCGAGCACGGGACGGGCCACGGCCTCCGCGGACGCGGCGACACGGGGCAGCGTCAGCGGGTTCTCGACGGTCACTGCGGGCATGTCGGTGCCTCCTTGTGCGTCAGCTTGCGACGCCAGTTTAGTTGAGCATTGAACTTCCTGCCACTCCTAACAGAAGGAGCCCGGAGGGCATTCCCTCCGGGCTCCTTCCGTCCGAGCCGTGGACGGCGTCAGTTGCTGAAGTACAGGTACTTCCAGGACCCGTACGCCGTCGAGTTCACGTTGTCGCCGGACGAGCCGTTGACGTACACCGACCGCATCCGCGCCCGGATGCCCGACTCACCGGGCGCCTCCAGGGTCACGGCCGACTTGCCGTTCGTACCGAGCGGGAAGTACTCCGAGCCCGCCGAGTACCACTGGCCGGCGTAGTAGACCTGGAGGTCGAAGCGCTGCTGACGGCCCGCGTAGTAGTTCATCGTCGTGGTCAGCAGCGGGTCGGTGTTCTTGTGGAACCAGTAGTACGTGGTCGAGCCGATCTTCGCCGTCTTGTAGTGCTTGGAGACGGCGGTGGAGACCTTCGCCTTGCCGTACGCCGTGACCTTCACCGACTTCGGCTTGTAGCGGGCGTCGCCCTTGAAGACCGCGGTGACCGTGGTGTCCCGGGTCATGTCGACCCAGGCGGCGATGTTGCCGTCCGAGTTGACCTTGCCGCTCTTGATCAGCTTGTTGGGCCGGTCCGAGCCGTAGGGGTTGGCCCAGATCTCCACCGAGCGGTTCTTGTACGTCGTGCCGAGGTGCGCGGTGAACCTGACGTCGGCGCCGTAGCCGTACACCTTGCCGTTGTTGTTCAGGCTCAGCGAGGTCGACGCCCGGGAGACCTCGACGGAGTCGGAGGCGCTCACCGCGGTGTGCGTGGCGTCGCCCGCGTACTTCACCGTGTACGTCACCTTGCCGCCGGCCGGCGGGACGTCCTTGAAGGAGTAGGTGCCGTCCGCCTTCGCCGTGACCGGCGCCAGCGCCTTGCCGCTCGGGCTCTCCAGGTCGGTACGGGTGACCGAGAGCCGCGTGCCCGCGGGCAGCGCGACCGTCGCCGAGATCCTGCCGGTGACGGTGAGCGTCTTGGCGCGGGTGGCGGTCGACGGGGCGCCGACCGTGAGGGTGGGGACGTTGAGCGTCGGGTCGGTGAGCGCCTTCAGCGTGTAGCCGCCGGTGCCGGAGACCAGGGCGAAGATCCGGGAGGAGTCCGGGGCCCAGGCCACGTCGGCCGCGCTCGCGGTGTACGTGCGCAGCGGCTGCGTGGCGTTCGGCCGGTAGACCGCGACCTTGGTGCCGGTGCTCTGGGCGATCAGGCCGCTGCGCCCGACGTCGGCCCGGTGTCCGGCCGGGTAGGCCCCGGCCTTGGCGAACCTGCCGTCCGCGTAGGCGTCACGGTCGGTGCCGTTGACGAGGACCTGGTCGGCGCCGGCGACGAGGTCGATGTCCCCGATGCCGTTGTTCAGCGAGTAGTCGCCGTCGTGCCAGGCGGTCAGCTGCGGCGTGCCGCTCGACACGTCGACGACGGCCATCGAGCCGGTGGACAGCCCGGTCTCGCCGAGGGCCAGCAGGCCCGGCCGGAGCGGGTCGGTGTCCAGCAGCGGCTGGCCCCACATCCCGACACCCGTTCCCTCGGTCGGGAACTGGGCCAGCGCCACCGGGTCCGTACCGGTGGCCGGGTCGACCGCCGGGTCGACCGAGCCGAGGTCGCCGTCCCACTGGTCGCCGTAGGTGAACCAGACCTTGCCCGCGGCGAACTCGACGTGGACGGGCCCGGTGTCGGTGGCGACCGGGTAGCGGGCCTTCTCGTCGAGGGTCGCCGCGTCGAGGGCCACGATCTCGTGGGTGTCCGAGGCCGTGGCGTACAGGGTGCTGCCGTCGTCCGACAGCGCGAGGTCGGAGACCCCGGGAACACCGCTCACCGAGGCGAGCAGGGCGCCGGTGTGGTCGGCGACGAGGACGGTGCCGGCCGAGCGGTCACCGAGGAAGACCCGCTGACCGTCCACGACGATGCCGCCGGGCGTACCGACCCTGGCGGAGGCCGCCGACGCCGGTCCGGCGGCCACGACGCTCAGCGCCGCCGAGCTGAACAGGACCGCGAGCGCCGTCGCGGCCGAAGTGCTGCGCATACGCACAGTGATGAACCCCCACAGAAGACCCCGGCCCGGCCGGGAGACGAGAGAGCGCCGCGCGGCACCCGGACGTGTTCCGCCGGGAGGCGGTGACGTGCGGGGCGCGGCTGCCGGGGGAACTCTATGGCATGGATGTGACAACCACAGGGGGGAATTTTCCGCCAGGAAACGGCGGGAAACGGTGTTTACCCGTACATCCGGCGCATCGCGAACTCCACCATCTGCTCGACCGCCTTCGCGTCGAACACCATCCGGTGCTCGCCCTCCATGTCCACCACGAAGCCGTACCCGGTCGGCAGGAGGTCGATCACCTCGGCCCCGGTGATCACGAAGTACTTGGACTCCTTGCCCGCGTACCGGCGCAGCTCCTTCAGCGAGGTGAACATCGGGATCACCGGCTGCTGGGTGTTGTGCAGGGCGAGGAAGCCCGGATTGTCGCCGCGCGGGCAGTACACCTTGGAGGTCGCGAAGACCTGCTGGAAGTCCTCCGCGGCCATCTGACCGGTGGTGAAGGCACGCACCGCGTCCGCGAGGGAGGGCGGGGACGGCTCAGGGTAGAGCGGCGGCTGCTGGCCGTACCCGCCGACGCCACCGTTCATGGGCTGCTGCGGCGGGGCGTACTGCTGGCCCGCAGCGCCACCGTCCATGGGCTGGCCGTATCCGTACATGGGCGCAAGCGTACCGAGCGGGCGGGAGCGGGGGCCGCGGTGCCCGGGAAACCGGCGGCCCGTCCGGGTCCGGTGGGAACCGTCACAGATGGCCGGATCGGGGTTGCGGGATATTACCGACGGGTAGCATCATCGTAGCTACTTGTTGGTACGTGAACTAGCGCGAGGATCCAGTGCCTCGCCGATCTCTCTCTACGGAGCCGTCGCCATGGGGCACTACAAGTCGAATCTGCGGGACATCGAGTTCAACCTCTTCGAAGTGCTCGGACGCGACAAGCTGTACGGCACCGGGCCCTTCGCCGAGATGGACACGGACACCGCGAAGAGCATCCTCGCGGAGATGACCCGCCTCGCGGAGAACGACCTCGCGGAGTCCTTCACCGACGCCGACCGCAACCCGCCCGTCTTCGACCCGGAGACGAACACCGCGCCGGTTCCCGCATCCTTCAAGAAGAGCTACAAGGCGTTCATGGACTCCGAGTACTGGCGCCTCGGCCTGCCGGAGGAGATCGGCGGCACCACCGCCCCGCCGTCCCTGATCTGGTCGTACGCGGAGCTGATCCTCGGCGCCAACCCGGCCGTGTGGATGTACTGCTCCGGCCCGGCCTTCGCCGGCATCCTCTTCGACGAGGGCAACGACGTCCAGAAGAAGATCGCCCAGATCGCCGTCGAGCGGACCTGGGGCTCCACCATGGTGCTGACCGAGCCCGACGCGGGCTCCGACGTCGGCGCCGGACGCACCAAGGCGATCCAGCAGGAGGACGGCTCCTGGCACATCGAGGGCGTGAAGCGCTTCATCACCTCCGGTGAGCACGACATGGAGGAGAACATCCTCCACTACGTCCTCGCCCGCCCCGAGGGCGCCGGCCCCGGCACCAAGGGCCTGTCCCTCTTCCTCGTCCCGAAGTACCTCTTCGACTTCGAGACCGGCGAGCTGGGCGAGCGCAACGGCGTCTACGCCACCAACGTCGAGCACAAGATGGGCCTGAAGGCCTCCAACACCTGCGAGATGACCTTCGGCGACCAGCACCCCGCCAAGGGCTGGCTGATCGGCGACAAGCACGACGGCATCCGCCAGATGTTCCGCATCATCGAGTTCGCCCGCATGATGGTCGGCACGAAGGCGATCTCCACCCTCTCCACGGGCTACCTCAACGCCCTGGAGTACGCCAAGGAGCGCGTCCAGGGCCCCGACCTGGCGAACTTCCTGGACAAGGCCGCGCCCAAGGTCACCATCACCCACCACCCCGACGTGCGCCGCTCGCTGATGACGCAGAAGGCGTACGCGGAGGGCATGCGCGCCCTCGTCCTCTACACCGCCTCCGTCCAGGACGCCATCGCCGTCAAGGAGGCCACCGGCGAGGACGCCAAGGCCGAGCACGCCCTCAACGACCTGCTCCTGCCGATCGTGAAGGGCTACGGCTCCGAGAAGGGCTACGAGCAGCTCGCCCAGTCGCTCCAGACCTTCGGCGGCTCCGGCTTCCTCCAGGAGTACCCGATCGAGCAGTACATCCGGGACTCCAAGATCGACACCCTGTACGAGGGCACCACCGCGATCCAGGGCCAGGACTTCTTCTTCCGGAAGATCGTCCGCAACCAGGGCGCCGCGCTGAACTCCCTCGCCGAGGACATCAAGAAGTTCCTCGCCCTCGGCACCGGCGGCGAGTCCCTCGCCCCGGCCCGTGAGCACCTCGCCAAGGCCGCCGTCGAGCTGGAGGCCATCGTCGGCCTGATGCTGACCGACCTCGCGGCCACCGAGCAGGACGTCAAGAACATCTACAAGGTGGGCCTGAACACCACCCGCCTGCTGATGGCCTCCGGTGACGTCGTCGTCGGCTACCTGCTGCTCAAGGGCGCCGCGGTGGCCGCCGAGAAGCTGGAGACCGCCTCCGCCAAGGACCAGGCGTTCTACCAGGGCAAGATCGCGGCGGCGAAGTTCTTCGCGGCCAACGTCCTGCCGGGCGTCACCGGCGCCCGCAAGCTCGCCCAGGGCATCGACCTGGACCTGATGGAGCTGGACGAAGCGGCCTTCTAGCCCCAACTCCCCTTTCCCACCAGGGCCCGCCCCCTCATCAACGGGGGGCGGGCCCTGGTACGTCGTTAAGGTGAACCCCATGAGCGAACCCTCCCGCTTCGACCGCGGCCACACCGACGACCTCATGACCTTCCTCGCGGCGAGTCCGTCGCCGTACCACGCCGTGGCGAACACCGCCGAGCGGCTGGAGAAGGCCGGGTTCCGCCAGGTCGCCGAGACGGACGCCTGGGACGGGTCCAGCGGCGGCAAGTACGTGGTGCGCGCCGGCGCGATCGTGGCCTGGTACGTGCCCGAGGGCGCCGCGCCGCACACCCCGTTCCGCATCATCGGCGCCCACACCGACTCGCCCAACCTGCGCGTCAAGCCACTGCCCGACACCGGTGCGCACGGCTGGCGCCAGGTCGCCGTGGAGATCTACGGCGGTCCCCTGCTCAACTCCTGGCTCGACCGCGACCTCGGCCTCGCCGGCCGGCTGACCCTGCGCGACGGCTCCACCCGGCTCGTCGACGTCGACCGTCCCCTGCTGCGCGTCCCCCAGCTCGCCATCCACCTCGACCGCGCGGTCTCCTCGGACGGCCTCAAGCTCGACAAGCAGCGCCACCTCCAGCCCGTCTGGGGCCTCGGCGACGCCCCGCGCGACGGCGACCTGATCGCCTTCCTGGAGGAGGAGACCGGGCTCGCCCCGGGCGAGGTCACCGGCTGGGACCTCATGGTCCACTCCGTCGAGCCGCCCGCCTACCTCGGCCGCGACCGCGAACTGCTCGCCGGGCCGCGCATGGACAACCTGCTCTCCGTGCACGCGGCGACGGCCGCGCTCACCGCGGTCGCCACCGCCGACATCCCCTACATCCCGGTGCTCGCCGCCTTCGACCACGAGGAGAACGGCTCCCAGTCCGACACCGGCGCCGACGGCCCGCTCCTCGGCGGGATCCTGGAGCGCTCGGTGTTCGCCCGCGGCGGCTCCTACGAGGACCGGGCCCGCGCCTTCGCCGGCACCGTCTGCCTCTCCTCCGACACCGGGCACGCGGTGCACCCCAACTACGCCGAGCGGCACGACCCCACGCACCACCCGCGGGTCAACGGCGGCCCCATCCTCAAGGTCAACGTCAACAACCGCTACGCGACCGACGGTTCGGGCCGGGCGGTCTTCGCCGAAGCCTGCGAGCGCGCCGGGGTGCCGTTCCAGTCCTTCGTCTCCAACAACTCCATGCCCTGCGGCACCACCATCGGACCGATCACCGCGGCCCGGCACGGCATCCGCACCGTCGACATCGGCGTGGCGATCCTCTCCATGCACAGCGCCCGCGAACTCTGCGGCGCGGACGACCCGTTCCTCCTCGCCAACGTCCTCGTGTCCTTCCTCCAGGGGTAGTTCGGGCGGCGCCGGGTACCCGCATGCGAGACATCGTCACAGAGGGAGGCGAGGCGCCATGGGCCTCGGTGGATGCATCATCCTCATCGCCGCGGGAGCCATACTCACGTTCGCGACCGACTGGGAGATGGAGGGAATCAACCTCGACCTGGTCGGGGTGATCTTCATGATCGTAGGTCTGATCGGCGTCACGACGTTCAGCAGCATCGCCCGGCGCCGCCGGGTGGTGGTGCCGCCCACCACCCCGGTCATCGACGAGCACGGCCACCAGCCCGGCCACTGACCCGCGCGGCGACCGGTGAGGCAACGGGTGCGGGTGCGGCGGCTCATCCGGCCTGCGGGTCCATCCCGGCGAGCACCAGCGGCAGCCGGCCGGTCCCGCCGGCCACGACGCGGACCGGCACACCCCAGTCCTGCTGGTGCACGTGGCAGGCCGGGTACTCGTTGGCCGGGTCGTCGTCGCAGGACGCGGCCATCGCCGAGATGTGCAGCACGCCCTGCTCGACGCCCGGCGCGAGGCGCAGGGCGCGGGAGAGATCGGTGCCCGCGCCCTCGCCCTCGGCCAGCAGCTCCGGCGGGGTCGCGGACACCAGCAGCCGGGTCGAGGGGCCGTACCGGGTGTCGAGCTTCTGCCCGGGCGGCGCCTGGAAGACGACGTCCAGGGTCAGCGCGCCCGGTGCCACCTCGGTGGCGGCCCGCTGGGTGCGGTGGGCGACCGGCTCCACCCGTACCGCCTCCTCCGGCAGCCCGATCCGGGTCAGCCGGTGGCGGGCGGACTCGACGACCACCAGGTCGTCCCCGACGAGCACGGCACCGCTGGGCTCGCGCAGGTCGGTGGCGAGCGTGGTCACCTCGCCCGTCGCCGGGTCGTAGCGGCGCAGCGCGTGGTTGTAGGTGTCACTGACGGCCACCGAGCCGTCGGGCAGCGCGGTGACGCCCAACGGGTGCTGGAACAGCGCCTGTTCGGCCTTGCCGTCGCGATGCCCGAAGTCGAAGAGGCCGGTGCCGACGGCCGTGCGCACCGTCCCGTCCCGGTCCACCCAGCGCAGGGCGCTGGTCTCGGAGTCGGCGAGCCAGAGCCGGTCGGCGGTGGCGGCGAGCCCCGAGGGCTGCGCGAACCACGCCCCGGCCGCCGGGCCGTCCACCAGCCCCTCGTTGGTGGTACCGGCACTCACGCCGACCGTCCGGTCCTCGGGGTCGTACGCCCACAGCTGGTGGATGCCGGCCATCGCGATCCAGACCCGGCCGTGCCAGACGGCCACGTCCCACGGCGAGGAGAGGTTCACCTCGCGGCCCGGACCCGAGGTGGCGTCGCCCTGCATCCACTGGCGTCCGGTGCCGGCCAGGGTGGTCAGTTCGCCGGTGGCGAGGTCCAGCAGGCGCAGGGCGTGGTTGACGGTGTCGGCCACGACGACCGAGCCCGCGTCGAGCAGGGCCAGCCCCTGCGGTTCGTTGAGGGCCGCAGTGCCGGGAGCGCCGTCCACCAGCCCGCGCGCACCGGAGCCGATCCGGCGCACGACGGTCTCCCCGTCGGGCTCCAGCTCCACCAGCTGATGCCGGGTGGTGTCACTGACCAGGAAGTTCCCCCCGGGCAGCAGCAGCGCCTTCCCGGGGAAGCGCAGCGCGGTCGGCACCGGCTCCGGAGCCACGTACGGCCCGTCCCCGCGGCGCAGGGTGCCCTTCGCCTCGTGCTCGGCCTCCAGTTCCGTCACCAGCCGCTCGATGGCGTGCACATGCCCCTCACCGGCGTGCTGGGCGACGACGTACCCCTCCGGGTCGACGACCACCAGCGTCGGCCAGGCCCGCACGGCGTACTGCTTCCAGGTGGCGAGCTCCGGGTCGTCCAGCACCGGATGCTCCACCCCGTACCGCTCCACGGCGTCCACGACCGCCCCGTGCTCGGCCTCGTGCGCGAACTTCGGCGAGTGCACCCCGACGACGACCACGGTCTCCGGATGCCGCTCCTCCAGCTCCCGCAACTCGTCGAGCACGTGCAGGCAGTTCACACAACAGAAGGTCCAAAAATCAACAACAACGCACTTACCTCGAAGGTCGGCGAGAGCAAGCTCTTGCCCCCCGGTGTTCAGCCAGCCACCTTTGCCGGTCAGCTCGGGAGCGCGGACACGGACGCGGCGGCGGGGGGTGGGGGCGGAGGCGTTCATGGTGCCAAGCTTGCCATCCGGGCCTGTGGGAGGCCGGATGGCTGCGGCAGGGGGAGCAGGGGTGGGCGACGAGGGCGCGGCGCGGAGCTTCATGGCGTTGCCGGGGCGGACGGGGGATGCGCGGGAGGTGTTTCGCGGTTCGTCGGCCCTGCCGCCGCGGACGCCGCTCGTACGGGCCGCCGCGCAGGTACCCGAGGAGGGCGGCCCGGACGTGTCCGCCGAGTGGTACGCCACGGCGCTGCGGGAGTTCGTCGGCAACGAGGACCTGGACGTACGGCGCTGTCTGCTGCCGGGGCTGCCGCTGTGGAAGTCGTTCCACCCGCCGGAGCTGCACGGGCTGGTGGAGACCGCGGTGACGCCGGCCCGGTCCCACCCCGACCCCTACCTCCGCCACCGGGTGGAGCACCCGGTCGGCGGCGGCTGACGGGCGCGTCAGTGCAGCGCGTGGCCCGTCGTCACGTCCACGTGGGACGGGACGGCCTCGTGGCGGTCGCCGACGGTCGAGGTGCCGGAGGGTTCGAGCAGGAGGATGTCGGTGGGGACCGGCGCGTAGGGCTTGTGCTCGGTGCCGCGGGGGACGGTGAAGACGGACAGGGGCGGCAGGACGACCGTGCGTTCGCCGGCGGGCTCCCTGAGGGAGATGTGCAGTTCGCCGTCGAGGACCAGGAAGAACTCGTCGGTGTCGTCGTGGACGTGCCAGAGGTGCTCGCCCTCGACGTGGGTGACGCGCACGTCGTAGTCGTTGACCGTGGTGGCGATGCGCGGACTCCACCGCTCGGTGAAGGAGGCCAGGGCGGCGGGCAGGGAGACGGGTTCCGGTGTCATGACGTCATCGTGCGGGTGGCCGCGGGCCGGGCACGAGTGCTAGGAATCGCACATGGCGCAAGAATCCTCTCAGCGGGCGGCGGGCCGGGCCACGCACCGGGTGGCCGTGATCGTCGACGAGGCCACCAACCCGTTCGAGGTGGGCGTGGCGACCGAGCTGTTCGGGCTGCCCCGCCCCGAACTGGGCCCGGCCGCTCCGCTGTACGAGGTCACGCTGTGCACGCCGACGCCCTCGGTGCGCATGAACCACGGCTTCTTCACCCTGACGGGCACGCCCGGCCTGGACGCCGTGGACGGAGCCGACACCCTGGTCGTACCGGGACGCCCCGACAACGTCGTACCGCGCGGGCGGGACGTGCTGGACGCCGTGCGCCGCGCCCACGCGCGCGGGGCCCGGATCCTGAGCTTCTGCACCGGCAGTTTCGCGCTCGCCGAGGCGGGTCTGCTGGACGGGCTGCGGGCCACCACGCACTGGATGTGGGCCGACACCTTCCGCGCGCTGCACCCGCGGGTGCGCCTGGAGCCCGACGTGCTCTTCGTGGACGAGGGCCGGATCCTGACCGCCGCGGGCAGTGCCGCCGCCCTGGACCTCGGCCTGTACCTGGTCCGGCAGGACCACGGCGCCGAGATCGCCAACGCCGTCTCGCGGCGGCTGGTGTTCGCCGCGCACCGGGACGGCGGGCAGCGCCAGTTCGTGGAACGGCCGGTGCCCGAGGTGGCGGACGACTCGCTGGGCCCGCTGCTGGCGTGGGCGCAGGAGCGGCTGGGCGAGCCGCTGACGGTGGCGGATCTCGCGGCGCGGGCGGCGGTGTCACCGGCGACGCTGCACCGGCGGTTCCGCAGCCAGCTGGGCACCACCCCGCTGGCCTGGCTGACGGGGGAGCGGGTGGCGCTGGCCTGCCGGCTGATCGAGCGCGGGGAGGAGCGGCTGGACGTGGTGGCGGCGCGCAGCGGGCTCGGCACGGCGGCGAACCTGCGGGCGCGGCTGCGGCGGGAGACCGGGCTCAGCCCGTCGGCCTACCGGCGGCGTTTCGGACCGCGTGCGGGGGAACCCCTGGTGTCATGAGATTCCTCGTGCGCGACCGGCTCCTCGGCTTCGGTGACGACTACTGGATCGAGGACGACCGGGGAGAGAAGGTGTTCCTCGTCGACGGCAAGGCCATGCGGCTGCGGGACACCTTCGAGCTGAAGGACCGGCAGGGCCGGGTCCTGATCGACATCCGGCAGAAGATGCTGGCCCTGCGGGGCACGATGCTGATCGAGCGGGACGACGAGCCGCTGGCCACCGTCCGCCGCAAACGGCTGTCGCTGCTGCGCAACCACTACCGGGTGGCCCTGGCGGACGGCAGCACCGAGCTGGACGTCAGCGGGAAGATCCTCGACCGGGAGTTCGCCGTCGAGTACGAGGGCGAACTCCTCGCGGTGATCTCCCGCCGGTGGCTGCACATCCGTGACACCTACGGCGTGGACGTCGTACGGGAGGACGCGGACCCGGCGCTGCTGATCGCGGTGACGGTGTGCGTGATCCACCTGGCGGAGAAGGAGCGGGAGGGCTGACCTCCCGTCACGGAGTCCGGCCCTTACGGCACGCGGTCCTTACGGCACACGGGTCCTTACGCCACACGGTCCTTACGGCACGAGGTCCGTCACAGGACGCGGTCCTTCAGGGCCGGGAACTGTTCCCGGGTCGTGGCGACCCTCGCCGGGTCGAAGTCGACGGTGAGGATCTCCTCGCCGGCGCCCGCCTCGGCGAGGACCTCGCCCCAGGGGTCCACCACGATCGAATGACCCGCCTGCGGAACTCCCGCGTGCGTCCCGGCCGTTCCGCAGGCGAGCACGTACGCCTGGTTCTCCACCGCGCGCGCCTGGGCCAGCAGCGTCCAGTGCCCGCGGCGGCGCTCGGGCCAGCCCGCCGGGATCACCAGGGTCTCCGCACCGGCGTCGACGAGGCCGCGGAAGAGTTCGGGGAAGCGGAGGTCGTAGCAGGTGGCCACGCCGAGCGTGGTTCCGGGCAGCCGGACCGTCACGAGGTCGCGTCCGGCGCTCATCAGGACGGCCTCGCCCTTGTCGAAGCCGAAGCGGTGGATCTTGCGGTAGGTGGCGGCCAGCTCACCGGAGGGGGAGAAGACGAGCGAGGTGTTGTAGAGGTCGGCCGCGTCCTCGTCGGCGCCGGCGGGCGCGCGTTCCGGGATGGAGCCCGCGTGCAGCCAGACGCCCGCGTCGCTCGCCGCCTTCGCCATCGCCTCGTGGGTCGGCCCGTCGAGCGGCTCGGCGTGCCGGCCGAACTCCTCGTAGGCGAAGGCACCGGTGGTCCACAGTTCCGGCAGGACGACCAGATCGGCGCCGGCCTGCTCCCGTACCAGGGAGGCGACCCGCGCGCGACGGGATTCGACCGATTCACCCTCGTCTACGGCGATCTGGATCAGAGAGGCGCGCACACTACCACCGTCCTGGCATTCGAGCCGTCCACACGGGCCTACGATCGTCACACGAAAGCACTGCCGGGGTGCCTCTCAGCAGCGTAACTTAGCGTCTCAAGACACCCGCCGACAGCCACCTCCCACTGGCATCGCCGCCACCACCTGCCCGTGTACCGACCGCCGAGGGGTCCCGTTCCGTGAGTCTGCATCCCACCCTCCAGCCCTACGCCGACGCGTGGACCCACTCCATCGAAGCGATATCCGAACTGGTCACGCCCCTCGTCGAGGGCGAATGGAACCGGCGCACGCCGTGCCCCGGCTGGTCGGTCCGTGACGTGGTCTCCCATGTCATCGGCCTGGACTGCGAGATGCTCGGCGACCCGCGGCCCATCCACACGCTCCCGCGCGACCTGTTCCACGTCACCAACGAGCACCAGCGGTACATGGAGATGCAGGTCGACGTGCGCCGCCACCACACGGCGCCGGAGATGACCTCCGAGCTGGAGTACACGATCATCCGCCGCAACCGTCAGCTGCGGAACGAGTCCCGGGACCCGGGTACCAAGGTGCGCGGCCAGCTGGGCAGCGAGATCACCCTCGAAGAGGCCATGCGCGGACACGCGTTCGACGTGTGGGCCCACGAGCAGGATCTGCGCCACGCGCTCGGCCGGCCCGGCAACCTCGACTCGCCGGGCGCGCACGTGGCCCGGGACGTGCTGCTGGAGGCGCTGCCCGACGTCATCGCGAACAAGGCGGAGGCACCGCGCAGTTCGGCGATCGTGCTGGACGTGCACGGGCCGGTGGAGTTCCTGCGCACCGTCCGCGTCGACATCCAGGGCCGGGGGACGGTGGAGACGGCGCCCGCGCTCGGGCCCGCCGCGACGCTGACCCTGGACTGGGAGACGTACGTACGGCTGGCCTGCGGGCGGGTGAGCGCGGACGCGGTCGCGGACCGGATCAAGACGGAGGGCGACCCGGCGCTGACGGCCGCGATCCTGCGCAACTTCCAGGTGACGCAGTAGGACACCGGCGAAAAGGCGTTGTGGCGACCCGCCGCCCGGTGCTTGCCTGCCCCGCATGAGTGATTACGTCGACGGGCCGCCGCGCCTGACCGAACTGGCGTTCCACAATCCGCTGTCGGAGAGCAGGGCCGAGCGCATGGTCCGGCGGCTGGCGCGCCGCGAGCCGGCCACCGTGCTGGACATCGGCTGCGGGTGGGGCGAGCTGCTGCTGAGGATCCTCGCCGCGGCGCCCGGTGCGAAGGGTGTCGGTGTGGACATCAACGCCGAGGACCTGGACCGCGGCCGGCGTGCGGCCGAGGCGCGCGGGCTGGCGGGGCGGGTCGAGTTCCGGGAGGAGTCCGCGCGGGAGGGCGACGGGCCGGGGGGCGACGGGCCGGGGGGCGACGGGCCGGACCCGGCGGACCTGGTCCTGTGCCTGGGGTCCAGTCACGCGCTGAGCGGCGCGCCGGCGCCGGAGCACACCGTGGAGGCGCTGCGGGCGCTGCGCGGGCTGGTCCGGGACGGGGGGCGGGTGGTGCTCGGCGAGGGTTTCTGGGAGCGGACGCCCACGGAGCGGGAGCTGGCCGGGATGTGGCCGGGTGCGGCCGTCTCGGACCACTACGACCTGGCGGCGCTGCTGGACGCCGCCGTGGCCGCCGGTTTCCGGCCCGAGTGGACGGAGACCGCGAACCGCGACGAGTGGGAGGAGTTCGAGTCGGCCTACCAGGCGGACGCGGAGGTCTGGCTAGCCGCCCACCCCGGCCATCCCGAGGCGGACGCCGCCCGGGAGCGCCTGGACCGGCACCGGTCCCAGTGGATGCACTACCGGGGCGTCCTGGGCCTGGCCTTCCTGACCCTGGTCCCGGCCGGCTGAACCGCCCCGACGGGCCCCGTCATCGAACCAACCACCCCGACGGGCCCCGTCATCGAACCAACCACCCCGACGGGCCCCGTCATCGAACCAACCACCCCGACGGGCCCCGTCAACAACCCAACCCCTCCGACGGGCCCCCTCACACCGGGACGTGCACCGTCTCCACCCGGCTCGCCACCAGGCGCTCGCGTTCCCGCCGGGCCGCCCGCCCCCGCAGCCTGAGGATCTGGCTGATGCCGAGCGCCTGGAGGACGAACACCGCGGAGAAGGCGACCGTGTAGTCGTCGCCGGTGGCGTCGAGGAGGACGCCGACGGCGAACAGGGTCGTCATGGAGGCGACGAAGCCGCCCATGTTGGTGATGCCGGAGGCGGTGCCCTGACGCTCGGGCGGGTTGGCCGGGCGGGCGAAGTCGAAGCCGAGCATGGAGGCGGGGCCGCACGCGCCGAGCACCGTGCACAGCACGACGAGCAGCCACATCGGGGCGTGGTCGCCGGGGTAGGCGAGGGTGACCGCCCACACCAGGGCGGTCGCCCCGACGGTGCCGAGCGCGAGCGGCAGCCGGGCACCGTGGTGCCGGGCCACGAGCTGGCCGTAGACCAGGCCGACGACCATGTTGGACAGGACCACGAGGGTGAGCAGTTCACCGGCCGTGGCGCGGGACAGGCCCTGGGCCTCGACCAGGAAGGGCAGGCCCCACAGCAGCAGGAAGACCATCGCCGGGAACTGGGTGGTGAAGTGCACCCACAGGCCGAGGCGGGTGCCGGGTTCCCGCCAGGAGGCGGCGATCTGACGGCGGACGTAGGCGGCGCCCCGGTGCGGGACGGGCTCGGGTTCGTGGCCTTCGGGGTGGTCCTTGAGGAAGAGCACCAGCAGGACCAGGACGACCACTCCGGCGAACGCGCTGCCGGCGAACGCGGCCTCCCAGCCGACGCCGTGCAGCAGCCGGGCGATGACCAGCGTGGAGACCAGGTTGCCGGCCATGCCGGCGAGGCCCGCGAGCTGGGCGATCAGGGGTCCGCGCCGGGCCGGGAACCAGCGGGTGCCGAGCCGCAGGACGCTGATGAAGGTCATCGCGTCGCCGCAGCCGAGCAGCGCCCGCGAGGCGAGGGCCGTGCCGTAGGTCGGGGAGAACGCGAAGCCCAGCTGTCCGGCCGTGAACAGGACCACGCCGATGGTCAGCACCTTCTTGGTGCCGAGCCGGTCGACCAGCAGTCCGACGGGTATCTGCATGCCCGCGTAGACGAGCAGTTGCAGGATCGAGAACGTGGACAGCGCCGAGGCGTTCACCTCGAAGCGGTCGGCCGCGTCGAGGCCGGCGACGCCGAGCGAGGTCCGGAAGATGACGGCGACGAAGTAGACCGAGACGCCGATCCCCCACACGGCGAGGGCGCGCCGCCCGCCCGGAGGGTCGCCGGGAAGCGTGGCCGTGCTCATCGGACCTCGCCCCGGGCCAGGTGCGAGAACCAGCCGACGTGCCGGTGGACGACGGCGACGGCCCGGTCCGCGTCGCCCGAGCGCAGGGCGTCGAGGATCTCCTCGTGCTCGGCGAGGGTCTTGGCGATCCGGTCGGGATGCGAGTGCATGACGGCGACGCCCATCCTGAGCTGTCGGTCGCGGAGTTGGTCGTAGAGGCGGGCGAGGATCTCGTTGCCGCCGCTGCGGACGATCTCGGCGTGGAAGCAGCGGTCGGTGACGGCGGCCGCCGCCAGGTCGCCCGCCGCGGCCTCGGCCTGCTGCCGCGCGAGGAGTTCGGTCAGCCGGTCGATGAGCCCGGCGGGCGCGGGCACCGCCTTGCGTGCCGCGTGCTCCTCGACCAGCAGCCGGGTCTCGACGACGTCGGCGATCTCCTGCGCCGACACCGGCAGCACCAGCGCGCCCTTCTTCGGATAGAGCTTGATGAGCCCCTCCGCCTCCAGGCGCAGCAGCGCCTCCCGGACCGGGGTGCGGGAGACACCGACGGCCTCGGCCAGCTCGCCCTCGGTGAGCAGCGTGCCGCCCTCGTAACGACGGTCCAGGACCCCCTGCTTGACGTGGGCGTAGACACGGTCGGCGGCGGGCGGCTGCTTGAGGGGGGCAGGGGCGGGAGCGGGTGGGGCTGACGGCATGCGCACATCATAGATACAACACGTACGCATGAGGAGCGGCGTCCAGGATGCGGACCCCGGGCGCGGCCTCTTCGCCAACGGACACATTCACCCCAGCGACCGCACAACCTTCTGTGCTACTTACGTGTCAAACACGTGCGGCCCCACCTTCTTTTCCCCTTTCAACTCGGCCGCGCATCAGGGGCATTCGACTAATTCGGGGTATTTGTGTTGATAACCGCCAGCAACGGCGTCCGCATCCGCAGGGCGGCGGCCGTCGCGCTCACCACGGGCGCGATGTTCGCCACGGCAGCCATCACCGCGGCACCGGCCCAGGCCGTGGCGACGCCCACCGTCACCGCCAAGGGCGCGTACCTGATGAACGGCACGACCGGTAAGACGCTCTGGTACAAGGACCCCAACTCCAAGCGGCTGACCGCCTCCACCACGAAGATCATGACCGCCAAGGTCGTGCTCACGCAGTCGAACCTGAACCTGGACGCCAAGGTCACCATCAAGAAGGCGTACAGCGACTACATCGTGTCCAAGGGGGCGTCCTCGGCGCGCCTGATCGTCGGCGACAAGGTCACCGTCCGCCAGCTGCTGTACGGGCTGATGCTGCCCTCCGGCTGCGACGCGGCGATGGCGCTGGCCGACAAGTTCGGTACCGGCTCGACGGTCGCGGCCCGCACCAAGAACTTCATCGCCAAGATGAACAGCAAGGCCAAGCAGCTCGGCATGACGAACACGCACTTCGACTCGTTCGACGGCATAAGCAACGGCTCGAACTACTCGACGGCGAAGGACCTGACGCTGCTCGCCCGCAGCGCCATGAAGTCCTCCACGTTCAAGTCGGTCGTGAAGACCAAGTCGTACACGGCCAAGACGATCACCAGCTCCGGCTCCACCCGGACCATGGGCGCGTGGACGAACACCAACACCCTGCTCGGCTGGAACGGCACGCTCGGCGTCAAGACGGGTTCGGGCACGTCCTCCAAGTACTGCCTGGTCTTCGCCGCGACGAAGAACGGCGAGACCGTGATGGGCGCGGTCCTCACCTCCTCCTCGGCGGCGAACCGCACGGCCGACGTGCAGAAGATGATCAACTACGGTTACGCCAAGATCAGCTGACATCCGTGCAGGACAGGACGACGGCCCGCCGCAACCACCGGCGGGCCCTTCGTCGTCCCAGGGGCGACGACCCCGTAACCCCGTCAACCCACTGTTCCCTCACCCCACTTCGCATCCTCGGAGCATCCATAGTGATAACCGGCATCAAGGGCGTAAGAGTCCGCCGAGCCGCCGCCGTCGTGGTCACGACCGGCGCGCTGCTGGCGGGCGGCGCCCTGGCGGCGCCCGCGCAGGCCGCGACCGCACCGACGGTCACCGCCAAGGGCGCCTTCATGCTCGACAGCACGACCGGCTCCACCCTGTACAGCAAGGCCCCGGACACCAAGCTGCCCATGGCCAGCACCACCAAGATCATGACGGCGCGGGTCGTGCTGGCGATCGAGGGCGTGAACCTCGACACCAAGGTCACCGTCAAGCAGTCCTACCGCGACTACGTCGCCGCCCAGGGCGCCAGCTCCGCGGACCTGAAGACCGGTGACAAGGTCACCGTCCGCCAGCTGCTGCACGCGCTGATGCTGCCCTCCGGCTGCGACGCCGCGATGGCGCTCGCCGACAAGTTCGGCACCGGCACCACCGTCGCCGCCCGCACCAAGAACTTCATCGCCAAGATGAACAAGAAGGCCGAGGCGCTCGGTCTGACCAGGACGCACTTCGACTCGTTCGACGGCAACTCCACGCAGAACACGAACTACACGACGCCCCGCGACCTCGCGAAGCTCACCCGCAGCGCGATGAAGTACTCGACGTTCGCGGGCATCGTGAAGAAGACCAAGACGGTGCAGTACGCCACGTCCAGCACGGGCGCCACCCGCACCTACACCTGGTACAACACCAACAAGCTGCTCGGCTCCTACAGCGGCGCGACCGGTGTGAAGACCGGCACCAACACCCCGGCCGGGCCCTGCCTGGTCTTCGCCGGCACCCGCAACGGCAAGTCGGTCGTGGGCGTGCTGCTCAACGACGCCAACCGCTTCACCGACGCCGCCAAGCTGATGGACTACTCCTTCGGCGCGACGACCGCGTCGACGATGCAGCTGCGCACGCTGCCCCCGGGCGCCCAGCAGGACTGACCGCACAGCGCGAAGGGGCCCGCCGCGAGACATCGCGGCGGGCCCCTTCCGTTTCGCTAGGCCCAGGTGATCAGCCGCTTGGGCTGCTCCAGGACCGCCGCCACGTCGGCGAGCACCTTGGAGCCCAGCTCGCCGTCGACCAGGCGGTGGTCGAAGGAGAGCGCCAGTGTGGTGACCTGACGGGGCTTGACCTTGCCCTTGTGGACCCACGGCTGGAGCTTGATGGCGCCGACCGCGAGGATCGCCGACTCACCGGGGTTCAGGATCGGGGTGCCGGTGTCGACGCCGAAGACGCCGACGTTGGTGATGGTCACCGTGCCGTGCTGCATCGCGGCGGGCGAGGTCCTGCCCTCCCGGGCCGTCGACACCAGCTCACCGAGGGACGCGGCCAGCTGGGGCAGGGTCTGGGCGTGCGCGTCCTTGATGTTCGGCACGATCAGACCGCGCGGGGTGGCCGCGGCGATGCCCAGGTTGACGTAGTGCTTGACCACGATCTCCTGGTTCGCCTCGTCCCAGGCGGCGTTGATGTCCGGGTTGCGCCTGATGGCGACCAGCAGGGCCTTGGCGACCAGCAGGAGCGGGTTGACCCGCAGCCCCTGCATGTCCTTGTCCTGCTTCAGCTCCTCGACCAGCTTCATCGTGCGCGTCACGTCGACCGTGACGAACTCGGTGACGTGCGGGGCCGTGAACGCCGAGCCGACCATCGCCGCGGCCGTGGCCTTGCGGACCCCCTTGACCGGGACCCGGGTCTCGCGGGCGCCGTCGTGCGCCGCCACCGGCGCCGGGGCGGCGACGGGAGCCGCCGGGGCCGGGGCGGCCGGGGCGGCCACCGCGGGTGCCGGTGCCTCGGGCACCGCCACCGCCGCGTGCACGTCGGCCCGCGTGATGATGCCGTCCGGGCCGGACGGGACCACCGTGGTGAGGTCGACCCCGAGGTCCTTGGCGAGCTTGCGCACCGGCGGCTTGGCCAGCGGACGCTCCTTCGCCGCGACCGGGCCGTGCCCGTTCAGCTCGCTCTGCACCGCCTGGGCCGCCGCGTTCTCCTGGGCGGGCACCTGGGTGCCCTTGCGCGGGCGGCGCTTGGTGGAGGACTGGGCCACGCCGTAGCCGACGAGCACCGGCTGGCGGCCCGCGGGCTTCTCCTCCTCCGCCTCGGGCGTCTCGGGCACGGCGGCCGGGGCCGGGGGCTCGGCCGGGGCGGCGCCGCCCGACACGTCCACGGCGATGATCGCCGTACCGACGTCCACCGTGCTGCCCTCGGGGAAGTGCAGCGCGCGGACCACCCCGTCGTAGGGGATGGGCAGTTCGACGGCGGCCTTGGCCGTCTCGACCTCGCACACCGGCTGGCCGTCGGTGACCGTGTCACCGACCTGGACGTACCACTTGAGGATCTCCGCCTCGGTGAGGCCCTCACCGACGTCCGGCATCTTGAACTCGCGTACGGACGCTTCCGTCATCGTCGTCACGACCCTCTCCTCAGTACGCCAGGGCACGGTCGACGGCGTCGAGCACCCGGTCCAGGCCCGGCAGGTACTCCTCCTCCAGGCGCGCCGGCGGGTACGGGGCGTGGTAGCCGCCGACCCTGAGCACCGGAGCCTCCAGGTGGTAGAAGCAGCGCTCGGTGATCCGGGCGGCGATCTCCGCGCCGGAGCCGAAGAACACCGGCGCCTCGTGGACCACCACCAGCCGGCGGGTCTTCTCCACCGAGGTCTGGATGGAGTCGAAGTCGAGCGGGGAGACCGAGCGCAGGTCCAGGACCTCCAGGGAGCGGCCCTCCTCGGCGGCCGCGGCGGCGACCTCCTGGCAGAGCTTCACCATCGGGCCGTAGGCGACCAGGGTGAGGTCGGTGCCCTCGCGGACGACCTGCGCCCTGTGCAGCGGGCCGGGGATCGCCTCGGTGTTGACCTCGGCCTTGTCCCAGTAGCGCCGCTTGGGCTCGAAGAAGATCACCGGGTCGTCGCTCTGGATCGCCTGCTGCATCATCCAGTAGGCGTCGGAGGCGTTCGACGGGGAGACGATCTTCAGTCCGGACACGTGCGCGAACAGCGCCTCGGGGGACTCCGAGTGGTGCTCGACCGCGCCGATGCCGCCGCCGTAGGGGATGCGGACGACGACCGGGAGCTTGACCTTGCCCAGGGAGCGGGCGTGCATCTTGGCGAGCTGGGTGACGATCTGGTCGTAGGCCGGGAAGACGAAGCCGTCGAACTGGATCTCCACCACCGGGCGGTAGCCGCGCAGCGCCAGGCCGATCGCGGTGCCGACGATGCCGGACTCGGCGAGCGGGGTGTCGATGACCCGCTCCTCGCCGAAGTCCTTCTGGAGTCCGTCCGTCACCCGGAACACGCCGCCGAGCTTGCCGACGTCCTCCCCCATGATGAGGACCTTGGGGTCGGACTCCAGGGCCCTGCGCAGGGATTCGTTGATCGCCTTGGCGAGTGCCATCTTCTCGGCCATGTCACTTGCCCCCTTCGGCGTCCGCGAACGACGCCTGGTAGGCGGCGAACTGGGCGCGCTCCTCGTCGACGAGCGCGTGCCCGTCCGCGTAGACGTTCTCGAAGATCGCGAAGTGGTCCGGGTCGGGCATCGCGCGGACCGCCTCGCGCACGCGGCGGCCGAGCGCCTCGGACTCGGTCTCCAGCTCCGCGAAGAAGCCCTCGTCCACCTGGTGGGCGGACTCCAGGTACTGGCGCAGCCGCTGGATCGGGTCCTTGGCCTCCCAGGACACCCGCTCCTCGTCACCGCGGTAGCGGCTCGGGTCGTCGGAGGTGGTGTGCGCGCCCATGCGGTAGGTGTACGCCTCGACCAGCGTGGGGCCCTCGCCGCGGCGGGCCCGCTCCAGCGCCCACTTGGTGACCGCGAGACAGGCCAGCACGTCGTTGCCGTCCACCCGGACGCCCGGGAAGCCGTAGCCCTGCGCGCGCTGGTAGAGCGGGACGCGGGTCTGCTTCTCGGTGGGCTCGGAGATCGCCCACTGGTTGTTCTGGCAGAAGAACACCACCGGCGCGTTGTAGACGGCCGAGAAGGTGAAGGACTCCGCCACGTCGCCCTGGCTGGAGGCGCCGTCGCCGAAGTAGGCGATCACGGCGCCGTCGCTGCCGTCCTTGGCCACGCCCATCGCGTAGCCGGTGGCGTGCAGCGTCTGCGAGCCGATGACGATCGTGTAGAGGTGGAAGTTGTTGCCGTTGGGGTCCCAGCCGCCGTTGTTCACACCCCGGAACATGCCGAGCAGGTTGGTGGGGTCGACACCGCGGCACCAGGCGACGCCGTGCTCGCGGTAGGTCGGGAAGACGTAGTCGTCGTCGCGCAGGGCCCGGCCGGAGCCGATCTGGGCGGCCTCCTGGCCGAGCAGCGAGGCCCACAGGCCCAGCTCGCCCTGACGCTGGAGGGAGGTGGCCTCGGCGTCGAAGCGGCGGGTGAGCACCATGTCGCGGTAGAGCCCGCGCAGGTCTTCGGGGGTGATGTCGGCGACGTACTTGTCGTACTCGGCGTTCTTGACGCGCTTGCCCTCGGGCGTCAGCAGCTGAACGAGTTCGGGCTTGGTGCTCGGGGACTTCCTGGTCCCGGCGCTGCGTCGCGGTTTGCGCGCGGCAGTGCTCTCCACGGTCACGTGTGCTCCTCCGTCGGTCCGGCCCCCGGGGTTGCCGGGAAGGCCAGTGCGGCTCACCTGGTCCGACACCCGTGCACGGGGTGGGTGTCACTCGGCCGGAACAGGCGTGACAGGTGCCCCGGCGAGCGCCCTGCAACAATCACGTTACCCAGTGCTCCACATTTCTGTGAAACCCCATTTGACCTGCGATTTTGCTTGGATTTCCAAGTAAATCGCGAGCGGCTCGAAGGGTGCTGGTCACAGCCTTGCAGGAGGCCGGAGCAACGGCACGTTATCCCGCGCACCCAGGTCACCGGAAGACTTCACCCGGCGCGGAGCGGCGCACTGTGCACCAGTCGCCGCCCGTCGCGGAGCGGATGTCCCCGGAAAGCCGCTTGGAGAGCGATTGGTGACCACAAGTGAACATCGTTGACGTTCCGTGACAACGCCCAGCTCACAGGCCTCATCCGTGCCCTAGCATCTGCCGCGTGCAGCGCCCTTGTGTACCACCCCCTTTACCCCACGCGCCCCCACTGAGCGCCCTTCTGCGCCAGTACGCGGCCGGCCGCGCCGTCACCTGCGAGCCCGTCGACCAGGGGCTGCTCAACCGCGGCTACCGGCTCCGCACGACCCGCGGCCGGTACTTCCTCAAGCACCACTTCGACCCCGAGACCGCCGACCCCGCGGCCATCGCCCGCCAGCACCGGGCGACCCGCCGTCTGTCCGACCTCGGCGTCCCCGTGGCGCCACCGCTGTCCGGGCGGGACGGCGGCACCGTCGCGGTGGTCGGCGGCCACGCCTACGCCCTGCACCCCTGGATCGACGGCGGGCACCGGCACGGCGGCCAGCTCACCCCGGCGCAGTGCGGCAGGCTCGGCGGGCTGCTGGGGGCGGTGCACGCGGGGCTTGAGCGCGTGATGCCACGGCGCGTGATGCCGCCGCGGGGGCGGGCGCCCGCGGTGAGCGCCGACCCCGAGGACACCTTCGCGCTCATCGAGGAGCTGCTGGGCCGGGTCGGCCGGCACCGCCCGGTCGACGCCTTCGACGAGCTGGCCCGCCACCGGCTGCTGGAACGGCGCGTGCTGCTGGAGCGGCACGCCGGGCGGCGACCGTCCGGCGGCGGCCCGGTGGGCTGGGTGCACGGCGACTTCCACCCCTTCAACCTGCTCTACCGGGGGGACGCGCCCGCGGCGATCGTCGACTGGGACCGGCTCGGGGTGCAGCCGCGCGCGGAGGAGGCGGTCCGGGCCGCCGCGATCTTCTTCGTCCGGCCCGCCGGCACCCTGGACCTGCCGAAGGTGCGGGCCTACGCGCGGGCGTACCGGAGCGCCGCGGGCGCCGACGCCGCCGAGCTGGCGGCGGCCGTGCACCGGGTGTGGTGGGAGCGGCTGAACGACTTCTGGATGCTGCGCTGGCGCTACGAGCGCGGGGACAGCCGCGCGGACCCGCAGTTCCCGGCCGCCTCGGCGCTGGTGGTGTGGTGGACGCGGGAGTACGACGCGGTGCGGGCGGCGTTCGTGGACTGAGGCGCCGTGCCGCGGAACGGCCCCCCACGTGCGCGTGAGGGGCCGTTCCCGGTGCCGTGGGGCCTCAGTCTCCGTCGACCTCGCCCGTGGCGCCCTCGACGGTGCCGTCCGTCGGCTCGACCGGGTCGGTGGGCTCGGTGGCGGTCTCGGTCGGCTCCGGCGCGGTGTCGGTCGGCTCCGGCGCGGTCTCCGTCGGCTCCGGCGCGTCACTGGTCGCCGGCTGGGACGGCGTGTACGTCGGCGAGGTCGAGGGCGTCCAGCCCGTGCCGCCGTCCGTACCGGTGTTGTCGTCGGTGGCCGTGTCGGTGGGCTCGTCGGTCTCGTCGTCGCTCGGCGTCTCGCTGGCCGTCTCGTCGTCCTCGGTCTGCGAGGTGGTCGGCGACTGCGTGGTCCCGGTGCCCGGGTTCTTGTCCCCGTCGCCGTTCACCGCGAGGGCGACGCCCGCCGCGATGGCGATCACCGCGAGGACGGCGAGGATCCACAGCTTGCCGCGGCCACTGCCCTTGTTGCCGTGTCCCTCGAAGCCGCCGTCGTCCCCGTTGCCGTAGTGGCCGGGCAGGATCGGCTGCGGGATCTGGGTGGTGCCGGCCGCCGCGCCGGGGTGGCCCATCACCGCGGTCTGCGCGAAACCGGCCCCGGGGGTGTGCCGGCCGTCGTGGGTGTCGACGGGGCCGGTGTTCCAGGTGCCGGTGTGGCTGCCCTGGTCGTACAGCATCTGGAGGCCGTACTGGACCAGGCCGCGCATCTCCTCGGCGGTCTGGAAACGGTCGTCGGGCTCCTTGGCGAGGGAGCGCATGACCAGGCCGTCCAGCTCCGGCGGCGCGGCGTCGGACGCCTCCGACGGGGGCGTCGGGATGTCCTGGACGTGCTGGTAGACCACCGACAGCGGGGTCTCGCCGGTGAACGGGGGCCGCAGGGCGAGGAGTTCGTAGAGGAGGCAGCCGGTCGCGTACAGGTCGGAGCGGTGGTCGACGGCCTTGCCGAGCGCCTGCTCGGGCGAGAGGTACTGCGGGGTGCCCATGACCATGCCGGTCTGGGTCATCGTGGTGGACGCGCCGTGCAGGGCACGGGCGATGCCGAAGTCCATCACCTTCACGGCGCCGTTGTTGGTGATGATGACGTTCGCCGGCTTGATGTCGCGGTGCACGATGCCGTGCTGGTGCGAGTAGGCGAGCGCCTCCAGCACCCCGGAGACGATGATCAGCGCCTGCTCGGGGCCGGGCGCCTCGGCGTTGATGAGGAGATCGCGGATGGTGCGGCCCTCGACCAGCTCCATCACGATGTACGGCACGCTCTGGCCGCCCACGAAGTCCTCGCCGGAGTCGTACACGGCGACGATCGCGTGGTGGTTGAGGCCGGCCACCGACTGGGCCTCGCGGGTGAAGCGGGCCTTGGAGGTCGGGTCCTCGGCGAGATCGGCGCGCAGCAGCTTGACCGCGACGGTGCGTCCCAGCCGGACGTCCTCGGCGGCGAACACCTCGGCCATGCCGCCCCGGCCCAGTCTGTGGGTGAGCCGGTACCGGCCGTCCCCGACCAGCCCGCCGTTGCCCCACAACTCCGGCGCATCTGACATACCGCCGCCAGTCGCCTCGGGGTCGGACGGGCCCTGAGCGCGCTGCTGCTGTGCCATCGGTCCTCGCCGTCGTGTCTGCCCGCGGTGCGCGCGGTGTTGTTACGGTCTCCGTCGGCCACGCTACAGCCTCAGCGCAAGCCTCCGACCCGGGAAGGTGACCCGCGGCCGGTCCGGGACGGACCGGCCATGAAACCCGGTGGCCGGGGCACCGTGCAAATTCGGTGTACCAGCCGTACGACCCCTGTAACGCTTGCGCGACTCTTCATTCGCGTACGGTCACGGAACGGGCACCGAGCTTGACGTGTCACTGCCCTGGGGCAGACTTGGCCGGGAATAGCACTTTCGATCAACGACAATCGCCGGCGCCAACGGCTATGGGGGACACGGAGACATGAGCCAGGACGGCGCACACGGGCGGTACGCGGGACGAGCACTGGCGGGCGGCCGATACCAGCTGCGCGACTTGCTCGGCGAGGGCGGCATGGCCTCGGTGCACCTGGCGTACGACACCGTGCTCGACCGCCAGGTCGCCATCAAGACCCTGCACACCGAACTCGGCCGCGAGCAGGCGTTCCGCGAGCGGTTCCGCCGCGAGGCCCAGGCCGTGGCCAAGCTCACGCACACCAACATCGTCTCGGTCTTCGACACCGGCGAGGACACGGTGTCGGGGGGCTCCGCCGCGGGCGACGGCATGCCGATGCCGTACATCGTCATGGAGTACGTCGAGGGCCGTCCGCTCGGCTCGGTGCTCGACGAGGACGTACGTCAACAGGGCGCGATGCCCGCCGACAAGGCGCTGAAGATCACCGCGGACGTGCTGGCCGCCCTGGAGATCAGCCACGAGATGGGCCTGGTCCACCGGGACATCAAGCCGGGCAACGTGATGATGACCAAGCGCGGCGTCGTCAAGGTGATGGACTTCGGCATCGCCCGCGCCATGCAGTCCGGCGTCACCTCGATGACCCAGACCGGCATGGTCGTCGGCACCCCGCAGTACCTCTCCCCCGAGCAGGCGCTCGGCCGGGGCGTGGACGCCCGCTCCGACCTGTACTCGGTCGGCATCATGCTGTTCCAACTGGTCACCGGGCGGCTGCCGTTCGAGGCGGACTCGCCGCTGGCCATCGCGTACGCGCATGTGCAGGAGGAGCCGGTGGCTCCGTCCTCCGTCAACCGCTCGCTGCCGCCGGCGGTGGACGCGCTGGTCGCCCGCGCGCTGCGGAAGAACCCGAACGAGCGCTTCCCGAGCGCCGAGGCGATGCGCGACGAGTGCCTGCGGGTGGCGTCCTCCTTCCAGGCCGCCGCGCCGAACATCGTGCCGGGCGCCCCGACCGCCAGCGGCGCGGGAGTCGGCTCCGCGGTGTTCCCGCCGGTCGACCAGTCGGCCCCGGCGCCCACCGGCCCGGTGCACACCCCGTACCAGCCGGCCCCGACGCCGAACCCGTACGGCTCGCCGACCCCGGCGCCCTCCCCCGCGTACGGCTACCCGCAGCAGCACGGCTACCAGACGCCCCCGCCCGCCGGGTACGGGTCGTCGACCCCGCCGCCGTACAACCTGACCCCGCAGACCACCGTGTCCGGTTCCGGGGGTGGCGGGCGGAACAACAAGCCGGTGATCATCGGCTCGATCGTGGTGTCCGTGCTGGCGGTGGGCGGTCTGATCGCCGCGCTCACGCTGAACGGCGGCACCGACGACGATCCGAAGGCCAACACCAGCGCGTCCGCCTCGGCCACCAAGGCGGAGGGCTACCGGGGTCCGGACCGGTCGCGGGTCATCGAGAAGGACGAGTGCACCGAGCCGCAGGAGTCGTACAACGACCCCGACATGGTGGAGATGCCGGACTTCGCGTTCAAGGACTACGAGTCGGTGCGGGCCTGCGCCAGGGCCGCCGGCTGGCAGGTCGAGCCCAATGACGTGGACGAGAACACGTGGGGCGAGGACACGGTGATGGGGCAGTTCCCGGAGAAGGGGACCGACATCGATCCCGAGAACCCGCCGACGATCAAGCTCAACGTCTCCACGGGCAACCCGGCCTGACCCGACACGCGGCAGGGCCCGGCAGGCTTCGTGCCTGCCGGGCCCTGTTCATGTCCTCACAGGACGTGTGTCCTTACAGGAGGCGTGTCCAGGACGTGTGTCCAGGACGTGTGTCCAGGACGTGTTTCCTTACAGGTACGGACCGCCCGAGCGGCCGCCGGTGCGGGGGTCGTCGAGGCCCTCCTCATGACCGACACCCGGGGGCAGCGCGCGGCGCATCGACTCCAACTGGGCGCGGGCCGCCATCTGCTGGGCGAACAGCGTGGTCTGGATCCCGTGGAACAGTCCCTCCAGCCAGCCCACCAACTGGGCCTGCGCGATGCGCAGTTCCGAGTCGGAGGGGGTCACCTCGTCGGTGAACGGCAAGGACAGGCGCTCCAGTTCCTCCACCAGCTCGGGAGCCAGACCGTCCTCCAGCTCCTTCACCGAGCTGGCGTGGATCTCCTTGAGCCGGACCCGGCTGGCCTCGTCGAGCGGAGCGGCCCGCACCTCTTCGAGCAGCTGCTTGATCATGCTGCCGATCCGCATGACCTTCGCCGGCTGCTCCACCTGCTCCGTCACCGGGATCTCTCGGGAGCCCTCGTCCTCGTTGCCGCCACTGAGCGCCATGCCGTCCTGGCCCACGACCAGGATCTGCGGGTTCTCCGGCGACCTTTCGTTCCTCGGCATCTCCATGCCGCCATTCTCTCGCACGCCTCCATCACACCAGCGTGGTGCCCCCCGTGGCGGGTGATCCACCGTTTGTCCCGGCGGACTTTCCGTCACCGGGCGGCGGCAGGGGGTTCGCCCCGGCGGCGGCGCCCGGAATGCCCGGTTCTTCGGGTGGTGTGAGGCTGGTCCCGTGACTCCATGGATACGGGCGGTGCGGGCTGCGGGGCTGGCGGTCGCCCTGGTGGGGGGCGGCGGGAGCGGGGTGGCGTACGCCGGGTCCCTGGCGCCGTACGCGTCCGCCACCGCCCCGGCGCCCTCCGCGTCCGCCTCCGGAGGCTCCGGCGGCTCCGGTGTCTCGGCAGCCCCGGGGCCGTCCGCGTCCGTCTCCGCGACCGTCTCCGCTTCCCGGGCGCCGCGCCCGTCCGTCCCGGCCGCCTCCACTGGCTCAGCAGCCTCCGCCGCCCCGACGCCGCCCTCGGCTGCCGCCACCCTCTCCGCCCCGCCGGCCGCCCCCGCCGCCCCTGCGCCGTCCGCCTCGGTGCCGCCCGTGCCGCCCTCCCGGGCCGGGAGCGCGGCCGGAGAGGGGCGGGAGCGGCCCGGACGGCCGGGAGTGAGTCCGCCCGAGGAGGAGGAGGCCGTACCCGAGCCCTCCGTCACGGCCCCGGCGCAGCCGGTACGGGACCCGGTGCCGGTGGCCTCCCCGGAACCGGTGCCCGCCCGGCAGGCCGTCGAGGCCGAGCCGGTGCTGGAGGTGCTGCCGCTGGGCAGCGGGCTGGTCCTCGTCGGCCTCGGCCTCGGCCTGGCCTTCGTCGGCCTGCGCCTGCGCCGCCCCGACTAGCCGGGCACGCCCCGGGGCGTGCCCCCGCAGCCGTGCACGCCCGGGACGGTCCCGAGTCACCGGGCCGAGCGCACGCCCAGGGCCGCGGGGCGGACCCGAGTCACCGGGCCGAGCGCACGCCCAGGGCCGCGGGGCGGACCCGAGTCACCGGGCCGGGCGCACGTTCCGGTGAGGGATGCGCTCAGGGGGCGACCAGGAGCACCTTGCCGATGTGGCCGCTCTCCTCCAGGATCCGGTGCGCGGCCGCGGCCTCCGGCATGGGCAGCTCCCGGTCGACGACCGGACGCACGTGCCCGCCCTCGATCAGCGGCCACACATGCTCCCGTACGGCCGCCACGATCGCCGTCTTCTCGGCCCCGGGGCGGGCCCGCAGCGAGGTCGCGCTGATCGCGGCGCGCTTGGTCAGCAGGGCCGCGATGTTCAGCTCGCCCTTGATGCCGCCCTGCATGCCGATGATCGCCAGGCGGCCGTTGACCGCGAGGGCGCGGACATTGCGGTCGAGGTACTTGGCCCCCATGTTGTCGAGGATGACGTCGGCGCCCGCGCCGTCGGTGGCCTTCGCGACCTCCTCGACGAAGTCCTGCTCCTTGTAGTCGACCAGGATGTCCGCGCCCAGCTCGGCGCACCGCTCCAGCTTGGCCCGGCTGCCCGCGGTGACCGCGACCTTCGCGCCGACGGCCTTCGCGAGCTGGATCGCCATGGTGCCGATGCCGCTGGAGCCGCCGTGCACGAGCAGCGTCTCCCCGGGACGCAGGTGGGCGATCATGAAGACGTTGGACCAGACCGTGCAGACCACCTCGGGCAGGGCTGCCGCCCGCACCAGGCCCACCCCCTTGGGCACGGGCAGCAGCTGACCGGCCGGGACGACGGCCTTCTGCGCGTAGCCGCCGCCCGCGAGCAGCGCGCACACCTCGTCGCCGACCGCCCAGCCGGAGACGCCCGGACCGAGCGCGGCGATCCGCCCCGAGCACTCCAGGCCCGGGTGCGGGGAGGTGCCGGGCGGCGGGTCGTAGAAGCCCTGCCGCTGGAGGATGTCGGCCCGGTTCACGGCGCTCGCCGCCACCTCGACCAGGACCTCGCCCTGGCCGGGCACCGGTTCGGGGACCTCGGCCCACACCAGCGCCTCGGGCCCGCCGGGTTCGTCAATCGTGATCGCATGCATGGCAGCGACGCTACTCCTCGGTCCCGGGTCCCGGGCCGGCTCGGTCCTTGGTCGGGTTCGCCGAGAAATTCCTGTGCGAAACCGATGAGTTTGCGCGACGGTAAAGGTCTCCCCATGCGTAACCCAAGTGCGTGGAAGGACAAGCCACCATGAGCCAGCACACGTCAGCCCTGGCCATCGAGACGGCGGGCCTGGTGAAGACGTTCGGCGACACCAGGGCCGTCGACGGCGTCGATCTGTCGGTTCCGGCCGGAACCGTCTACGGCGTCCTCGGCCCGAACGGCGCCGGGAAGACCACCACCGTGAAGATGCTCGCTACCCTCCTGCGGCCCGACGGCGGCGAGGCCCATGTCTTCGGCCACGACGTCGTCCGCGAGGCCGACGAGGTGCGCAGCAGGGTGAGCCTGACCGGCCAGTACGCCTCGGTCGACGAGGACCTCACCGGCACCGAGAACCTGGTGCTGCTGGGCCGGCTGCTGGGCCACTCCAAGCAGGCCGCGCGCCGCCGCAGCGAACAGCTCCTGGAGGCGTTCGGACTGTCGGAGGCGGCCGCGAAGCAGGTCAAGCACTACTCCGGCGGTATGCGGCGCCGGATCGACATCGCCGCGTCCATCCTGAACACCCCCGAGCTGCTCTTCCTCGACGAGCCGACCACCGGGCTCGACCCGCGCAGCCGCAACCAGGTGTGGGACATCGTGCGCGCGGTGGTCGCCCAGGGCACGACCGTGCTGCTGACCACCCAGTACCTGGACGAGGCCGACCAGCTGGCGTCCCGGATCGCGGTCATCGACAAGGGCCGGGTGATCGCCGAGGGCACCAAGGGCGAGCTGAAGGCGTCCGTGGGCGCCGGATCGGTCCATCTGCGGCTGCGGGACCCGGGGCAGCGGCCGGACGCGGAGCGGGTGCTGCGCGCGGCCCTCGCCGCGGACGTGACGCTGGAGCCCGATCCGGTGGCGCTGACCGCCCGGCTCGGCTCGGCGACCGGGGACGGCGCGGCGGAGCAGGCCTCACGGGCCCTCGCCGAACTGGCCCGTACCGGCATCACCGTCGACAACTTCTCACTGGGCCAGCCCAGCCTGGACGAGGTCTTCCTCGCCCTCACCGGCCACGACACCGGCCACGACAGCAAGGACGAGGTGGCGGCATGAGCACCGCGACGACCCCGGAAGCCAAGGAACTCGCCCCGGTCAGCGCCGAGTCGCTCGCCGAACTGCTCGTCTCGGGGGAGCGGCCGCGGCGGCCCAGCGCGCTGTCCGCCTCGCTGACCTTCGGCTGGCGGGCGATGCTGAAGATCAAGCACGTCCCCGAGCAGCTCTTCGACGTCACCGCCTTCCCGATCATGATGGTGCTGATGTACACGTACCTGTTCGGGGGCGCCCTGGCCGGGTCCCCGGAGGAGTACATCCAGTTCCTGCTGCCGGGCATCCTGGTGATGTCGGTCGTGATGATCACGATGTACACCGGGGTGTCGGTCAACACCGACATCGAGAAGGGTGTCTTCGACCGGTTCCGGACGCTGCCCATCTGGCGGCCCTCGACGATGGTCGGCTATCTCCTCGGGGACGCCCTGCGCTACACCATCGCCTCCGTGGTCATGCTGACCGTGGGCGTCATCCTCGGCTACCGGCCGGACGGCGGCGTCGTGGGCGTGCTCGCCGGGATCGCCCTGCTGGTGCTGTTCTCGTTCGCGTTCTCGTGGATCTGGACGATGTTCGGGCTGCTGCTGCGCACCGAGAAGTCGGTGATGGGCGTCAGCATGATGGTGATCTTCCCGCTGACCTTCCTGTCCAACGTCTTCGTCGACCCGAGCACCATGCCGGGCTGGCTCCAGGCGTTCGTCAACAACAGCCCCATCACCCACCTGGCCTCCGCGGTGCGGGAGTTGATGGCGGGTGACTGGCCGGCCGACGAGATCGCCTGGTCGCTGGGGTGGTCCGCGCTGTTCGTGCTGGTCTTCGGGCCGATCACGATGCGGCTGTACAACCGCAAGTAGTCCGGGCCTCAGTCCTGGGGAAGCGGGCGGACGTCGGGCGCGACCTGCGTGCTCGGCGTCGCCCGCACGATGGTGATGAGACGGTCCGTCGCCTGGAGCGTGCCGACGTCCTCGTGGTCGTAGCCGAGGACCCGGTGGCCCCGCAGCACGCTCACCACCAGGTCGCTGGTCTCCCGCGGCCCCTTGCCCACCTCGGCCTTTATGACCGGCCGTTCGACCAGGTCCAGGCCGCTGCCCTGGTGGATCAGGTCCTCCATCACCATGCCCGCGGCGGGACTCAGCACCGACAGGCCGAGCAGCCGGCCGGCCGCGCTGGCGCTGGTGATGACCGCGTCCGCGCCGGACTGCTTCAGCAGCGGCGCGTTCTCCTCCTCACGGACCGCGGCCACGATCTTCGCCCCGCGGTTGAGCTGGCGGGCCGTCAGCGTCACCAGGACGGCGGTGTCGTCCCGTTGGGTGGCGATGATGATCTTCCGGGCCCGGTGCACCTCGGCCCGGTTCAGCACATCGCTGCGGGTCGCGTCGCCCACGACCCCCGCGAAGCCCTCGGCCGTCGCGGCGTCGATCGCCTTGGCGCTGGGGTCGACCACGACCACCTGCTCCTTGCGCAGGCCCGTCGCGCACACGGTCTCGATCGCCGAACGCCCCTTGGTGCCGAAGCCGACGACGACGGTGTGGTCGCGCAAGGTGGACCTCCAGCGGTTCAGACGCCATTCCTCACGCGTGCGCTCGGTGAGGACCTCCAGCGTGGTGCCGACCAGGATGATCAGGAAGAGCACCCGCATCGGCGTGATGACAAGGATGTTGGTGAGCCGGGCCGTGTCGCTGACCGGCGTGATGTCGCCGTATCCCGTGGTGGAGAGGGTGACGGTGGAGTAGTAGAAGGCGTCCAGGAAGTCCAGGCTGCCGTCGGAGTTGTCGGTGTAGCCCTCACGGTCGGCGTAGACGATGAGGGAGCAGATGACCAGCAGCGACAGCGCCATCAGCACCCGCTTGGCGACCTGCCGGAACGGGTGCTCCACCACCTTCCTCGGCAGCTTCACCCGATGGGTGACCAGCCGTTCGTCCGGCTGGCGCGCGATGGCGTCGTGGCCCGGAAGTTTCACGTGAAACACACCCCGATCCCGGAGGACGCCCAGGGCAGGTCCAGCAGTTCCGCCTCGGCTCCCGCCGGCGCCCCTCCGGGCGGTACGACGGCCAGGGCGTCGGCGGCGGCGATCCCCCGCAGCATCGCGGGGCCGTTGTAGTGCAGCGGGACGGCCCGGTCGCCGCGCAGCACCACCGGCACGAGCCGGGTGTCGTACGGATGCCCGTGCGCCGCGTCCCGCAGCGGCACCGTGTACGGCTCGGGCGCGGGCCGGGCCGCGAGGGTGCGCAGCAGCGGCTCGGCGAGCGTGAGGAGGCCGGAGACGGCCGCCAGGGGGTTTCCGGGCAGGCCGACCAGGTGCTGGTTCTCCTTGGTGCGGGCCAGCAGCATGGGGTGGCCTGGGCGGACCTTGACGCCGTCGACGAGGAGTTCGGCCTTGAGGTGGCCGAGGACGGGGTGGACATGGTCCACGGGTCCGGAGGCGGTGCCGCCGGTGGTGACGATCAGGTCGGCCTCGGAGTAGGCGACCGCCTTGTGCAGGGCCTCGGCGTCGTCGCCGAGCCGGCGCACACCGGTCACCTCGGCGCCCAGCGCGCGCAGCCAGTGCGGCAGCATCGGGCCGAGCGCGTCCCGGATCAGCCCGTCGTGGGGCAGCCCCTCGGTGAGCAACTCGTCGCCCAGGATCAGCACTTCGACACGCGGCCGGGCGACGGCGGTCAGGGTGTCGTAGCCCGCGGCGGCGGCGAGGCCGAGGACGGCCGGGGTCACCAGGGTGCCGAGGGGCAGCAGTTGGTCACCGGAGCGGCATTCCTGGCCGCGGGGCCGGATGTCCTGGCCGTGCTGGAGGGTGGAGGTGCCGGCACCCGAACCGGGCCGGGACGGGGGGAGGGTGGCGTGCAGCCTCCCCTTGTCGTCGGTACGGCCGTGCTCGCTGCGGAGCACGGCGGTGGTGTCCGGGGGGATCCGGGCGCCGGTGGCGATCCGGACCGCCTCTCCGTCCGTGAGCCGCTCCGGCTCGCCGTGCCCGGCCAGCACACCGGTCTCCCGTACGGCCCAGGGGCCCGGTCCGGCGACCGCCCAGCCGTCCATCGCCGAGGTGTCGAAGGAGGGCAGGTCGGTGAGGGCGGCGAGCGGGGCGGCCAGGGTGAGGCCGAGCGCCGCGTCCAGCGGGACGGACACCGGGTCGCGCCGGGCGCCGCGCGGCCTGCCCGCACGGGCGGCCACGGCTCGGGCCTCCGGCCAGGGGGTGGTCCGGTGGCGCTCGGCCGGGGGCGGCCCGGGGCGCTCCTCGGGCCGCGGCCGGCGCGCGGGGTCGTGATCGCCCGCCGGAGGGTTGCCGTTCACCAGGGCGAGCACCTCCTCGATGTCGAGGTCCTCGGCGTCCGGGCCGTCGTGGACGCTGCGGGCGGTCATCCGGCGTCCGGGGCGGCGTCGGGCTTCGCGTCCGGGGCGGCGTCGGGCTTCGCGTCCGGAGACTGTTCGGCGGCCCAGCGCGCGGCAAGGTCGGCGGCCTTGCGGGCGGCCTCGGCGACCGCCTCGGGACCGCCCCCGGCACGGGCCGCCGCGTAGCCGACGAGGAAGGTGGTCAGCGGGGCCGCGGGCCGCGCCACCCCGTGGGCGGCGTCCCGGGCGAGGTCCAGCAGGACCTTGATGTCGACGTCGAGGTCGATGCCCAGCTCGTCCTTGGCCGCGGAGATCCATTCATCCAACACGTGCCCATGCTCCCTGATCCGTGCCCTGGCGGTGGCGATGTCGTCCCAGGTGTCGCAGTCGAAGGACGCGAGCGGGCCGGGGACGCGGGTGAGTCGGAGGCCCGCGGTGAGGCGGCGCAGCGGCAGGCCGGTCAGGCCGCCGTGCTCCTCCCGCAGTGCCGTCAGTCCCTCGCGCAGCCGTGCCGCGCGGTAGGCGGCGACGAGCGGCTGGTCCCGGCCGTCGGCGTCGGTGAGGAGCGCTCCGTCGATGAGGGGCGCTCCGTCGGTGCCGCTTCCGGCCACCGTGGTGAGCAGCAGCTCCACGGTGGCCGTGTCGAGGAAGGGCAGGTCGGCGGAGAGCAGCAGGACCCGGTCCGCGGTGGTGCGGCGCAGACCGGCGTCGAGGGCGGCGAGCGGACCCCCGCCGGGCGGGTCCTCGCGCGCCCAGGTCACCGGGCGGGCGGTGGGCCTGGGGTCGGCGACGACCACGGTGGCCCGCGCGCCGGCGCAGGCGGCGAGCACCCGGTCCAGGAGCGGGCGCCCGCCCACGCTCAGGCCGGGCTTGTCGGCGCCGCCGAGCCGCCGGGCGGCGCCCCCGGCGAGCACGACGGCGTCGTACGCCTCGCTGTCCGGGTCGCCCGGGGGCTCGTACGCGGTCACCCCCCGAGTATGCGGGCCCCGGCGATCACAGGGAACGTGCCGGGGGCCCTGTGATCAGAGTGTGCGCAACAGCACCGCCGGCTGTTCCACGCAGTCCGCCACGTACCGCAGGAAGCCGCCCGCGGTGCCGCCGTCGCAGACCCGGTGGTCGAAGGTGAGCGAGAGCTGCACGACCTGGCGGACCGCCAGCTCGCCCTCGTGCACCCACGGCTTGGGGATGATCCGGCCGACGCCGAGCATCGCCGCCTCGGGGTGGTTGATGATCGGCGTGGAGCCGTCGACGCCGAACACGCCGTAGTTGTTGAGCGTGAAGGTGCCGCCGGTGAGGTCCGCGGGGGTGAGGGCGCCGGTGCGGGCCGACTCGGTGAGGCGGGCGAACTCGGCGCTCAGCGACTCCGCGCCGCGCGCGTGGGCGTCCCGGACGACGGGGACGACCAGGCCGCGCTCGGTCTGGGCGGCGAAGCCCAGGTTGACGTGGCCGAAGCGGACGACCTCCCGGGCCTCCTGGTCGACGGCGGAGTTCAGCTCGGGGTGGCGGGCGAGCGCGGCGGTGCAGATACGGGCCAGCAGCGCCAGGAGGGAGATCTTCGGGCCGCCCGCGGCGTTCATCGCGGTGCGGGCGCGCATCAGCTCGGTCGCGTCGGCGTCCACCCAGCAGGTCGCGTCCGGGATCTCCCGGCGGCTGCGGGAGAGCTTGTCGGCCACCGCGCCGCGGACGCCCTTGAGGGGCGTGCGGATCTCACCTGTGGTGAGCGGAGCGGTGGTGAGCGGGGGCGCGGCCGGGACGGGGGCGGACGTGGCGGGGGCCGCTGCGGTGACGGGTGCCGTGGCGACGGGCGCCGGAGGCGCGGCGGTGGGGCGGCCCTGCGCGGCGGCGGCCCGCAGGGCGTACTCCACGTCGGCGCGCAGGATCAGCCCGTCGGGCCCGGACCCGTGCAGTTCGCGCAGGTCGAGGCCGTTCTCCCGGGCCAGCCTGCGGACCAGCGGGGAGATCACCGGAACCGGCCCCTCGGCCGCCTCCGAAACCCCGGGGGCCTCGGGGGCCTCCGGGACGGCGGGGGCGACGGGCGCCTCCGGCACCGCGCGCGCGGCCGCCGCGCCGTTGGCCGAGGGCGGGGGCGTCGTCGGACGGACCCGCCTGCGCCGGGCCGGCGCCTCGGACGTGCCGTACCCCACGAGGACGTTGCCCGAGCCGGCACTCTCGCCGTCGCCGTCGGCGGGCGCCCCCACGGCGACCGTGATGAGCGGCGCCCCGACGGGCAGTTCGCTGCCCTCCTCACCGAAGCGGGCGGTGACCACGCCCGCGTAGGGGCAGGGGACGTCGACCATCGCCTTCGCGGTCTCGACCTCCACGACCGGCTGGTCCACGGCGACCACGTCGCCGACCTGGACCAGCCAGCGGACGATCTCCGCCTCGGTGAGCCCCTCCCCGAGGTCGGGGAGCTTGAACTCCAGCACCTGTGCCATCAGCTCTCGGCCTCCCATTGCAGACGCCCCACGGCGTCCAGGATCCGGTCCACGCCGGGCAGGTGGTGACGCTCCAGCATCGGCGGCGGGTAGGGGATGTCGAACCCGGCCACCCGGAGCACCGGCGCCTCCAGATGGTGGAAGCAGCGCTCCGTGACCCGGGCCGCGATCTCCCCTCCCGGGCCGCCGAACCCGCCCGACTCGTGCACGACGACCGCTCGTCCGGTCCGCCGGACCGAGGCGCAGACCGTCTCGTCGTCGAACGGCACCAGCGAGCGCAGGTCGACGACCTCCAGGTCCCACCCCTCCTCCCGGGCCGCCTCGGCGGCTTCGAGGCAGACGGGAACGGACGGACCGTACGTGATGAGCGTGGCGCTCCGGCCCGAGCGCCGCACCACCGCGCGGCCGATCGGTTCAACGCTCTCGGGAGCCTCCGGGTTCCAGGACGCCTTCGACCAGTACAGCCGCTTGGGCTCCAGGAAGACGACCGGGTCGTCGGAGGCGATGGAGGCGCGCAGCAGGCCGTAGGCGTCGGCGACGGTGGCCGGGGTGACCACGTGGAGCCCCGGGGTCGCGATGTAGTAGGCCTCGGAGGAATCGCTGTGGTGCTCGACGCCGCCGATGCCGCCGCCGTAGGGGACGCGGATGGTGATCGGCAGGGGCATGGCGCCGCGGGTGCGGTTGCGCATCCGGGCGACGTGCGAGATCAGCTGCTCGAAGGCCGGGTAGGCGAACGCGTCGAACTGCATCTCCACGACCGGGCGCAGGCCGTACATGGCCATGCCGACGGCCGTGCCGAGGATGCCGGCCTCGGCGAGCGGGGTGTCGGTGCAGCGGTCCTCGCCGAACTCCTTGGCGAGTCCGTCGGTGACCCGGAAGACACCGCCGAGGGTGCCCACGTCCTCGCCCATGACGTGCACGGACGGGTCGTCCGCCATGGCGTCGCGCATCGCGCGCGTGAGGGCCTGCGCCATGGTGGCGGGTTTCACCGCGACGGTGGTCATCGCTCGTCCCCTTCGGCTTCCAGCTCGGCGCGCAGGTGGGCCTCCTGCTCCCGCAGCTGCGGGGTGGGCTCGGCGTACACATGGGCGAACAGGTCCATGGGGTCGAGCACCGCGTCGGCGTTCATACGCTCGCGCAGGTCGGCGGCCATGGCCTCGGCGGCGTCCTTCGCGGCCTGGATGCCGGCCTCGTCGAGGAGGCCGCGCTCGGTGAGTTCGTGCTCCAGCAGGGCGATCGGGTCGTGGCCGCGCCAGGTCTCCACCTCGGAGTCGCCCCGGTAGCGGGTGGCGTCGTCGGCGTTGGTGTGGGCGTCGATCCGGTAGGTGATCGCCTCGACCAGGGTGGGGCCGCCGCCCGCGCGGGCCCGGCGCACCGCGTCGGTCAGCACCTCGTGCACGGCGGCCGCGTCGTTGCCGTCGACCAGGCGGCCGGGCATGCCGTAACCGACGGCCTTGTGGGCCAGCGACGGGGCCGCGGTCTGCTTGGCGAGCGGTACGGAGATGGCGAAGCCGTTGTTCTGCACCAGGAAGACCACCGGCGCCTGCCAGACGGCCGCGAAGTTCAGCGCCTCGTGGAAGTCGCCCTCGCTGGTGCCGCCGTCACCGACCATGGCGAGCGCGACCACGTCGTCGCCCTTGAGGCGGGCGGCGTGGGCGAGCCCGACGGCGTGCGGGAGCTGGGTGGCGAGCGGCGTGCACAGGGGGGCGACGCGGTGCTCGCGCGGGTCGTAGCCGGTGTGCCAGTCGCCCCGCAGCAGGGTGAGCGCCTGCACGGGGTCCACCCCGCGGGCGACGGCGGCGAGGGTGTCGCGGTAGCTCGGGAAGAGCCAGTCGCGCTCCTGGAGGGCGAGCGCGGCGGCGATCTCGCAGGCCTCCTGGCCCGTGGTGGACGGGTAGACGGCGAGCCGGCCCTGCTTGGTCAGGGCGGTGGCCTGGGCGTTGTACCGACGGCCGCGCACCAGCTCGGCGTAGAGGCGGCGCAGCAGGCCGGGATCGGCCTTCGCCGCCTCATCCGTGCCGAGGACGCGGTAGGGCTCCGCGTCGGGCAGCAGCGGCGCGGGGTCGGTACGGGGCTGCCAGGCGGGCGGCGGCGATGGCCGGTACGCGCCCCGCTGCTCCAGGACCGTCATGACGGCACCTCCTCGTGGGAGTGGCTACGGGAGGCGCAGCGGCTGTGATGCGCCTCACCTACCGATTGTTCGGTCGTCGGCACATTTTGGCTACAGGCACCTCCAGGCTGTGGACAAACGGTTCTCCACAGCCTGGAATGAACGCAGTACGTCCACCACAGGGAGGCGGGGGGACATGGCGCCTGAACAAATGGCCGAGGGCTCCGAGAGCGGCGGCCCTCCGCCGCCGGCCCGTCCCCTCGACGCCATCGACCAGGACATCCTCCAGATGCTCCAGGCCGACGGCCGCGCGTCGATACGGTCGGTGGCCGAACGGGTCCACGTCTCACGGGCCAACGCCTACGCGCGCATCAACCGCCTCATCGAGGACGGCGTCATCCGGGGCTTCGGCGCCCGGGTCGACCACGAGCGCGCCGGGCACGGGACCTCGGCGTACATCACGCTGAAGATCGTGCAGAACTCCTGGCGCACCGTGCGCGAGCAGCTCAGACAGCTTCCGGGCGCCTCGCACATCGCGCTGGTGGGGGGCGACTTCGACGTCCTGCTGCTGGTGCACACACCCGACAACCGGGCCCTGCGCGAGCTGGTGCTCACCCGGCTCCAGGCCATCCCCGAGGTGCTCAGCACCCGCACCCTGCTGGTGTTCGAGGAGGAGGACCTGGAGCCCCAGGGCTGACCCTGGTCCAGGACCCGGGCCCAGGACCGGGTACCAGGGCCCGAGGCCCAGGGCCCAGGGCCCAGGGCTCAGGCGGCCCGGCGCAGTCCGCCGAAGACCATCCGCACCACCGCGTCGGCGACCTCGCGCTCGCCCATCCCGCGGCTGTCGGGCCGGTACCACTCCACGATGGAGTTGATCATCCCGAAGACCAGCCGGGTGGCGAGCCGCACCTCCACGTCACCGCGCACGTCCCCGTCGTCGGCCGCCGCCTGGAGCAGCTCGGCGACCCGGTGGTCGAAGTCGCGGCGCCGCTCCAGCGCCCACCGCTCGGTGTCGGTGTTGCCGCGCACCCGCAGCAGCAGCGTCACGTACGGCAGCTCGGCCGTCAGCACCTCGACCATGCGCCGCACCACGTGCTCCAGGCGCTCCGAGGCACGCCCCACGCGCGCGTGCTCCTCGTCGAGGATCCCGAACAGTTCGTCCAGCGCGCGGCTGACCGCCCGGCGCAGCAGTTCCTCCTTGCCGCTGACGTGGTGGTAGATCGACGACTTGGAGATCCCCGCGGCGCGGGAGAGGTGCTCCATGGAGGTGCCGTCGTAGCCGCGCTCGTTGAAGACCTGCACCGCCACCGACAGCAGCGTCTCGGGGGTGTACGTGTCGCGCTTGGCGGTGGTCATGAGCCGTTGCCCTCCCGCTTGTCGGTGGCGTACGCGTGCCGGTACAGCGCGAGGGAGGGGGCGTACCGCCCGGAGGGGTCGCGCAGATGGAGGTCGTCGAGGAGGGCGTAGGCCCAGTTCCGGCCGAGCCGGCGGCTCCACTCGAAGGGGCCGAGCGGGTAGTTGACGCCGAGCCGCATGGCGGTGTCGACGTCCTCCTCGGTGGCGACGCCCTTGGCGACCGCGTCGTGGGCGAGGTCGACGATCCGCGCGACCGTACGGGCGACGATCATCCCCGGTACGTCGCCGATGACGCTGACGTCCTTGCCGAGCGCCTGGAAGAGGCCGATCGCCTCGGCGAGGGTGCGCGGGGCGGTGTCCTGGGAGGCGGACAGGGCGATCCGGGTGGCCCGGCGGTAGTCGAGCGCGAGGTCGAAGTAGACGACGTCCCGGAACTCCACCGAGGTCTGCCCGTCGGCGAGCGCCAGCTGTCCGCCGGAGGGCAGGACCAGCCGGGTGCCGTGGTCCTCGTCCTCCTCGCGCACCGGGATGCCCGCCTCGCGCAGCAGCGTGAGCAGTTCACCGGCCGGGCCGAGGTCGCCCTCGGCGACGACGTACTCGGGCGCGCGCTCGGGTTCGGCGGTGTGCGGTTCGGGGCGCTCGGCGTCCGGCGCGTGGTCGTACCAGCCGTGTCCGCTCTTGCGGCCCAGGCGGCCCGACTCGACGAGGCGGCGCTGGGACAGCGAGGGCGTGAAGCGGACGTCCTGGAAGAACGACTGCCACACGGAGTGGGTGACCGACTCGTTGACGTCCTGGCCGATCAGGTCGGTCAGCTCGAAGGCGCCCATCCGGAAGCCGCCGCACTCGCGCAGGACCGCGTCGATCGTGGCCGGATCGGCGCCCTGGGCCTCGTACACCGCGAACGCCTCGGCGTAGTAGGGGCGCGCGATGCGGTTGACGATGAAGCCGGGGGTGTCGGCGCAGGCGACCGGGGTCTTGCCCCAGGCGCGGGCGGTCTCGTACGCGCGCGTGGCCGAGGTGACGTCGGTGGCGAACCCGGAGACCACCTCGACCAGCGGCAGCAGCGGGGCCGGGTTGAAGAAGTGCAGGCCCACGAACCGGCCGGGGTTGGCCAGGGCGCCGCCGATCGCGGTGACGGACAGGGAGGAGGTGTTGGTGGCGAGCAGGCAGTCGTCGCCGACGACCGCCTCAAGGGCCCGGAACAGCTCCTGTTTGACGTCGAGGCGCTCCAGGACGGCCTCGATCACCAGGGCGCAGTCGGCGAGGTCGGCGAGGTCGGCGGCGGGCAGCAGCCGGGCGCGCGCCGCGTTGCGGTCGGCGTCGCTCATCCGGTCCTTCTCCACGAGCCGGTCCAGGCGGGCGCCGATCGCGGCGGCCGCCTCCTCGGCCCTGCCGGGCGCGGCGTCGTAGAGCCGGACGGGATGGCCGGCGACGAGCGCGACCTGGGCGATGCCCTGGCCCATGGTGCCGGTGCCGACCACGGCCACGGGGCTGCTGAGGTCCAGTGCTGTCATGTGCGCGATCCTCCCGCACGGGGTTTTCCACAGATGCGGCGGACCCCCTTGTCCCGACCGATCGTTCGGTTACTCTAACTCTGTCTGCCCCTTCCTGCCCATGTCTTGCCCAGGTCATGAACTCGACGAGGAGTTCTTGAAACAAGGAGTTGGTCCCGCATGGCCGCCACCCTCACCCCCCACGACCTGATCGCCCGGCACCGGCCCACGCTCGACCAGGCGCTGGAAGCCCTCCGCACGCGCGCCTACTGGTCCCCGCACCCCGAGCACCCCAAGGCGTACGGCGAGAACGGCAGCCTCGACATGGCGGCGGGCAGGGCCGCCCACGACGCCGTGCTCGGCACCCGGCTCGACCTCGGCCAGCCCGGCACCGACGGCTGGGTGAGCGGCGAGGTCTCCCCCTACGGGCCGGAACTGGGCGTGGAGTACCCGCACGCGGACCCGGACGTCCTGCTGCCCGCGATGCGCGCCGGACAGCGGGCCTGGCGGGACGCGGGCGCGGAGATCCGCGCGCTGGTCTGTCTGGAGATCCTCAAGCGGATCAGCGACCGCACCCACGAGTTCGCGCACGCGGTCATGCACACCTCCGGGCAGGCGTTCATGATGGCGTTCCAGGCGGGCGGACCGCACGCCCAGGACCGCGGCCTGGAGGCGGTGGCGTACGCGTACGTCGAGCAGATCCGCACCCCCGACACCGCGGAGTGGACCAAGCCGCAGGGCAAGCGGGACCCGCTGGCGCTGACCAAGGCGTTCACCCCCGTCCCGCGGGGCGTCGCGCTGATGATCGGCTGCAACACCTTCCCGACCTGGAACGGCTACCCGGGCCTGTTCGCCTCCCTCGCCACCGGCAACGCCGTCCTGGTCAAGCCCCACCCGCGCGCGGTGCTGCCGCTCGCGCTGACCGTGCGGGTGGCCCGCGAGGTGCTCGCCGAGGCGGGCTTCGACCCCAACCTGGTCGCGCTCGCCGCCGAGCGGCCCGGCGAGGGCATCGCCAAGACGCTCGCGACGCGCCCCGAGATCCGCATCATCGACTACACCGGTTCGACCGCCTTCGGCGACTGGCTGGAGGCCAACGCCCGCCAGGCGCAGGTCTACACGGAGAAGGCCGGCGTCAACACGGTGCTCGTGGAGTCGACCGGCGACTACAAGGGCATGCTGTCCAACCTGGCGTTCTCCCTGTCGCTCTACAGCGGGCAGATGTGCACCACCCCGCAGAACCTGCTGATCCCCCGGGACGGCATCCGCACCGAGGACGGGCCCCGCACCTTCGACGAGGTCGTCGCCGACCTCGCGCGCGCGGTCGACGGCCTGCTCGGCGACGACGCCCGCGCCAACGCCCTGCTCGGGGCGATCGTCAACCCGGACGTCAAGGCGCGTCTGGAGGCGGCGGCCGGGCTGGGCGAGGTCGCCCTGGCCTCCCGCGAGATCGCCAACCCGGAGTTCCCGGACGCGGTCGTGCGCACCCCGGTCATGGTCAAGCTGGACGGCGCCAAGCCGGACGACGAGGCCGCCTACATGAACGAGTGCTTCGGACCGGTGTCCTTCGCGGTGGCCATGGACTCCGCCGCCGACGCGGTGGAACTGCTGCGGCGCACGATCCGGGAGAAGGGCGCGATGACCGTCGGCGCGTACACCGTCGACCCCGAGGTCGAGGAAGCGGTGCGCGAGGTCTGCCTGGAGGAGGCCGCGCAGCTCTCCCTCAACCTGACCGGCGGGGTGTACGTCAACCAGACGGCCGCCTTCTCCGACTTCCACGGCTCCGGCGGCAACCCGGCGGCCAACGCCGCGCTGTGCGACGGCGCCTTCGTCGCCAACCGCTTCCGCGTGGTGGAGGTGCGCCGGGAAGCGTAGGCCCTACAGGCGCTACAGGCGCTACAGGCCCTCAGGACCCGAACGCGCTCCAGTGGTAGAGCGTCATGGCGACGCTCGTGGCCAGGTTGTAGCTGGAGACCTGCGGGCGCATCGGCAGCGCGAGCAGGTGGTCCGCCCGCCCGCGCACCTCGGCCGACAGGCCGCTGCGCTCGGAGCCGAACGCGAGGACGGCGTCGTCCGGGAGCTTCACGCCCCGGATGTCGTCGCCCTCGGGGTCCAGCGCGAACAGGGGTCCCGGGGGCAGGTCGGCCGCCGTCACGCGTTCCACGGTCGTCGCGAAGTGCAGGCCCGCGCCGCCCCGGACGACCGTCGGATGCCAGGGGTCCAGCGTGCCGGTGGTGACCACGCCGGTGGCGCCGAAGCCCGCGGCCAGCCGGATGACCGCGCCGGTGTTGCCGAGGTTGCGCGGCTGGTCCAGGAGCACCACCGGGGCGGTGCGCGGGGTGCGGGCCAGCAGTTCCAGGCCGGCCTCGCGGGACGGCCTGCGGGCCAGCGCCGCCACCGCCGTGGGGTGGGGGCGCGGGACCAGGGCCCGGTAGGTGTCCTCCGGGACCTCGGTGAGCAGGGCGGCGAGGGAGTCGGTGACGTCCGGGGCCAGTTCCCCGGCGAGGGCGAGCGCCGCCGCCCGGTCCACGGCGACGGCCACCGGCACCTCGGCCCCGAAGCGCACCGCGTGCTTGAGCGCGTGGAAGCCGTCCAGCAGGACGGCGCTTTCGGCGAGGCGGTGCCAGGTGGTGACGGGGACGGTCATGACGGCGAGCCTACGGGGCGGTGCTCGGGGTTCTCCGGCTTGCGCGGCTCGGGCAGCACCGCGCGGCCGGAGCGCGGGCCCGGGACGCGGCGGGTGAGCCGGGCTGCCCCGGAGCCCAGGCGGCGCAGGAAACCGGTCGGCAGGAAGACCGCGTCCGCCGCGATCATGGCCAGGGAGAAGAACGGCAGGCCCAGCACGACCGCGATCACCGCGTGCTCGAACATCATGAAGGCCAGCAGGACGTTCTTGGCCCGCCGGTTGAGCAGCGCGAACGGGAAGGCGACCTGTACCAGCACGGTCCCGTAGGTCACCAGCATCACCATGGTGCCGCTGGCCGACAGCACGTCGGCGAGCGCGGGCCAGGGCGAGAAGTAGTCCAGGTGCAGGGGGTAGTGGACGGCCGTGCCGTCCTGCCAGCGGGAGCCCTGGATCTTGTACCAGCCGGCGGTGGCGTAGATCAGACACGCCTCGGCCATGATCACGAGCAGGGCGCCGTTGTGCACGATGTTCGCGACCACGTCGAGCAGGATGCGCGGCTGCTCGCTCCTGGCCCGGCGGCCGACGATCCACCGCACGGCCTGCGCCGCCCACAGGCACCACAGGATCGCCGGGATCAGCCCCTGTCCGCCCACCCAGGTGGAGACCACGGCGACCCCGACGGCCACCGCCCGCTGCGCGCCCGACGCGGTCCCGTCCGAGGGCCAGTCGTCACCCAGCTTCCCGGCCAGCGTCGCCACGACCAGCACCAGGCCGAGCACGGCCCACAGCGCGGGGCCGACCCGGTCGGTGACCCGCTCGCCCCGGGCCCGCGCGGCGCGGTCCCGGTCCGCCCGGCGCGCGTCCAGGGACCAGACCTGGGCGCAGCGGGTGAAGACCAGGTAGATCGACATCAGGTGCAGGACGTTGTCGCCGCCGTCGCCCATGAACACGGAACGGTTCTGGAGGGACAGCACGCCGACCATGAACAGCACGGACGTGGTGCGGCTGCGCCAGCCGACCAGCAGCAGCGCGGCGGAGACCAGCGCGAGCGCGTAGACCAGCTCGAACCAGAGCCGGCTGTCGGACCAGAGCAGGACGGTGAAGGCGCCGTTCAGGCCGATCAGGCGCTCGGCGAGGTCGAGGCTCCAGGGGCTGTCGGGGCCGTACAGCTCATGGCGGTGAGGAAGCTCGCGCAGCAGGAAGAGCAGCCAGGTCGCGGCGAAGCCGATCCGGACCACGGCCGTCTGGTACGGGCCGAGGGCGGACTCGGTGACGCGGGCGATGCCGTGGGAGACCGCGAGGGCGAAGCGGTTCACTCCGGGTCCCCCTGCGTCTCCTCGTCGGGCAGCTCCCACCAGGGCAGCTCCCGGTAGGCGGGTTCGGTCGGCGACCGTTCGCCGGTCCACTCGGGCGGCTGTACGTGGGTGGTCCGGGAGCGGACCTGGACCCGCTCGACGACCCCGCCGGCACCGGCGGCGCCCTCGCGGTCCAGCCGCATCGCCACGATCCGGCGCAGGTACGCCTCGGAGAGCAGGCCCCGTTCGCCGACCGCGCGGTTGTCGCTGTCGTGCGTGGCGACCAGGAAGTCCCAGGCGCGGCGCAGCTCGTTCTGCTGGGTGTGGCTGGGCACCAGGTTGCCGTCGATGGCCTCGCCGTCGCGGGCGGACAGGTCGTACCAGCCGGTGGTGCGTATCCCGCCGTCCGCGGTGCGGACCTCGGCGCGGGCCTGCACGGCGATGTTCTGCTGGAGCGGGTTGGGCGCGAACAGCTTCCAGTTCTGCTCGAACTCCGGGTAGATCCAGTCCGAGATCACCGAGCCGTGCTTCTTGCTGACCGTGTTCGAGGGCGCGACGTGCAGGAAGACCATGCCGAGGTGGACACAGACGGCGACCGCGACGACCGCCAGGGCGACGGCCGCGGCGATCTGGTGGCCCAGGGAGAGCGCGGCCACGCCGGTACGGGGGGCCGGCTCCGGCGGGGGCACGGGCTCCGGCGGGGGCGCGGGCTCGGGCCCGCCCCGGACCCCGCCCCCTGTGTCGTACGCGTCCATCCCGCCCCGTTTCCCGGTTCCCGGCCCCGCGGCCCCGGTCGAGGGCCCCGCTCAGGGGTGACACCTTACGGCGCCCGGCGCACGGGGAGGTCACGTCCGCCGGGCGCCCCGTGCACGAGGAGGTCACGTCCGCCGAGTGCCCGGTAGGGGAGCTGTCCGGGCCGTTCCCTTCTTCTAGAACCTGTTCTATCTTGACGGACCGTCAGAGTCTCCGTGGGCGCGGAAGGACAGGGACCGTGGACTTCTCCTTCACCGAGGAACAGCAGGCGGCGGCCGAGGCGGCGCGCGGGGTGTGCGCCGGGGTCGCCCCGGACGCCGTCCCGAGCCCCGCGCTCACCGCGGGCGCCGTCGCCGAGGGCTTCGACCGGGAGCTGTGGGCCCGCCTCGCTGGCGCCGACCTGCTGAGCCTGCTGCTCGCCGAGGAGCACGGCGGGGCGGGTCTGGACGCGGTCGCGCTCTGTCTGGTCCTGCGGGAGACGGCCGCGGTGCTGGCACGGGTGCCGCTGCTGGAGCACAGCGCGGCACTCGCCGTGCTCCAGGCCCACGCCGGCCAGGAGCCGGCGGGCGCGCTCCTCGCCCGCGCCGGACGGGGCGAGGTCACCCTGACCGTCGCCGCGCACGGACGGACCGGGCACGACCCGGCACAGCTCGCGGTGACCGCCCGGCGGGACGGCGCGCGATGGGTGCTGGACGGCACGCAGACGGCGGTGGCCTGGGCCTGCGACGCCGACCTCGTCGTCGTACCGGCGGTGGCGGACGCCGGCCGGACCGTCCTCGCGGTGGTGCCGCGCGAACACGCCGGGGTCGGGATCGCCGAGCAGTACGCCACCGGCGGGGAGCGCCTCGGGGAGCTGCGGCTGGACTCCGTGACACTCGGCGCAGGGGACGTCGTGGACGCGGAGGGCGCCTGGGAGGAACTGCGGGAGCTGCTGACCGTGGGGACGTGCGCGCAGGCCCTCGGGCTCGGCGGGCGGGTGCTGCGGATGACGGCCGAGTACACCGGCAAGCGGGAGCAGTTCGGCTTCCCGCTCGCCACCTTCCAGGCGGTCGCCGTGCAGGCCGCCGACCGGTACATCGACCTGCGGGCGATGGAGGCCACCCTGTGGCAGGCCGCGTGGCGGATCACCGCGCGGACCCCGGGGGCGCTCCCCGTGGCCGGGGACGTCGCCGTCGCCAAGATCTGGGCCGCGGAGGGCGTACGGCGGATCGTGCAGACGGCGCAGCATCTGCACGGCGGCTTCGGGGCCGACGTCGACTACCCGCTGCACCGCTACCACGCCTGGGCCAAGCAGCTGGAGCTGGCGCTCGGCCCGGCCGCGGCGCACGAGGAGGCGCTGGGCGACCTGCTGGCCGCCCACCCCCTGAGCTGAGGCGCGGACCGCGGGAGCTACAGCACGAAGCCGGGCTGTCCGCCGTCCGTCACGACCGGACGGCCCACCGCCGACCACACCTGCATGCCGCCGTCGACGTTCACCGCGTCGATGCCCTGCTGCACGAGGTACATCGCGACCTGCGCCGAGCGGCCCCCGGAGCGGCAGATCACGTTGACCCGGCCGTCCTGCGGGGCGGCCTCGGTCAGCTCGCCGTACCGGGCGACGAACTCGCTGATGGGGATGTGCAGCGCCCCCGCGGCATGGCCCGCCCGCCACTCGTCGTCCTCGCGGACGTCCAGCAGGAAGTCGCCGTCCTTGAGGTCCGTGACCTCGACCGTGGGCACGCCAGATCCAAGATGCATGACTCCGACGCTACCCGACGCGGAACCGAGGTTTCCCGGGCTCCCGCCCGCCGCGTCACTCCGCCTCGGTGGAGGGCGTGGTGAGCAGCTCCGCCAGTTCCGCCTCGCGGGCGGAGACATCGGCGAGCAGCTGCTCGCCGATCTCCTCCAGCAGCTTGTCCGGGTCGTCCGGGGCGAGCCGCAGCATGGAGCCGATCGCGCTGTCCTCCAGCTCCCGCACCACCAGGCTGAGCAGTTCCTTGCGCTCGGACAGCCACTCCAGGCGGGCGTACAGCTCCTCGGCGGGGCTCGGCTCGCGCTCCGCGGGCGCCGGGCCGGCCGCCCACTCCTCGGCCAGCTCCGCGAGCAGAGCCTCGTCGCCACGGGCGTAGGCGGCGTTCACCCGGGTGATGAACTCCTCCCGGCGGGCCCGCTCCGCGTCCTCCTGGGCCAGGTCGGGGTGGGCCCGGCGGGCGAGGTCGCGGTAGAGCTTGCGGGCCTCCTCGCTGGGGCGGACCCGCTGCGGCGGCCGCACCGGCTGGTCCGTGAGCATCGCGGACGCCTCCGGGAACAGGCCGTCGCCGTCCATCCAGCCGTGGAACAGCTCCTCCACGGCCGGCATCGGCATGACCCGGGCACGGGCCTCGTCCGCCTTGCGCAGGTCCTCCGGGTCGCCGGTCCGCGCGGCCCTGGCCTCGGCGATCCGGGCTTCCAGGTCGTCGAGGCGGGCGTACATCGGGCCGAGCTTCTGGTGGTGCAGCCGGGAGAAGTTCTCGACCTCGACGCGGAAGGTCTCCACCGCGATCTCGAACTCGATCAGCGCCTGCTCGGCGGCCCGCACGGCCCGCTCCAGCCGTTCCTCGGGGCGTGGCGTCCCGGCGCCCTCACCGGACGGGGACGGGGACTGCTCAGCTTCCGGTGTCGTCACCCGACCAGCGTAGGCCACGGCGGAACCCCGGCCTACGGCTGATCACCAACGCGGGGCCCCGGCCCCGTCCGGCGGCGCCGTCCCGGCCGCCGGGTACCTCACACCCCCGTCTCCGCCGCGACGCGGCCCGCGCGCACCGCCTTGACCAGGTCCTCGTGGTCCGCCTCGGTGCGGTCGGCGTAGGTGACCGCGAAGCCGGCCACCGCCTCGTCCAGTTCCTCGTTCTTGCCGCAGTACCCGGCAATCATGCGCGGGTCGGCGCTGTGGCTGTGGGCGCGGGCCAGGAGCGCCCCGGTCATCCGGCCGTAGTCGTCGAGCTGGTCGGGGGAGAGGGCGGCGGGGTCGACGCTGCCCTTGCGGTTGCGGAACTGGCGCACCTGGTACGGCCGGCCCTGCACGGTCGTCCAGCCGAGCAGGATGTCGCTGACCACCTGCATGCGCTTCTGCCCCATCACCACCCGGTGGCCCTCGTGCGCCACGGCCGGGGTCTCGAACCCGGCCGTCGCCAGATGCGGGACCAGCGCCGACGGACGGGCCTCCTTCACCTGGAGGACGAGCGGCTCGCCCCGGTGGTCGAGGAGCAGGACGACATAGGAGCGGGTGCCGACACTGCCGGTGCCGACCACACGGAACGCCACGTCGTGCACCGCGTGCCGGGCCAGCAGCGGGAGGCGGTCCTCGGAGAGCGTGGTGACGTACTCCTCCAGGGACGCGGCGACCGCCGCCGCCTCGTCGTCCGGTGTCTCGTTCAGCACCGGCGGCGCCGCCACGAAGCGCCGGCCGCCGTCCTCGGTCGGCTCCGTCGACTTCGCCGCGAACCGGCCACTGGTGTTGGAGCGCGCCTTCTCCGAGACCCGCTCCAGGGTGCCGAGCAGGTCATGGGCGTCGGTGTGGGAGACCAGTTCCTCGTCCGCGATGGCGTTCCACGCGTCCAGCACCGGGAGTTTGGCGAGCAGCCGCATCGTGCGCCGGTAGGCGCCCACCGCGTCGTGCGCCGCCTTGCGGCAGACGTCCTCCGACGCGCCCGTCTCCCGGCCGGCCAGCACCAGCGAGGCCGCGAGCCGCTTCAGGTCCCACTCCCAGGGGCCGAGCACCGTCTCGTCGAAGTCGTTCAGGTCGATGACCAGGCCGCCGCGCGGGTCGCCGTACAGGCCGAAGTTCGCCGCGTGCGCGTCGCCGCAGATCTGGGCGAGGACACGGGTCATGGGGGTACGCGCCAGGTCGTGGGCCATCAGCCCCGCCGAGCCGCGCAGGAACGCGAAGGGCGTGGCCGCCATCCGGCCGACCCTTATCGGCGTCAGCTCGGGGATCCGGCCCAGGTTGGACTCCTCGACCGCGGCGAGCGCGTCGGGGCGGTCCGGGTCCAGGTCGAACAGGGAGTGCGAGGCGCGCGGTACGCGCTCGCGCAGCGCCTTGCCCTCCTCCTTCGGCGTGTCCTTGACCGGCCACTCGGCGAAGCCGCCCACCCGGGGCAGCCGCCGGGACACCGGCCGCCGCTCGTCCGCCTCCGCCGTCTTCCCCGCACCGCCGTCGTCCACCACGACCGCCTCCCCCGCACCCGGACCGTCCCCGGCCCGCACGAACATCAACTCCTGCGACGGTACAGCGCGCGAACACGGCGGCGGCAGGCCTGTGGACAGTGCTTTGCCTGTGGAAAACCCAAACCCGGCACCCGCTCGGAGGCCGCGCCAGTACCCGCTCGGAGGTCGCACCGGCGGGTCAGCGCGGCCCGTCCGGGTTCCCCCGCGCGCTCGACAGGGCCCTGAACGCCTCGATCACCAGCCGCAGCGACGCCTCGACGGCCGCCTCCCCGAGCAGGCCGTGCCCGCCGGGCCCGTCGGGCCCGTCGGGCCCGCCGGATTCACCGCCGGTGCCCGCCCGCCCGGTCCGCAGATAGGACAGGACGTCCTCGGCCCGGGGCGGGTGCCCGCCGTCGGGACGGGGCAGGGCGTCGAGCAGCCCTTGCAGGGTGTCGAGCAACTGCCGCCGGTCCCCGGCGGGTTCACGGTTCATACGGTCAGGCTGCTGAAAGGTGGTCAAGGACTGTTCAAGGGCCCGCCAACACCGGTGCTCAGGCCGCCGACCGGCCGGGCAGCTCAAGGGTCGGGGCCGGGCCCACCGCCCGGTCCACCAGTCCCGGTGCCGCGCCCAGATAGTGCGCCGGGTCCAGCAGGGACCGCAGTCGGTCCGGGCTCAGATGGCGGGTCACCTCCGGGTCCGCCGACAGCACCCGCGCGAGGCTCGTCCCCCGGTCCGCCGCCTCGTGCGAGGCCCGCGTCATCAGGGCCCGCGCGGGCCCCTTGCCGAGCAGCGGCGTCAGTACGGCCGCGACCCGCTCGGAGACGATCTGCCCGCCCGTCAGGTCCAGGTTGGCCCGCATGCGTCCGACGTTGACGGTGAGGCCGGCCAGGAGTTCCGCCGCGGTGTGCGCGGAACCGCCGGTCAGCCGCAGGCACTCCCGCAGGGGCTGCCACTCCGCGTGCCAGGCGCCCGCGGAACGCTCGTCCTCGGCGAGCATCGTGCCGTACAGCACGGCGGCGAGCTGCGGCACCTGGAGCGCGGCCGAGCGCATCAGCGTGGCGAGCACCGGATTGCGTTTGTGCGGCATCGCGGAGGACGCGCCGCGCCCGGCCACGGCCGGTTCGGTCACCTCGCCGACCTCGGTGCGCGCCATCGACTGCACGTCCACGGCGATCTTGCCGAGCGCGGAGGCGACGAAGGCGCAGACCGCCCCGGTGTCGGCGACCGGGGTGCGCAGCACGTGCCAGGGCAGGGCGGCCGGGGCCAGCCCGGTCTCCCGCGCGTACGCCTCCACCAGCCGCTCGGCGTAGTCGTCACCGGAGACGTCGCCGGGGTCACCGGAAGCGCCGGGGTCACCGGAGTCACCGGAGGGCCCGGCGTGCTCCAGGTAGCCGGCCAGGGTGCCGGCCGCGCCGCCCAGTTCTACGGGCAGGGCGGCGGCCAGCGCGTCGACCCGGCGCCGGGCCTCGTCGACCAGGTGCAGCCAGCCCGCCGCCTTCAGGCCGAAGGTGGTGGGCACGGCGTGCAGGGCGAGGGTGCGCCCGGCCATCGGCGTGGCGCGGTGCTCACGGGCCAGCTCCCGCAGGGCCGCGGCGCACCGGTCCAGGTCGGCCCGGATCAGGGCGGCGGCCCGGCGGACGACCAGCATGGCGGCGGTGTCCAGGATGTCCTGGCTGGTGGAGCCCCGGTGCACGTACTCGGCGGCGGCCGGATCCTCCGCGGCGACCACCGCGGTCAGCGCCTTCACGAACCCGACGACGGGGTTGGCGGTCTCCCGGGCGGCGCGGGCGAGCGCCACGAGGTCCAGGCGGCCGGGGCGGGCCGCCGCCTCGATCGCCCGCGCCGCGGACTCGGGCACGGTGCCCAGCCGCGCCTGCGCCCGGACGAGCGCGGTCTCCGCCTCGACCATGGCCGCGAGCCAGGCCGCGTCGGACACGGCCGCCTCCACGGGGGTGGCCGCCCGCACCGGGGACAGCAGACCGGAGTCCACCAGGGAGGTGAGGTCCGGGGGGAGTGCGTGGGTCATGGGTGGTCCTCTTCCGGAAGTGGTCGACAGGGGCTGCTCCCTCGCGCGGTCCGCGTCCCGGACCGCGCCCGGGACGCGGACGGCGCGTCACGCGGCCGTCGGCTGGAGGCTGTCCCGCCGGCGCAGCACCGCGCCGAGCGCGGCCTGGGCGATGGCGTCGGAGTCGGTCAGGGTGACCGAGTTGACGCCCGGCCGGATGCCCGCGGCCGTCACCCAGTGCACCGACTCGGTGGGGACGCCGAAGGCGTACCGGCGGGGGTGCGGGCGCCGGGAGGCGTCCAGGAGCCGGAACGGGCGGGCGGTGACCGCTAGGCCCTCGGTGTGGATCCAGGTGCCGTCGCGGGTGGCGATGCGGTGGGCGGCGCACTGGCCGGTGTCGAGCAGATGGCGCAGCAGCGGGTCCTCGGTGCGGCTCAGCGTGATGTCGGGCAGCCGCGCCTCGATCAGCGTGTCGGCACGGACGGCGGAGCCCGGCACCAGCGGCGAGTGGGCGTGGAAGCCCTGCCGGTCGACGCGCACCTTCACCTCGGGGCCGATGATGTGCAGCACGCCCGCCTCGATCAGCGCGGCCGCCTCCTCGATCCGGGACGCGGGCGGCCCGATGGAGAGGAAGGCGTTCAGCGGCGTGTACCAGCGGTCCAGGTGCTCGCGGTGCGAGTCGCCGTGCAGTCCGCCGTGGTCGACGACCAGCCGGATCTCGTTGCGCAGGTCGCGCAGTACGTCGAGGGCGGCCTTGAGCGGCCCGCTCACATTGCCGACGCGGGCCTCTGCGACGTCCTCGCGCAGGTGGTCCAGCAGCCAGGCCGTGAAATCCTCGGGACCGCCGAACTCCTGGTCCCGGTAGGGCCGGGCGAGCCGGTCCCAGTCCCAGCGGTCCTTCTCCCCGATCTCGTACGCGTCGAGCACCGTCTCCTCCGCGGACGTGCCCGGCAGCGCGAGCAGGAAGGCCCGCTGGAACGCCTCGCCGCGGTCCGCCCGGCCGCGCGCGGCCAGCAGGGTCCGGTAGTAGACGGTCTCGACCTCCTTGGCCACCAGCGGCCACACGTCCCGCAGGAAGTCGGCGCCGTCCGTGCCGTGGGCGGACCGCAGCCGGGCGATCCGGGCCGGGGTGAGCAGCAGCGGCTCGTGCCGGCCGTGCGGGCCCTTCTCGTTCTCGCCGCGCGCCTGGTAGGGCACCCCGCGCCGGGAGCCCGCGTAGAGCAGGGGTTCGCGGCCCGAGGGCAGGTAGACCAGCCGTCCGTGGGCGCGGGTGAAGCGGCCGCCGCGGCCCGTGGTGAGCAGGGCCATGTAGTCGAAGAAGTTCAGCCCGAGGCCGCGCAGCAGCACCGGCCGGCCCGACCGGACGGCGTCCAGGTCGGTGTCGGCGGGGTTGGCGGGCGCCAGGTGGGTGTGGCCGTACTCCCGGGCGAGCCGAGCGAACTGCTCCTCCGCCGCCGTGGGCCTGGCGGGCAGATGGCCCTGGGCCAGCACGACCGCGTCCAGACCCGCCAGGACGGCGCCGTTGTCCAGGGTGACCCGCTGGCGTGGCGGGTGACCGGTGGCGAGGGCGGCGCCCTCGTCGTCGAGGGCCACCGCGCGGGCCCGGTGCCAGGTGACGGTCACTTGGTCCGGGGCGCCGGCGAGCGTGCGGTCGAAGGCCCAGCGCAGGTAGTGGCCGTAGAAGGCGCGGGTGGGATAGGTGTCGGGGCCGAGCGCGCGGGCCTCGTCGAGGACCGGGCCGGGACGGTGTCCGGGAATGTCGCCGGCGACCAGCAGCCGGGCCCAGGCGTGCAGGCTGGGGCCCGGTTCCAGGGGGCCGGTCAGCTCGACGCTGGCATCGGTGAACACCGAGATCTGTCCGGCCACCGTGTTCATCAGCAGGTGCGCGGACTGGCCGGTGCGCCACACCTGGCCGGCGCCGGGCGCGGCCGGGTCGACGACATGGACGCGGATCGCGGTGTCGGGGGCGGCGGCGCGGGCGCCGGCGCAGAGCCGTTCGATCACGGAGAGGCCCCGCGGCCCCGCGCCTATCACGCACACGGTGTGCTGTTTGGTGGTCATGTCTTCTGTCCGTCCTGCTGGATACGGGGCTCGGTGCGGGTTGCGTGATGGCTCTCGGTGCGGGATACGACGGGGAGGGCTTCGGGACGGGTTACGGGAAGGGGCTCGGGGCGGGATACGGGAAGGTGCTCGGGGCGGGATACGGGTAGGTGCTCGGGACGGGATACGGCGCGTGGCCACGGCACGGCGACCGCCGCGACCATGCGGCTGCCGACCACCGCGCAGCGGCCCTCGGTGCCGGGCGCCGGGCCGCGCACCACGCGCAGCCGCACCGGCTCCGCCGGGTCCGCCCCGGCCGGCGGCTCCTCCCACTCCAGGTCCACGGACTGGAAGGAGACGCCGTCCTGGGTGTCCGGGGGCAGCGCCTTGTACAGGGCCTCCTTGACGCAGAACAGCCGGAGCACGGCACGGGCCGGGTCGGCCGCCCCGCGCAGCCGCTCGCGCTCGCGCGCGGTGCACACGTAGTGCTCGGCCAGCAGGAGTTCCTCGCCGGTCCCCAGCGGTTCGATGTCGATGCCGAGCCCGACGCCGCGATCGGGTCCGGTCACGCACAGGGCGACCCGGTTGGTGTGGCTGAGCGAGCCCGAGACCCCGTACGGCCAGCGCGGCGCCCCGCGGCCGTCGGCGCCCAGCCACCGGGGGACACCGGTCAGCGCGGCGGTGGCGCGGGCCGCGGCCAGCCGGCCCGCCGTGAAGGTCTCGCGGCGCAGCGGGGCGGTGTAGCCACTCAGCAGCTCCCGGGTGGCGGCGGGCAGCAGCCCGAACTCCAGTTCGCCGGTGTGCGCCTGCGCCGCGATCACGGGCGGCTCGAACAGGGCCGCCACGGCGGCCAGGTCGACGGGCTCGTGCCCACCGCCCGCCGGCACCCGGGCCGGGGCCGGAGCCGGGGCCGGGGCCGGAGCCGGGGCCGGGGCCGGGAGCAGGGCGCTCACCGCAGCGCCCCGATCGGGGTGCGGGTCAGCCGGGCCACCGCGTTGTGCACCACGTGCCGGCCGGTGTGCCCCGCGTTGGTCATGATCGACTCGGGGTGGAACTGGACCGCGGCGAACTGCTGCCGGGGCGCCTCCACCGCCATCGCGACCTGCCCGTCCTCGGTGGCCGCCGTGACCCGCAGCGTTTCCGGCAGCCGGGCCGGATCGGCGTACAGCGAGTGGTAGCGGCCCACGGTGAAGCTCTTGGGCAGCCCGTCCAGCAGGAGGGAGTCGGCCTCGGTGCGCCGGACCCGGGAGGGCTTGCCGTGCACCGGCTCGGGCAGCACGCCGAGGGTGCCGCCGAGGTACTCGACGATCCCCTGGAGGCCCAGGCAGACACCGAAGACGGGGATGCCGAGCCGTTCGGCCTCGGCGAGCGTGGCGGCGGTGCCGAAGTCCGCGGGGGTGCCGGGGCCCGGCGAGAGCACCACCAGGTCGGGACGCTGCTCGGCGAGGAGCGGCAGATGGCCGCCGCTGCGGTAGGTGCCGACCTCCGCGCCGGTCTCGCGCAGATACCCGGCGAGGCAGTGCACGAAGGAGTCGCGGTGGTCGACCAGCAGGATCCGCCGGCCCGCGCCGGGCCCCTCGGTGACGCTCACCCGCGCCCGGCGCAGCGCGGCGGGCGGCTCGTCCAGGACGCCGAGCAGCGCCTTCGCCTTCAGCTCGGTCTCCAGTTCCTCGTCCTCGGGCGAGGAGTCGTGCAGCAGGGTCGCCCCGGCCCGGACGGTGGCCACGCCGTCGTGCAGGTGGATGGTGCGCAGCGTCAGCACGGTGTCCAGGTCGCCGTCGAAGCCGATCCGGCCGACCGCTCCCCCGTACCAGCGGCGCGCGGAACGCTCGTGCCGTTCGATGAACTCGACCGCGGACAGCTTGGGCGCCCCGGTGACGGTGACCGCCCACAGGTGGGCGAGGAAGGCGTCCAGCGCGTCCCGGTCGGGCCGCAGCACGCCCTCGACGCGGTCCACGGTGTGGATGAGGGTGGAGTACGTCTCGATCCGGCGGCGTGCGGTGACCTCGACGGTGCCGGGCAGGCAGACCCGGGACTTGTCGTTGCGGTCGACGTCCGTGCACATCGTCAGCTCGTGCTCGTCCTTGGCCGAGTTGAGCAGGGTACGGATGCGTTCGGCGTCCTCCAGGGCGTCCCGGCCGCGGGCGATGGTGCCGCTGATCGGGGAGGTCTCGACGAGCGCGCCCGCGCCCGGCCGCCGGGTGACCCGGACGAACATCTCCGGGGACGCCCCGACCAGGTACTCGTCCCGGGCGAGGTTCATCAGCAGGCTGTGCGGGGCGGGGTTGCGCTCGCGCAGGGTGCGGAACAGCTGGGACGGCGCGCGCCGCACGACCCGGTGGAAGGACTGGCTGGGCACGACCTCGAACAGGTCGCCGGAGCGGAACAGCGGGCCGGCCTTCTCCACGACCCGGGCGTACTCGCCGGGCTCGTGGTCCCGTTCGGGGGCGTGCCCGGCGGGCACGAAGCGGCGGGCCGGGGTCCGGCGGTCCAGGCCGTCGGTGCGCAGGGCGCCGGCCCGGAACTCGTAGTCGTGCCGGACGGCGTCGTCGGCGGCCAGGTCGAGTTCGTAGACGGTGTCGGGCAGGTGCAGCACCATGTCCCGGTCGCCGGGGGCGCGGTGCCGGCCGAGGGGGATCGGGTCGACCTGGAAGATCAGGTCGTAGCCGAAGGCACCCCACAGGCCGAGCAGCGGGTCGTCCGGGGAGGCGAGTCCCTCGACCAGGGACCGGATCGCCGCGAACACGCCGACCCGCCGGGTGCGGTCCTCCTCCGCGAAGGTCCCGTCGGGCACGCCGCCGCGCACCCGCACGGTGTCGCCCTCCGCCTCGACGTGTCCACCGGCGCCGACCGCCTCCGAGAACAGGGCCGGCAGGACGGACAGCAGGACCCGGCCGCGCTCGTTGAGCGCGGTGGCCCGTATCTCGGGGCCGGTCGCGGTGATCTCCAGTGGTGGGTCGCTGTAGCCGATGATCCGGTCCGCGCCGCGGAACATGAGCATGCCGCGGCGCTGGTCGAGGGTGTCCTCCAGCGCGGTGCGCAGGACGGCGGCGGAGCCGAGGGACTCGGTGGTGCGGACGATCTCGACTCCGGCGGGTGTCGTCCACCGCCCGGACGGGGCTGCCCGGCCGGTGAGCGGCCGGGTGGTTTCCAGCAGGGGCATCCCCCAAATTCCTTTCTCGAACCCGGTGGTGTCCCGGGGGCTGGGAAGTAACGCCGGGCCCGCAAGGGCCCACGCCGCGACGCGCGTTCAGCCGCGGACGATCCCCGCGGCACTCGCGGGACCTGTGGCCCGCGCGGGACCCGCAGCTCGCACGGGACCTGTGGCTTCGGCGGGCCCCGCGACATCAGCGGACCTCGCGGCTCGCGCGGACCCGACAGCCTTCGCGGACCCCGCCGCGTCGGCAGATCCCACGGCACCGGAGGACCCCGCGACTTCAACGGTCCCCGCAGCCTGCGCGGACCCCGCCGCGTCGGCAGATCCCACGGCACCGGAGGACCCCGCGACTTCAGCGGGACCCGCGGCTCGCGCCGGACCCGCCGCGTCGGCGGGCCACGCGGCTTCGGTGGTCCACACGGCGTCCGCGCGGCCGGAGCGGACGTGGGTCCAGCCCAGGCTCAGCTCGCCGGGCCGGCACACGTACGCGACGCGCGCGCCCGTCGCCGTCAGCCGTTCGGCGAGCGCCGAACGCGCGGTGCGGTCCACGGCCGGCCACTGCTCGCCGGGCGCCAGGGCGACCAGGTCGAACGGTGCGGCGGCGGCGAGCCCAGCTACGGAGCCGACGGTCCGCGCCACGGCCTCCTCGGTCGGCTCCGGCGCCCGCACGAGCAACCCGGTCTCGGCGCCCGGCCGTTCGGCCCGCAGCGCCCGCAGCCGCTCCCCGGCCACCGTGAAGGCGTCGTCGCCGTCGCCGACCGCGACCAGCAGGGGGCCCTCGTGTCCCGTGGGCACGGGCTCCCCGGGAGCCAGGACCAGGGCGTCGTCCGGGGCGGCGGCGGGCGCGCCGGACGCGACCAGCGCGGGCACCGGGCTCTCGGGCAGCGCGGTCACCCCGTCGCCGATCTTGGCGAGCTGCGGGTCGAGTTGCAGGAGTACGGAGGCGGCGGACTGGCCGGTGCGGGTGAGCAGCCGCAGCATCAGCGTGGCCGGGTCCAAGGCGCGGTGCTCCTCGGGGTGCGACCACATCCGCAGGCTCGCCCACGCGGCCTGCTGCACGGACTCCACGATCGGCCGGCGGACGGCCTCGTACGCGGCGAGGGTCGCGCCGAGATCGTCGCCCTCCCCGTGATCGGCGAGCCGCCGGGCCAGTTCGACCGCGTCCTCCAGGGCCATCGTGGTGCCCGAGCCGACGGAGAAGTGCGCGGTGTGCACGGCGTCGCCGAGGCCCACCAGGCGCCCGGTCGACCACGCGGAACTGGAGAGATGCGGAAAGGTCAGCCAGCGCGAGCCGTTGCCGAGCAGCCGCGCCCCGCGCAGGTCGTCGGCGAACACCTCGGCGCAGAACTCCATGGCCCGTCCGTCGGTCCAGCCGGGCGGCCTGGTGTGCCCCTCGATGAATCCGGCCCGCTCCCAGGTGCGCTCGCCCAGTTCGACCAGGAACGTGGAGCGGTCCGGTCCGTACGGGTAGACGTGGGCGCCGACCGGCCCGTACGCGCTGTCGGCGAACAGGAAGGTCATCGCGTCGAAGGCACGGTCCACCCCGAACCACGCGTACCGTCCGCCGGCCGGGACGACCGTCGCCCCGAACCGGTCGGCGTACGCGGCCCGGGTACGGCTGCCGGAGCCGTCCGCCGCGACCACCACGTCGTACCGGGAGAGCAGCTCGGAGGCGTCGGCCTCGGTGCCGAAGTGCAGCCGCGCACCGGCCTGTTCGGCCAGCTCGTGCAGCGCGGTGAGCAGGGCGCGCCGTTCCACGGCGGCGAAGCCGTGACCGGAGGAGCGGATCCGCTCGCCGTCCCGGCGGACCTCCACGTCGTCCCAGCGGGCACCGCGGTCCAGCAGGGCGGCGACCACGTCGGGGGCGGCGCGGCGCAGCCGGGCCAGACTGAGGCGGGAGAAGACCACACCGAAGCCGTAGGTGGCACCGGCCGGGCTGCGTTCGAAGACGTCGACCTCGTGACCGCCGAGGCGGCGCAGCAGCAGGGCCAGCATCAGCCCGCCGGGCCCGGCGCCTATGCAGGCGACTCGCACGGCGCTCACACTCCCCGTTCCGACGGCGGCACCGGGGCGGCGCCCGGCATCCCGTCGGCGAACCGCTCCCGCAGCTTGCGGCGGAGGATCTTGCCGGCCGCGCTGCGCGGGATCTCGGACACGAACTCGACCCGCACCGGCCGCTTGTAGCTGGCCAGTTCGCTGGCACACGCCTTCAGCAGTCCCGCCGCGGACACCTCCTCGCCCTCGGCGACCACGAAGGCGACGGGCACCTCGCCCCACTCCTCCGAGGGCGCGCCCACGACGGCCGCGTCGGCGACGCCGCGCTGGGCGCCGAGGACCCGCTCGATCTCGGCCGGGTAGACGTTCTGCCCGCCCCGGATGAGCACGTCGTTGATCCGGTCGACCAGGTACAGGTAGCCGTCGGCGTCGGAGTAGCCGAGGTCGCCGGTGCGCAGCCAGCCCTCGCGCAGCGTGGACTCGGTGGCCGTCGGGTTGCGCCAGTAGCCGCGCATCAGGCCGTCGCCGCGGACGCAGACCTCGCCGATCTCCCCGGGCGGCAGCGCCTCGCCGACCTTGTCCTGCACCTCGATGTGGCAGCCGGGCAGCATCCGGCCGGCCGACCGCAGCCGCAGTTCCCGCGCGGTGGCGTCGGCCCCGTGGTCCTCGGCGCCGCCGAAGACGACGGTGGCGATCGGGCCGCCGCCCTCGGTGATGCCGTAGATCCCGCGGAAGGCGCAGGGGAAGCGCTCCAGGGACTCGCGCAGCAGCTCCTCCGGCATCGGGGCGCCGCCGAACATGACGTCGACGAGGGTGGACAGGTCGGTGGTGTCGAACGCCTTGGCGCGCAGCGCGAAGCGGACCATCGACGGCACCAGGAAGGCACGCGTCGCGCCGCGCTGCTCGGCCTCGGCGAGGAAGCGCTGCGGGGCGAACTCCCGCTGGAGCACCAGGGTTCCGCCGGCCGCGAGCAGGGCCAGGCCGATCACCATCGAGCCGTGGAACAGCGGGCACGGGTTCAGCATCACGTCGTCCGCGGTGAACCGGGCCTCCGCGGCGAGCGCCGTGTAGCACGCGGACACCGAGCGGTGCGTGACGGCGACGCCCTTGGCGCGGCCGGTGGTGGCCGAGGTGTGCAGGATCGCGAACAGGTCGTCCATGGCGGGCAGCGGCAGCGCCCGGCGCTCGGTGGCGAGCAGCTCCTCGTAGGCGGGACTGTCCAGGGCGAGCCGCCAGCCGTCGCCGAACGCGTCACCGAGCCGGTCCAGCACGCCCTGCTCGGCGATCACGCCGCGCGGCGCGGAGTTGGCGACGACGTGCTCGACCTCGGGCGCGGGGAAGGAGTGGTTGACGGGGCAGACGATCGCCCCGGCCTTGCCGGCCGCGATGTACAGCTCCAGCACCTCGACCCGGTTGGGCGAGCTGACGACCAGGCGCTCACCCGGTCCGATCCCGCGGTCGATCAGCGCTGCGGCCAACGCGTCGGTACGTTCGTCCAGTTCGCGCCAGGTCAGCGAGAGCCGCTCGTCGGCGACGGCGAGGGCGTCGGGGCGCTGTCCGGCGTGCCGCCGGACGAAGTGGGCCATCCACATCAGCGGGCCTCGCTCACGGAGGCACCGCGCTCGGTCAGCACCTGGTCGATGCCCTCGACGGTGTGCAGCGCGGTCAGTTCGTCGTCGTCGAGCGGGTCTCCGGTGCGCTCCTCGATGGCGAGGGCCAGCCGGATCAGGTCACCGGAGTTGAGTCCGGCGGTCGTCAGGTCGTCGTCACGGCCGATGCCGTCGAGCAGCTCGGGCAGATCCACGAACTCCAGCAACAGGGCATGGCCCGGGGTCATTTCGGACATGGGTGTCCCCTCGAATGTGGTGGGGTGATCTGTGATCGATAACACAGGGAAGAAGGAGCCCGGCGGGACCCGGGTGGCCGTGGGCCCCGCCGGATGGGGGCGCTGGAAGCGCCCCCAGGGGCGCGGGGCTGTGTGGATCGGCGGCTCCGCCGCGGAGCGCGACCAGCCCCCACAACGCCGCGGACGAACTCAGCGACCGACGTCCACAGGCTCACGCCCCTGGTTCACGGCCTTGCCGGACCCCGCGGCGGGGTCCTCGTCACCCTCGCTGAGCCCGAACCGCTCATAGACCCGGGTCAGCGGCCGAGGAGCCCACCAGTTGTAGCGACCGGCGAGCCGCATGAACGCCGGCACGAGAATGCCCCGCACCAACGTGGCGTCCATCAGCACGGCCAGCGCCAGCCCCAGACCCAGCAGCTTCATGTACGTGATGCCGGAGACCAGGAAGGACGCGAAGACCAGCGCGATCAGCGCGGCGGCCGCGGTGACCAGACCACCCGTCCGCTGGAGCCCCAGCGCCACGGCCCGCGTGTTGTCCCCGTTCCGGTCGTACTCCTCCTTGATCCGCGAGAGCAGGAAGACCTCGTAGTCCATGGAGAGGCCGAAGGCCACGCAGAACATCATGATCGGCGTGGTCGCCACGATGCCGCCGGTGACGGTGAAGTCGCCGGTCAGCCACATCAGGTTGCCGTCCTGGAAGACCCAGACCATGGCACCGAAGGTGGCGGTGAGACTGAGCAGGTTCAGCACGAACGCCTTCACCGGCATCAGCACGCTGCCCGTCATCAGGAACAGCAGCACGAACGTGGAGACGGCGATCAGCAGCAGCGCCCACGGCATGCGGTCGGTGAGCGAGGTCATCGTGTCCTTGAAGGAGGCGGCGGTACCCGCGACCTTCACGTCCTCGAACGGCGCCTTCGCGTCCCGTACGTCGACGACCAGGTCCTGGCCCTCGTCGGTGTAGGCGCCGACCTCCGGGATCACCGAGAGCCAGGTGCCCTCGCCCTTCTCGTACCGCTCGTTGATCGCGCCGGCCGGGGCGATCTGCTCGCCGTCGGTGTAGGAGCCGGTCAGGGCGTCCACGCGGGCGACGTTGTCGAGCCTCGACAGCTCCTCGGCGTAGGCCGCGACGTTCTTCTCGCGGTCGGCCGCGGGGCCGGCGTTCTCGGCGACGACCATCAGCGGTTCCATCTCGCGGGCCGAGTAGTCCTCGACGAGGACGGTGCCCACCTGGTGGGCCTCCGCGTCCGCGGGCAGGGTGCGCTCGTCGGCGAGGTTGAGCTTGATGCCGAGGAACGGCGCGCCGAGGAACAGCAGGACCACGATGACACCGGTGGCCAGCGGCAGCGGGCGGCGCATCACCAGGGTGGCGAGCCGGTGCCAGAAGCCGCTCTCCACCGACTTCTCGGGCTTCCTGCGGTTCCAGGACCACTTGTTGATCCGGGTCCCGATCACCGCGAGCAGCGCCGGCAGCAGCACCAGCGCGGCGAGCACCGCGAAGGCGACGACCGCGATTCCGGCGTAGGCGAAGGAGCGCAGGAAGTACATCGGGAACAGCAGCAGCGCGGAGAGCGACAGCGCGACGGTGATCGCCGAGTACAGGACGGTACGGCCGGCGGTGCGCAGGCTGGTGCCGATGGCGTCGTTGACGGCGGCGCCCTTGTTCAGCTCCTCCCGGTACCGGCTGACCACGAACAGGCTGTAATCGATGCCCAGTCCGAGTCCGAGGCCGGTGGTGAGGTTCATCGCGAAGACCGACACGTCGGTCAGTTCCACCAGCACCCGCAGCACACCGAGCGCGCCGATGATGGCGACGATGCCGACGGCGAGCGGCAGCAGGGCGGCGATGACCCCGCGGAAGATGAAGACGAGCAGGATCAGGGTGAGCGGCAGCACCAGGGTCTCGGCGAGGACGAGGTCCTCCTGGGTCTGCACGTTCATCTCCGCGTATGCCTCGGCGCGGCCGCCGAACTGGATCTCCAGTCCCTCGAAGCCGTCCTCGTAGTGCGGGCGCAGGGCGGCGAGGTGGTCGTCGACCTCGTCCTCGTTGCCCTCCAGATGGGCGAGGACCAGGGCGGAGTCGGACTTCTCGGCGCGCAGCGAGGGCGCCTTGTCCAGGGTCCAGTAGGAGGCGGCCTCCTGGACGCCGGGCTCGGCGGCGAGCTTCTCGGTCAGCTCGGCGCCCTTGGCGGCGGTGTCCGCCTCGTCGGCCCCCTTCGGGGTCTTCACCAACAGCACCAGGTTGGGCTCACCGGTGCCGAACCGCTCGCTGAGGATCTCGTTCGCCTGCGTCGACGGGGCGTCGGGCACCTCGTAACCACCGGAGGAGAGCTTGCTGTTGACGGCGCCGCCGAGACCTCCGGCCACGACGCAGAACAGCAGTCCCAGCCAGAGAACCAGCTTCCGGCGGCCGGTCGCCAAGGCGGCCAGCTTGTTGAACATGGATATTCCTCCAGAAATGACGGGGCGGGGCGTCGCCCCGATGGGGGGATGTCCGCCCGCACGCTCAGGCGGGGGTGCGGGCGGCGGGGAGTTGGCGGCAGTCGACGCGGACGTGTCCGCCGAAGTCGCAGGCGTGCTCGGCCAGCGACTCGTCCACGGACCGGTCCCAGGCCAGGAGCCGGTTGTGCACCGAACCTCGGGTGAAGTCGGCGAACTCGGGGTGGGTGGCCCGGTGCCGGGAGCCGAGGTACGCGAGCACCGGGTCCAGGAGCAGCCAGCGGCCCTCCTCGAACACCTCGGTCCAGGCGTGCTCGACACCGACCAGACCGAGCAGGAAGCCGCGGCGGGTGCGGGCGCGCACGCCCGCCTCCTCGGCCCACCGCTGCATCTGCCAGGCGGCGACGACGCAGTCCACGGTGCGGTGCTCGATCGCGGCGGCGGGACGGGCCCGCAGCGCCTCGGGCACCCAGCCGTACTGGTACGCGCCGGAGACCAGCCGGTCCAGCAGGTCGTCGTGGATGCGGCGGACGGTGTCGGTGCGCGGGGCGTCCCGGTGGCCGCGGGTGGTCACCGCGGCCAGCATCGAACCGGGCCGGCCGTCCTCCTTCGCCCACTCCGTCAGCCGCCCCTCGTACAACTTCGGCGCGGGGACGGCCGGTTCGGCGAGGGCGGTGCAGCCGGGGGCCGAGCAGACGGCGCTGAGCCGGAGCCGGGTGACCCGCTCGGTCAGCCACTGCTCGGGTTGCCCGCCCGCCAGCCGCATGCACTGGCGTTCGCCCAGCTCGGCCAGGGAGCGGCCGAGGCCGGCCTGGAGGCCGAGGTTGCGCACGTCGTGGGAGTCGTAGAACAGCCCCTCGTCGGTCTCCTCGGCGGGGAAGCCGGCGCCGACCAGGTTCTCCAGGACCGCTTCGTCCACGGCGAGTTCGCGGGCGGCCTCCTGGTGCGGGAGCCGGGCGGAGCGGAACTCGGCCGGTACCTGCACCAGCCGTTCCACCGCCGGGAGCCAGTGCCGCCAGAGTTCCGTCGCCGTGGTGCTGCGGCTCGGCGGTGCCGAGGTCATCGTTCCTCCCCGGCCGCGGCCAGCACCGGCAGATCCCCCGCGGCCAGCCGGCGCGCCACCTCCAGCCGCTTGACCTTCCAGGTCGCGGTGTGCGGGATGTCGTCCCAGCGGCACTGCACCGGCGCGGCCAGCTCCGGCAGCGGGGCGACCGCGCGCCGCCAGGCGGCGAGGTCGAGGGGGGCGTCGCCGCGGGTGACGACCAGGGGGATCGCCGGGCCGTCGGCCATCGGGATGATGACGGCCTCGGTGAGCTGCGGCAGCGCCTCCAGGATGTCGTCCTCGGCCGCCAGCAGGCTCTCCACGCCGCTGCCCCGGTCGACGATCCGGTCGAACAGGTGCAGACAGCCCCGGGCGCTGACCAGGCCGTAGTCACCCATCGCCCACCAGCCGTCGACCCGCTGGTCGGGGGAGCCCAGGTAGCTGGGGGTGACTCCGGAGGAACGAGCGAAGATCTGGCCTGCGACGCCCTTGCGGGCCTGGTCGCCCTCGTCGTCCAGGACGCGGATCCTGGTGTGCCCGAGGACCGCGCGGCCGACGCAACGGCCGTCGTCGCAGCGGCTCTTGAGCTTGTGGGACTTCACGGTGACCGGCCCGGTCTCGGTCTGTCCGTACGCCTGCATGTAGCGGGCGCCGGGGCGGGCCGCGCCGAGCAGGGTGCGGATGGTGCGCGGGTGGGCGGCGTCGAAGGAGCTGACGAACAGCCGCGTCTGCGCGAACAGTTCGGGCTGCCGCTCGGCGACCTCCTCCCAGCGGATGAACGCGTTCGGCACGGTCTCCACCACACCGGGACGCACCGCGGCGAGCAGTTCGGCCGCGTTCTCGGGTGCGGTGTCGGTGAGGAAGCCCAGCGGCAGGCCGAGCGCGAGGATGGCGAGCATCCCGGACATGCAGCGGGCGTGCACCGGCGACAGGCACATCAGGTACGGGTCGCGCACCCGCAGCACCTTGCCGATGGTGATCTGCGGCCGGGCGTGCCCGGCGAAGCTGTGCACGGAGTGCAGCACCAGCTTGGGCACCCCGGTCGTGCCCGAGCTGTGGGTGACCAGCTGCGGGGTGTCCTCGCGGGGCACCGCGGCGGGCGGTATCTCGCCGCGCGGGGCGTCCAGCAGGGACAGCCCGTGCTCGCCGCGCTCCCCGACGTACCAGCGCGGCAGCGCCGGGTCGACGGAGTCCAGCACGCCGGCCGTCTCGGTGGCGACGTCGGTCAGGACGGCCGCCGGGGCGGCCCGCTCGGTCATCACGCCGAGCGCCTGGAAGCCGACGGCCGAGTGCACGAGCACCGGCACGGCGCCGATCCGGGCGCAGGCGAAGGCCAGCAGCGGGATGTCGAAGTTGGACTGCTTGACGATGAGGATCCGCTGCCCGTCGGTGACCCCGGCCCCGGCGAGCAGGCCCGCGGCCTCCTCGACCATTCCGGCGAAGGCCGCGTAGTCGAAGTGCCGGCCGGCCCGCGGGAACAGGTCGAGGGCACGGTCGAGGCGGATCGGCACCGAGCCGTGCCTACGGGCGGCCTCGGCGGGCGCGGTGGCCAGCGCGAGCCGGCGGTTCACGCGTGCCATCACGCACCCCCCGCCTTCGCCGCACGGCGCTCAAGGTGCTCGGTGATGTGCGCGAGCAGCGCGTCGTACGACGAGAACGCCTCGGTCGGCTGGTCCAGGTCCCACTCGATGCCGAAGGCGTCCTCGACGTCGGCGAGCAGCCGCATGAACCCGGCCGAGGCGAGCCCCAGGTTCCACAGCGAGGTCGTCCGGGCGGCCGGGTCGTCCAGCGGCAGCGGGGCGCCGACCGCGTTCTCCAGCAGGCCGCGCAGATGCTCCGCGACCGTCGTGCTGTCGTTCATATCTCCTCCAGTGACGGCCCGCGGAGAACGCAGGCACAGGGTCCGTTCCTAAGGGGCGCGGGGCTGTGCTGATATGCGGCTACGCCGCGGGGCGCGACCGGCCACGACGGCGCCGCAGCCGCAAAACGTCCCGCCCTCCCGCGGAGCGCTACGCCGCGTGCACCACGCGCCCGCTCCCGCTGTTCTCCTCGAACCCGCGCAGGGTGCGCAGGTAGTAGAGGAGGTACTCGGCCAGCTCCTCCTCCCCCGTGGGCGCGAACGACGCGTCCGCGCCGCACACCGCCGCCGTGTTGGCCAGGTCGAAGCGCTTGTCGTGGCGCAGGTAGGAGCGGTAGAAGGTCATGCCGCCGTCGAGGGCCTCGTCGATCGCGGTGAAGCCGTCGCGGTCGTCGACCCACAGCGGCTCGCGCAGGCCGATCAGTTCGAAGATCTGGGTGACCATGTCGCGGACCTTGGGCCCACCGGAGTTGCCGAGGTGGAAGTAGGTCTCCGGGGAGTCGGACAGGGCGATGGCGACGGCGTTGCGGGCGACGATGTCGACCGGGACGATGTTGACGACGGTGTCGGGGTCGGCGAGCAGCCGGACCCGGGCGTGCGACAGGAACGTGCCGAGCCTGCGGGAGGCGGTCTTCTTGAAGACCAGCACCTGGCGGGCGAAGCCGTACATGCCCGACCAGTTGAGCCCGTGCCGGGTGATGCTGTGGCCGATCACCACGGTGGGCCGCATGATGCGGATGCGCAGGTCGTCCCCGGCGGCCTCCTCGACGAGGGCCTCGGCCCGCATCTTGGTCTGCTCGTAGCAGTTGTTGGCGACCGACCGGTCGGTGACCGGGCCCTCGGCGATCAGGCCGGTGCGGGAGCCGGCGACATAGGCGGTGGAGACGTAGTTGAAGGTGCGCGCGCCGACCGTGCGGGCGAGGGCGAGGACGTTGGCGGTGCCCTGGACGTTCTGCGCCTCGATCTCGGTGCGGTACTCCTCCTCGTAGCGCAGCGAGGCGGCGCAGTGCCAGACCTCGTCGACGGGGGGCAGCGCGGAGACGTCGGCGCCGCAGCCGTCGACGGTCATGTCTCCGTGCACGGCCACGGTCCGGCGCTGGATCTCGGCGTGCAGGTCGGAGCGGCCGTAGCCGTCCGCCATCGCCGAGAGGGTGTCGTGCAGCCGCTGCGTCGCCTCGGCGTCGTCCTTGCCGCGGACCAGTGCGATGACGGGGTCGTCGGTCCTGTCGAGCAGTTCGAGGACCACGGCTCCGCCGACGAAGCCGGTGGCCCCGGTCAACAGACGTGTTGTCATGAGTGCTTGTCTCCAGCGTCGATGGGTGCTGCGGTGGCGCAGCGGAGGGTGGGTCGGGGCGGGGCCGGCTACGCGCCGGTGACGGCGGTGGTGGTGCCGGCCGCGGCGCTGCGCGCCTCAAGCTCGTGCACGAAGTCGGCGACGGCGGTCTGGAAGCCCTGCGGGTCGTCGAAGAACGGCACGTGGCCGGCGCGCGGGAGCGTGACGGCCCGGCTGTCCGGGATGCGGTCCAGGGCGTCCTCGATGACGGACGCGCTCCAGGCGAAGTCGCCGTCACCGTTGATGATCAGCGTCGGCGGGGCGAGGCGGGCGAGCTCCTCGGGGTCGTCCTCGATCTCCAGGGAGGCGAGCAGGTTCTCCCGGATGGAGCCGACGGAGAGCAGGGACAGGAAGTTGTCCTTGAGGGCGAGGTAGGCGGCGGTGCCGCCCTCGTGGATCATCTGGTCGGGGAAGACCAGCGGGTAGAGGTGGCCGAACAGCTGCTGGGTGCCGCCGGACTCCAGGCTCGCCAGCCAGGAGCGACTGACCAGCTTGCGGCGCAGGGTGCCGTTGGGCGAGAACGCCGGACCCACCAGGACCAGGCCGGCCACCCGCTCGGGGTACTTGAGCGCGAACTCCCGGGCGATCAGGGTGGATATGGACGTGCCGACCAGGTAGGTCTTCTCGATGCCGAGGTGGTCCAGCAGGCGGCGGACGTCCTCGACGTGGTCCATGAACGTGACCGGCTCCGGGCCCGGGTTGGAGGCGCCCTGGTTGCGCAGGTCGTAGTGGACGAGCCGGAAGTCGTCGGCGAGGGCGGTGGTGAAGTTCCGCCAGATCGGGCTGACGATGTAGAAGTTGTTCAGCAGGGTCACCGCCGGGCCCTCGCCGCTGTCCTCGTAGTACAGCTCTCCGCCGCCGGGCAGGGCGAGCGCCGAGTGGTTGAGGTAGCGGACGTCGAGCTGGCCGAACTGCTGGTCCGTCATGAGGTCTCCTTGGATGGTTCGTTCGGACGTGCGACGGGGAGCGATCCGGACGGGCGACCGTCGCCTTCGTCCAGACTCCTTCGACCCGTTCAACACCCGCGCAAGGCATGTCCAAGAGCGGGAAAATCTGCTGGTCAGAGACGTTTCAGGGGTGGTGCGGACCCTGCTCGGGGAGGGGCACGCGGGGCGGGCACACCCGCGCCCCGCGGGAGATCCCGTTCACCGCATCCCGCTCTGCCGGGCTGCCGGCCCGAGCCCGGCCCGCGCGGGGCGCCCGCAGCCCGGGACGAACACGTCCGCAGGGACGGGACCGGAAGGAGCAGGGGGCGTCGGCCCGGCCGGCGGTACCGCTCGCACGCCCTCCGCCGCGTGCGCGAGTACCCCCGCCCGGATCAGTTCCGGCACCTGGAAGGTGGCCGTGCCGTCCGACGCCGCCCCGGCCAGGACCAGTACATGCCGGTCCAGCAGCCGTCCCACCACCGACTGGGCGCTCCAGGTGTCGAGTTGGAGCACCTCTTTGACGTCCTCGGTGTCGAAGGGTCCGGGGCCGGACCCGGCGAGCAGGAACACCGACCTGCGCAGCCAGGGCGCGAGCCGGGCCAGGGCGCTGTCCGCGCGGGCGAGCGCGGCGCAGGACTCGTCCCGAAGTTCGACGACGAACCGGTCGTCGTCGAGCAGCCCGGCGGCCAGGTCGCTGAGCGTCCACATCGGCCGGGCGGCGAGCAGCTCGCCGACGGCCCGCAGCATCACCGGGTGCCCGCCGAGGCGCCCGACCACGTGGCGCAGCGCGGCCCGGTGTCCGGTGACGCGTTCCTCGCCGACGAGGCGGACGAAGAGGGCGGTCGCGTCCTCGGTACCGAGCGGCCCGAGGGTCAGGCGCCGGGCGCCGGGGAGTCCGGACAGCCGGACCCGGGAGGTCACCAGGGTGAGGCAGGAGTCGCCGCCGGGCAGCAGCGGCAGCACCTGGTCGGGTCCTGCCGCGTCGTCGAGGAGGACGAGCAGGGACCGTTCCCGGGCGGCGGCCCGGAAGAGCGCGGCGAGTCCCTCGGCGTCCTCGGGCTGCCGGATCCCGCCGATGCCGAGTCCGTCGAGGAGGGAGCGCAGTACGGCCTCGGGGGCGCGCGGCCGGTCGGCGGAGTCGTGCAGGCGGGCGTAGAGCAGTCCGTCGGGGAACCGCGCGGCCAGGGAGCGGGCGGCCCGCACGGCGAGGGCGCTCTTGCCCACTCCGGCCGGGCCCAGCAGGGTCAGCACCTGCGGTCCGGAACCTCCTAACGGCTCCTGGAGCAGTCCAAGTTCCTCCTCACGGCCCACGAAGTCGGTCGGCTCCAGCGGTAGTTGATCGACCGCCGGGGTCACGGACGCGTGGGCGGCGGACGCCGGAGCGGCGGGTGCCGGGGGCGCCACGGGCCGTCGTACGGCGGGCTGTTCGGGCTCGGCGGCGGTCGGCAGGACCTCGCGCAGTATGTCCTGCTGAAGCTTGCGCACGCGCTCGGAGGGCTCGATGCCCAGCTCGTCGACGAGCCGCCGGCGCAGCCGCAGATAGGCGTCGAGCGCGGTGCTGCGCTGACCCGAGCGGTGCGCGGCGATCATCAACTGGGCGGTGAAGCGTTCGTCGAGCGGATGGTCCACGGTGAGCCGGCGCAACTCCGCGACCAGCGCCTGGTGCCGGCCGAGCCGCAGGTCGGCCTCGACGCGCAGTTCCAGGGCACCGAGCCGGGCCTCGCCGATCTGCGCGATCCGCGCGGTGAGCAGCGGGCCCGCCTCCAGGCCGGCGAACGGCTCCCCGCGCCACAGGGCGAGCCCCTCGCGCAGCAGCCGGGCGGCGTCCTCGGGGGCGCCGGCGGAGAGCGCGCCGCGGGCGCGGGTGACGCGCCGCTCGAACTCCCAGAGGTCCAGTTCGCCGGGACGGGCGGTCAGCCGGTAGCCGCCGGGTCCGGTCTCCAGCCGGTCGCCGCCGGTGTCGGCGCTGCCCTTGAGCGCCTGGCGCAGTTGGTAGATGTAGGTCTGCACGGTCTTGCGGGCGAGCCGCGGCGGCTCCTCGTCCCACAGCTCCTCGACGAGGGCCTGGGTGGAGACCAGGTGGTTGGCGTCCAGCAGCAGTACGGCCATGGCCCGGCGGGCCATCGGCGCGGTGAGGGTGCGGCACTCGCCGCCCACGTGGATCTCCAGCGGGCCGAGCACCTTGATGCGCAGCTCGGACAGGTCTGACAGCTCGGACAGGTCGGCGGTGGTGGTCATGTCGTCCTCCTGCGGCCCGCGGCCCGGCCCCGGTCCCGTCCGCCCGCGCGGGGCGCCTGGTTCTGGGGGGTGAGCGTGCGGGCGGAGACCAGTCGGCCCGGGCAGGAGGACTCCGGTGGGAGGCCGCCGGGCAGCAGCAGGCCGATGAAGTGTTCGACGGTTCCGTAGGGCGGTGTCGGCGCGGCGCCGGCGGGGGCGCTCACGGCCGGGCCCCGGCGTTCGCTGCGGCGTGACCGGGGTGACCGGGGTGGTGGTCCATGGCGCGGCGCTCCTTCCGGAACTCGCTGGGGGTGACCCCGTAGCGGCCGCGGAAGAGGCGGCTGAAGTGGGAGGCCCCGTAGAGGCCGGCCCGCTCGCCGACCAGTGCGACGGGGAGGTGGTCCAGGGTGGGGTCGGCCAGTTCGGACCGGCAGCGGGCGAGCCGCTCGTCGCGGATCCAGCGGGCGGGGCTGACACCGAACTCCTGGAAGATCTTCTGGAGGTAGCGCAGGGAGATGTTGTGCCGGCGGGCGACCTCGACGGGGCTCAGGCCGGGATCGGCGAGGTGCTCGCGGACATGGGCCTGGACGCGCAGCATCAGGGCCTGACGGGCGATCTCGCTGTCCGCTCCGGCCTCGCGCATCCGCTCGGCGAGGAGGACGGCGGTGAGGCCGGCGACGCTCGCGCCGAGCAGGTCGACGGCCGTCTCCACCTCCTCGCCGTGCCGGTCGAGGCCTTCGAGCAGGCTGCTCAGCAGGGCGGCGGCGCCCTGGTCGCCGTTCCAGGCGCGGGCGGTGAGCCGACGCGTGTCGTCGGCGGTGAGCCCGACCAGGGAGTGGGTCACCATGACGTCGACCATCCGGAACTCCCCCGGCATGACGACCTTGAACGGGCGGCCGGTGTCGAAGGAGATCAGCTGCGGCGGGCGCACGACACCGTGCCGGCCGTCCTGGAAGACCCGGACCTCGCCGTACAGCGGCCGGCACATCCGCAGCCGGGGCCGCTCGCCGTCAGCGATCAGCCGGGCGGGCCGGACCAGTTCGCGCGGGCCGCCCTGCACGAGCGACACGGTGACCTCGCCGAGGCGGTGCCGGACCGTCGTCCCCTCCAGGACGTCCTGGTGACCTCCGACGATCTGGAGGCCACCGCGTGGCGCGGGTGGCGGACCGGCGGTGCACCGGCGCACCTGCCGGGACCTCACCTCACTGACTCGTTGCATCGCGTACCCCCTGTTCCGATGGCGGAAGCTCTCGGTGAAGCACCACCAGGGAAACATACCCGCATGCGGGTTTTCTACTTCGATCGAGAGTTTCGATGGATCGCGGAGCACGCGCCGGTGGGGCCGGGCCGACCCCGGCCCGGCCCCACCGCCCGGTGCGCGGAGGCGTCCGCGCCGGTCAGGCCGCCCGTGCGACGCGGGGGCCGACGGCGGCGGGCAGGTCGCGACCGGCGTACAACTCGGCCACCTGGAACGCGAGATCGAGCGCCTGGTAGCGGTTGAGACGGGGGTCGCAGGCCGTCTGGTAGCGCCGGTGCAGATCGGTCAGACCGACCGGATGGCCGCCGCCGACGCACTCGGTGACGTCGTCACCGGTCAGCTCGATGTGGATGCCGCCCGGGTGGGTGCCGAGCCCCCGGTGCGCCTCGAAGAAGCCGGCCACCTCGTCCAGTACGTCGTCGAAGTGCCGGGTCTTGTGGCCGCTGGCCGCCTCGAAGGTGTTGCCGTGCATCGGGTCGCAGATCCAGGCGACCGGGGCCTCGGCCTCGGCCGCCGCCTCCACCAGCGCGGGCAGCACGTCGCGCACCCGGTCGCGGCCCATCCGCGTGATGAACGACAGCCGGCCCGCCTCACGGGCGGGGTCGAGCCGGTCGATCAGCGCGAGCACCTCCTCACGGGTGGCGGTCGGGCCGAGCTTGACCGCGACGGGGTTGCGCACGGCGGCGGCGAACGCCACGTGCGCGTGGTCGAGCCGGCGGGTGCGCTCACCGATCCAGATCATGTGCCCGGAGACGTCGTAGGCGTGGCCGGTGCGGGAGTCGACGCGGGTGAGGGCGGACTCGTAGTCGAGCAGCAGCGCCTCGTGGCTGGAGAAGAACTCGGCGAGGTGGAACTCGCCGGGGTCGGCGCCGCAGGCGGCGAGGAAGGTCAGGGCGCGGTCGATCTCGCCGGCCAGGGCCTCGTAACGGGCGCCGACGGGGGAGTTGTTGACGAAGTCCCGGTTCCACTCGTGGACCTGGCGCAGGTCGCCGTAGCCGCCGGTGACGAAGGCCCGGATGAGGTTCAGGGTGGAGGCGGAGGCGTGGTACATGCGCTTGAGGCGCTCGGGGTCCGGGCGGCGGGCCTCGGCGGTGAACTCCTGTCCGTTGACGGCGTCGCCGCGGTAGACGGGCAGGGTGAGGTCGCCGCGGACCTCGACCGGCCGGGAGCGCGGCTTGGAGTACTGGCCGGCGATCCGGCCGATCTTCACGACCGGCACGGAGGTGGCGTAGGTGAGCACGGCGGCCATCTGCAACAGCGTCTTGACCTTGTCCCGCACCTGGTCGGCGGTGATCGCGTCGAAGGTCTCGGCGCAGTCGCCGCCCTGGAGCAGGAACGCCTCGCCCCGGGCCACCCGGGCGATGCGCTCGCGCAACTGGTCGCACTCCCCGGCGAAGACGAGCGGCGGGTAGGACTCGAGTTCTGCGAGCACGCCCTTGAGGGCGTCGGGGTCGGGCCAGTCGGGCTGCTGGGCGGCCGGGAGCAGACGCCAGGAATCCACGTCCGTCGTGCGCTGATCAGCGTTCATGTCGGGCTGAGCCTCACTCTTGTCCGGGCAGGGTGGTCGGTTCGCGGGTGCGGGGAAGAGGCGGGCACCGGGCCGCACGGCGGCCTGCGGGGCGCGGCCCGGGAGGTGCGGGATCGGCCCTCCCGCCACGGGGCGCTCCTCGCCGGGGGATTACGAGGAGGGCGCCGGTCGGCGGGAGGGCCGCGACTGGGGGCGGATGGTGTCCGGCCCGCCTGCGGCCCCGGACCCACCGCGATGCCCCGACTCTACGAACGCCTCCGGGCGACCGGTTGCCGCACCGCGCACCGGGTCTTGCCGAAACACGCGCGAACGGCGAAGGGCCCCGGAATTTCACATTCCGAGGCCCCGCACAACGATTTTTTCCGGCCAAACCAACTGCACGGAATATGAAATTCCACGCTTATAGCGCTAAGGGAAGACCAAGGAATAATCAATTCCGCCGCCGGTAGAGGATCTTCCGTTTCCCGGCCCCCCGATCGCGCCCCCAGCACCCCGCCCGCCGGGACCGGCCCCCCTTCCCCCTCCGCCGGCCCCCGCTACCCGCGCCGCGCACCGCCGAGCGGAATCCCGCGCACCACGGCCCGGCCGCCGCGGGCCCGCCGCACCGGCCCGGCACAGACCGCGCCCGGCTCCCCGGCCACCGCCCGCCGCCCCTCCTCGGCGGCGTCGATGATGATCCGGGCGTACGGCAGCAGCCGCGCGCCCGCCTCGGTCAGCGCCAACTGCCGTCGGCTGCGGTCGAACAGCGCCGCGCCGACCGACTCCTCCAGGTTCTGGATCTGCGCGGTGACCGTGGACTGCGCGTAGTTGAGCCTGCGCGCGGCCCGGGTGACGCTCAACTCGGCCGCCACCTCTCGAAATGCCCGTAACTGCTGGATCTGCACGTGCCGCTCCTTTCGGCGCGGCCCCGCCGGGACCGCCCCAGGACATGCCTCAGACGGCGCTGTGCAGCGCCGCCCCGCGCGCCAGCGTCCTGCCGCGGTCCGCGGTGATGCGGAGCCGGGCGTACACCTCGGGCGTCGCCACCGAACGGGCCATCAGGTCGTAGAGGACGGCCATCCGTTCCTCCACGTCCACCCGGTTGGTCATGATCTCCGACAGCAGCTGCACCCCCGTGAAGGCGCCGACCGCCGCCTCGGACAGGGCGGCGACCTCGACACCCGGGACCAGCTCACCCAGGTCGCGGGCATCCGTCAGCAGCTGGGTGCTGACCTCGATCCACGCCTGGTACGGCACCTTGCGGTCGATGACCTCGTGCCCGAGGTCCACCGCGAGCCGGATGCTGCCCTGGAGCATCCGGTCGAAGGTGAGCCGGTGCGCCACGACCAGCGCGACGTCCACCCACTCCTGGACCTTGGGCGCCCCGGCCTCCCGCGGCGGCGCGAAGTACCGGCTCTGCTCCGCCACCTGCTCGTCCAGTACGGCCTGGGCGAGTTCGGCCTTGGAGGTGAAGTGGAAGTAGAAGGCCCCCTTCGTCACACCGCACCGCTGGTAGACGTCCGAGATCCTCGTCGCGGAGTAGCCGCACTCCGCGAAGACCTGGCCGGCCGCTTCCAGAATCGCCTGGCGCGTCCTGATGGCTCGATCCTGCTGTGCCACCGGGCCCCCTTCGTTCGTCGTTGTTGATGATGAGCAGGAGCGGGTTCGTATGCGGAACGACCCGCTCTCATTGAAAAACATACCCGCATGCGCGTATCTTACCGGCGGGGTTGGAACCAGTCACCCGTCATGCACCTTCTCGTTCCAGAAGGAAGAGCAATGACCACCAACATTGGTATTCACAGGGGCCGACACCGCCACGGGGGGAAGAGCAGGCCGCTGTTTCCGGTCAGGCCGGTCACACCGGCGGCACCGGCCAGGCCGGTCGGCCCGCCACCCGCGGCGACGATCGACACCAGGCTCGTACACCGCGCGAAACGAAGGGACGTACTGCCCACCGGCATCACCAAGCTCGACGACACCCACTACACCGTCTCCACCGAGTGGCCCGCCGGCCACCGCCGTTTCACCGACACCGCGGGCAACTTCCTGCCCTCACTGGTCATCGAGAGCGTCCGCCAGGCCGTGATCCTGGTCGCCCACGACGGGCTCGGCGTACCGCTCGGCCACAAGTTCCTGGTCTCCGGCGCCCATCACCGCGTCGACCCGGGCCGACTGCTCGCCCCCGACGCGCCCGCCCGGCTCGACCTGGACGTCTCCGTCCACCAGCTCAGGCAGCGCCGCGGCGTCCCCGCCTCGCTCCAGGCCCGGGTGGTCCTGCGCGTGAACGGCGAGATCATAGGCACCGGCGGCGGCGACTGCTCGGTGATGACCCCCGAGGTCTACCGCCGACTGCGCCACGGCCGCACCGAGACCGCCTGGCCGCGCGCGCTCGCCGCACCCCTGCCCGCTCCCGTGCCACCGCACTCCGTCGGCCGGACCCACGCCCACGACGTGGTCCTGGCCCCGGGTGACCGCACCGGGGAGTGGCTGCTGCGGGCGGACGTGTCGAACGAGTTGATGTTCGACCACCCCAACGACCACCTGCCCGCCATGGTCCTCCTCGACGCCGCCCAGCAGGCCGCGCACACCCTCTTCGGAGCACGCCCCTTCCGGCCCTCGTCCTGCGAGGTCTCCTGCTCCCGCTACGTCGAGTTCGACACACCCTGCACCGTGCGCACCGACCTCAAGGACGAGGCCGGCCACGGATACGTCCTGTCCGTCACCGGGCACCAGGGCGGCGAGCAGGTCTTCGAGATCATCTTCCGCGAGGGCGGCCGGGCGGCAGGGCCTCGCTGAACGCCCCGCCGGCCGCACGGTGCCGGACCGCCCCGGGACCACGGCTCCACCGTGGCCGGCCGCGCGGCTCCCCGCACCCATCGGCCGCAGGGCCGCACCACCACCTGCTCCACCACCCGATCCGCCATCCGCTCCACCGGGTCCGTCCGGGCCCCCGGTCATCCGCCGCACCGCCCCGGCAACGACGCCCGGCACCCCGCGGCACCGCGACCTAGTAGGCGCACAGCCTGCTCCCGCATCGCGCCGGACCGGCCGCGGCCGCACGGCCCGCCCCCGGACATCGCCCCCGGGACGATCCGCCACCCGCACCCGGGCGTTCGCGCCGCCCGAGCCGCACGTCCGTGCCCCGGCACCGGTCCCGCGGCACGTGGCCCTCGCGCGCCGGATCCTCCTCGGCGTGACCTCGCCGGCAGCCGTCCATCCACCCTCACCCACCCTTCTCACCGCCGTCCCGCCCCGGGCCGCAGACACCGGCCCCGCGACCGAACCCACCTCAGGACACCCACTTCAGAACATTCGCCTCAAAACACCCACCTCAGGACCCACTTCAGGACCCCACGGCCGCCGAACCCGGCCGTCCGACCCGAACCCGCACCCGATCCCCGGCCCCGTCCCGGGTCCGCCGTGCCCTGCGCGGCGGACCGGGCGGGCGGGATCCCGCCCTCACCGGGCACCGCTTCTCGTTCCGTCCCCGTCCAGGAGCCCGTCCCATGACCCGCACCGACGGAGCCCGCACGGCACGACCTGCCACCGCGGCACCTCCGATCCGGCCCGAGCACCGCACCCGCCGTCCCCCACTCAGCCATCCCCGCCGTCCCCCACTCCTCCGTCCCCGCCGGCCCCGCCGTCCGCTCTCCCTCCGCTCACCGCACCGTCCACCCGCCGTCCACCGGCACCGTCGCGCCGACGACGAACGAGGCGCGGTCACTGCACAGCCAGGCCGCCGCCTCGGCGATCTCCTCCGGCCCGGCGATCCTCGGCACCAGAGCCGCCCGCACCAGTTCCTCCTCCACTCCGGGGACGGCCGCCATCCACGCCTCGGTCATCTCACTGCGGGTCGCCCCGGGAAGAATCACATTGACCCGGATTCCACGCGCCGCGTATTCCGCGGCCGCCGCTTTGGTCAATCCGACGACGGCATGCTTGGCGGCGATATAGGGGGCGGCTACCGGAGTCGCCACCATTCCCGCCGTACTGCTGGTGTTCACAATGGATCCACCTCCTTCGAGCATGGCCGTGATCTCATACCTGAGGCAGTTCCACATTCCGCGGACATTGACCTCCATCACGGTGTCGTAGACCTCGTCGCTCATCAGATGCAGGGGTGTCCCCTCGGCCCCGACGCCGGCGTTGTTGAACGCCGCGTCGAGTCTCCCGAACCGCTCCACCGCCCGAGCGACACCCTCTCTGACCTGCTCGCTCACCGAAACGTCGACCACCACGTACTGGGCCCGGAATCCCTCCTCGCGCAGTTCGTCGACGAGCGCCGAAAGCCGTTCCTCGCGGCGGGCGGCCAGTGTGACCGACGCCCCCTCCCGGCAGAAGACCCGGGCCGCGGCAGCTCCGATTCCACTGCTGGCACCGGTGATGAACGCATGCTTTCCGTGCAGAAGTCCGCCGTACCGCATGGCCTCACATTCCCCCTGGACCGAGTCCACGATTCGCGCCCCACTCTTATCCGGCTCGAATACTCTCCCGTGCCGCACTGCCCGCCCCGACCCCTTTTCCCGAGACCCGATCGGAAAGAAACCCACATGGCACCGACACGACGGATACTCATCACCGGCGGGACCGGCTTCGTGGGCTCCCACGTCACCGAACTGCTCACCACCGGCACCGATCCCGCCGACGCACCGCGCATCCGCCTCCTGGTCCACCACCGCGCCCCCGCCGCCCACGACCCGCACCGGGTGGAGGTCCACCGCGGCTCCCTCACCGACCCGCGCTCACTGCGCGGGGTGTGCGACGGCGTCGACACCGTCCTGCACCTGGCCTCGCTGATCGGCGCCGGCCCCGAGGACTGCGCGGCCGTCAACGACACCGGCACCGGGGCCCTGCTGGCCGAGGCCGCCCGCGCGGGCGTCGAACGGATCGTCCAGCTGGGCACGACGGCCGTGTACCGGGACCGGCCGGCGACCGGGGCCAGGGAAGGCGAACCCGAACTCGGCCCCGCCTCGCCGACGAGCGTCAGCAGGCTCGCCGGGGAGCGGCGCGTCCTCGCCGCCGGCGGCCTGGTCCTGCGCCCGCACCTGGTGTACGGCCCCGGAGACATCTGGGTCGTCCCGGCCCTGGTGGACCTCCTCACCGCCTTCCCCCACTGGATCGACGACGGACGCGCCCGCACGTCCGTGATCGGTGTGCACGAACTGGCCCGGGTCGTCGCCGCGCTGGCCGTACGGCCCGAACTGCCGCGCGGCGCGGTCCTGCACGCCTCCCGGCCCGAGCCGGTCACCGCGCGGCACCTGATCGAGGAGGTCTGCCGCGCGCTGCGGCTCGCCCCGCCCCGGGACGGGGTGACCTACGAACAGGCCGCCGCCCTGACCGGCGCCGACCGGGACCCGCAGGTCCGCAGGCATCTGTCGTTGCTGGCGGTCGACCACTGGTACGACAGCTCCCGTCTGTGGCAGTTGCTCGACACGGCCCCCGCGAACGACTTCGCCCGCGACTTCGCCGCCGGTGCCGCCTGGTACCGGTCGCTCCTCGCCCGCCGCACGGACGGCGAGCTGTTCCCCACGAGGTGACGACCGGCACCGGTACACCCGACCGCGCACCGGACCGTCCCCGGCCCGACGGGGCACCGCCGCACCGTTGCTCACGCTAGGCGACCGGACGGTGACTCGATCGCCGGGCCGCGCACGCACTGTGGCAGATCCGCGCACACCGGCGAGGGCCCCGGAACGCCGACTTGACCTGCCCGATCCGATGCCGCGTTCACGCAGGATCCCTGGCCCGTTCGCGACCCACGGGCCCACCCGGAGCACTCCCCCGCCAGGGTGGAGGGACCGGGGACCCGACGCGGCCACCACCGGCCCCGCCCGATCCGAATCCGCATCCAAATCCGCACCCGCACCCGCACCCGCACCCGCACCCGCACCCGCACCCGAGGAGAGTTGAGATGGCCCCGCACACTGACGACGTACTGGTGACGGGTGTCGGTGCGCTGACGCCACTGGGCGCGAGCGCCGACGCCTCCTGGGAAGCCCTGCTGGCCGGCCGTTCCGGCATCCGCGACCTGGGCGCCGACTGGCCGGCCGAGCTGCCGGTGCGCATCGGCGGCACCGTCGACGCCGATCCGGCCGAGGAGATCGGCCGCGTCAAGGCCCGCAAGCTGGACCGCGGCGAGCAGCTGGCCGTCCTCGCCGCCCGCGAGGCGTGGCAGGACGCGGGCAGCCCGCAGGTGGAGCCGGAGCGGCTGGCCGTGGCCGTCGGCACCGGCATCGGCGGCGTCCTGACCTCCCTCGGCCAGTACGACCTCTACAACAGCTCCGGCATGCGGCGCCTGTCCCCGTACGCGGTGCCCATGCTCATGCCCAACGGCCCCGCCGCCTGGGTCTCCATGGAGCTGGGCGCCCGGGCCGGCGCCCGCGCCCCCGTGAGCGCCTGCGCCTCCGGCGCGGAGTCGATCGCCCTGGGCCTGGACCTGATCCGGGCGGGCCGCGCGGACGTGGTGGTCGCCGGCGGCACCGAGGCCACCGTGTTCCCGTTCATGGTCGCCGCGTTCGGGCAGATGAAGGCCCTGTCCGTGCGGGACGGCGACCCGGCCGCGGTGTCCCGCCCCTTCGACGCGGCCCGCTCCGGGTTCGTGATCGCCGAGGGCGCCGCCCTCGTCGTCCTGGAACGCGCCGGGTTCGCCCGCGCCCGCGGCGCCCGCGTCTACGGCGCCCTCGCCGGCGCCGCCGTGCACTCCAGCGCCCACCACATCACCGCCTCCGACGCGGAGGGCCAGGTGCAGGCGATGCGCACCGCGCTGGCCGACGCGGGCGTCGAGGCCCGCGACATCGGGCACGTCCACGCGCACGCCACCTCCACCCCGAGCGGCGACCTGGCGGAGGCGGAGGCGCTGGCGAAGATCGTCGGCGAGGGTGCCGCGGTCACCGCCACCAAGTCCATGACCGGTCACATGCTCGGCGCCTCGGGCGCGTTCGGCGCCCTGTCGACCCTGCTCTCCCTGCACCACGGGATCGTCCCGGCCGTCCGCAACCTCGACGAGCAGGACCCCGAGGTCCGCCTCGACGTGGTCCGCGGCGAGAACCGCACCGGCACCTGGGACGCGGCGCTCGCCAACTCCTTCGGCTTCGGCGGCCACAACGTCAGCCTGGTGATGAAGCACGCGTCCTGACCCGCCCCACCCCCGGTGAGACGGACGTCACACCACCGGGAAAATCACATCACGAGGACCGGTCCGGGGTCCTCCGGAAGCCCTCCGGAGGACCCCGGGACACAGCGGAACGGCCGGCATCGTGATCGATGCCGGCCGTTCCGAGTTGTGCGCGAGGGGGGAGTTGAACCCCCACGCCCTTGCGGGCACTGGAACCTGAATCCAGCGCGTCTGCCTATTCCGCCACCCGCGCATTGGGTGTGTCCTCGGGCTCCGTTCCTTTCGGCGCGGCGCCTTCCGACATGCAGAACATTAGCACGGGGTCCAGGGTGGGTTCACATCCCTTCTTCCGGGGCAGCCGCCCCCCAGAACCGGTGCCACCGGTGCCCGGTACCCACGTATCAAGGTGTGCTTGTTCACGTATCAACCTCGTACCGGTCCGGCCCCCGGGCCCCGGAGCCGGTCCAGGTCCACAGTCAGGTGCGGGACACTGGTCTGCGGCCGCCTCTACGATCCTTGGCAGGACCGCGTCCGAGAAGGGTTCGAGGACGCGCTCCACAGGGAACTTCGTCAGGCGTCGACACCGGTCGGCCCGTGCCGACAGGGGGAACCAGCCGATTCACCGGCGCGTGGATACGATCAGTAAGCAGTACCAGGCAAGGCAACACCCGCGACGCGGGACGCAGGACGCAGACAGCTACGGAGGAGGTGCCCCATGGGAGTCCTGAAGAAGTTCGAGCAGCGTCTCGAAGGTCTGGTCAACGGCACGTTCGCCAAGGTGTTCAAGTCCGAGGTCCAGCCCGTGGAGATCGCCGGCGCGCTCCAGCGCGAGTGCGACAACAACGCCACCATCTGGAACCGCGACCGCACGGTCGTCCCCAACGACTTCATCGTGGAACTCAGCGCACCCGACTTCGAGCGCCTGAGCCCCTACTCCGGACAGCTCGGCGACGAGCTCGCCGGCATGGTCCGCGACTACGCCAAGCAGCAGCGCTACAGCTTCATGGGACCCATCAAGGTCCACCTGGAGAAGGCCGACGACCTCGACACCGGCCTGTACCGCGTCCGCAGCCGCACCCTGGCCGGCTCCACCGATCAGCAGTCCGCGGCCCCCGCGGGCCGGCCCGGCGGCCACGGCTTCCCGCCCGCCGCCGCACCGGCCGCACCCGCGGGACCCCCGCCCATGCCGAGCGCACCGCCCCCCGGCGGCGCCCGCCCCGGCGGCTACGGCTACCCGCAGCCCGCCGGCAACCAGCGGCCCACGGCACCCGCGGCCGGCAACCGCACCCGCTACTGGATCGAGATCAACGGCACCCGCCATCAGATCTCCCGCGCGACACTCGTGCTGGGCCGCAGCACCGAGGCCGACGTGCGGATCGACGACCCCGGCGTCTCCCGCCGGCACTGTGAGATCCGGACCGGAACGCCCTCGACGATCCAGGATCTCGGGTCCACCAACGGCATCGTGGTGGACGGGCAGCACACCACCCGCGCTACGCTCCGCGACGGCTCGCGGATCGTCGTGGGCAACACCACCGTTATCTATAGGCAAGCCGAAGGGTGAAGCGGGGGCAATGTCAGAGCTGACCCTCACGGTCATGCGGCTGGGTTTCCTGGCCGTCCTGTGGCTGTTCGTGATCGTGGCCGTGCAGGTCATCCGCAGCGACCTGTTCGGAACGCGCGTCACACAGCGCGGATCGCGCCGGGAAGCGAACCGGCCGCAGCAGGCGGCCCGGCAGGCCGCGCCGCCGCAACAGCGCCAGCAGGCCGGCGGGGGCGGCCGGCAGCGCCGCAACGCCCCCAGCAAGCTCGTGGTCTCCGAAGGCACCCTCACCGGCACCACGGTCGCGCTCCAGGGCCAGACCATCACCCTGGGCCGGGCGCACGACAGCACGATCGTGCTGGACGACGACTACGCCTCCAGCCGTCATGCCAGGATCTACCCGGACCGCGACGGCCAGTGGATCGTCGAGGACCTCGGATCCACCAACGGCACGTACCTCGACCGAACGCGGCTGACGACCCCCACACCGATTCCGCTGGGCGCGCCGATCCGCATCGGCAAGACCGTCATCGAGCTGCGGAAGTAGTGCTACATCATGATTAGGCGCGAGCGGAGCGAGCACGCCGAGGAGGCCCCCACGACGGGCCCCGGCGCGCTCCCGACCGGAGGGTGGGCACCGTGCGGATGTACCCGGAGCCGACGGGCGAGGTGCGCATGAGTCTGTCACTGCGCTTCGCCGCCGGATCGCACAAGGGCATGATCCGAGAGGGCAACGAGGACTCCGGATACGCCGGACCCCGCCTTCTCGCCATCGCCGACGGCATGGGCGGCGCCGCCGCCGGCGAGGTCGCCTCCTCCGAGGCCATCTCCACGATCGTCGCCCTCGACGACGACGTCCCCGGATCCGACATCCTCACCTCGCTCGGCACCGCCGTGCAGCGCGCCAACGACCAGTTGCGCTCCATGGTCGAGGAGGACCCCCAGCTGGAGGGCATGGGCACCACGCTCACCGCCCTGCTCTGGACCGGCCAGCGCCTCGGCCTCGTCCACGTCGGCGACTCCCGCGCCTACCTGCTGCGCGACGGCGTCCTCACCCAGATCACCCAGGACCACACCTGGGTGCAGCGCCTGGTCGACGAGGGCCGGATCACCGAGGAAGAGGCCACCACCCACCCGCAGCGCTCCCTGCTGATGCGGGCCCTGGGGAGCGGCGACCACGTCGAACCCGACCTCTCCATCCGCGAAGTCCGCGCCGGCGACCGCTACTTGATCTGCTCCGACGGCCTCTCCGGCGTCGTGTCCCACCAGACCCTGGAGGACACCCTCGCCAGCTACCAGGGCCCCCAGGAGACCGTGCAGGAGCTGATCCAGCTCGCGCTGCGCGGCGGCGGCCCCGACAACATCACCGTGATCGTCGCGGACGTCCTCGACCTGGACACCGGCGACACCCTCGCCGGGCAGATCTCCGACCAGCCCGTCGTCGTCGGCGCCGTCGCCGAGAACCAGCACCAGCTCCACGACAACGGCATCATGCAGACCCCCGCCGGACGGGCCTCCGGGCTCGGCCGCCAGGTCCCCGGACAGGGCGGCGGCGGCGAGTTCGGCCCGCCCGGCTCCGGCGACGTCACCGGCTACATCGACACCGCCGGCTTCGGCAGCTACGGCGACGACGACTTCGTCAAGCCCCGCAAGGGCCGCAAGTGGCTGAAGAGATCCTTCTACTCCGTGCTCGCGCTCGCCGTCATCGGCGGCGGACTCTACGGCGGCTGGCGCTGGACGCAGACCCAGTACTACGTCGGCGCCAACGGCGAACACGTAGCCCTGTACCGCGGCATCAGCCAGGACCTCGCCTGGGTCTCGCTCTCGGACGTGGAGAAGGACCACCCCGAGATCGAACTCAAGTACCTACCGCCGTACCAGCAGGAGCTGGTCGAGGCGACGATCGCCGAAGGCGGACTGAAGTCCGCCCAGGAGAAGATCGACGAACTCGCCCTCCAGGCCTCCGCGTGCAAGAAGCAGTCGGAACGGCAGCAGGCCGAGAGCGAGCAGAACTCCAAGACCGGCGAGGGCGAGGCCGGAGGCGTCACGGGAACCACCCGTACCGCTCTCACGTCCAAGGCGTCACCGACACCGAACGCGTCGGAGAAGCCCTCGGGCTCCCCGTCGACCTCCCCGTCCCCGTCCACCACGACCGCACCCACTCCCAGCGCCGGCCCCACACTCTCGGAGGAAGAGCAGAAGGTCGTATCGAAGTGCGGTACGCAGTAGGCAAGCCGTGAGAGGCCCCGTCACACGATGAGCAGTACTTCCAACACGCCGACGCACCACACGTCCACGATCGGCTCCATCGGCGCACCGAGCCGACGCAACACCGAGCTCGCACTGCTGGTGTTCGCCGTCGTCATCCCCGTCTTCGCCTACGCCAACGTCGGTCTGGCGCTCGACGAGGAAGTGCCCGCCGGTCTGCTGAGCTACGGCCTGGGCCTCGGTCTGCTCGCAGGCATCGGGCACCTCGTCGTACGGAAGTTCGCCCCGTACGCGGACCCCCTGCTGCTGCCGCTCGCGACGCTCCTGAACGGACTCGGCCTGGTCGCCATCTGGCGGCTCGACCAGTCACCGCTGCTCCAGTCCATCGGACAGGCGGGCAGCGCCGCGCCACGGCAGCTGATGTACACGGCGCTGGGCATCGCGCTCTTCGTGGCAGTACTGATCTTCCTGAAGGACCACCGCGTCCTTCAGCGCTACACGTACATCTCCATGGTCGGCGCGCTCGTCCTGCTGCTGCTCCCGCTGGTGCCGGGCCTCGGCAAGAATCTCTACGGTGCCAAGATCTGGATCTCCGTCGCCGGCTTCTCCATCCAGCCCGGCGAGTTCGCCAAGATCGTCCTTGCGGTGTTCTTCGCCGGCTATCTGATGGTCAAGCGGGACGCGCTCGCCCTCGCAAGCCGCCGCGTCATGGGCCTGTACCTGCCGCGCGGCCGCGATCTCGGCCCGATCATCGTCGTCTGGATGATCTCCATCCTCATCCTGGTCTTCGAGACCGACCTCGGTACCTCGCTGCTCTTCTTCGGCATGTTCGTGATCATGCTGTACGTCGCCACCGAGCGAACCAGCTGGATCGTCTTCGGTCTGCTGATGTCCGCAGTGGGCGCCGTCGGCGTGGCGAGCTTCGAACCGCACATCCAACAGCGCGTGGACGCCTGGCTCGACCCGATGCGCGAGTACACGCTCTCCCGCCAGGGCGTGGCCGGCCACTCCGAGCAGGCCATGCAGGCCCTCTGGGCGTTCGGCTCGGGCGGCACCATGGGCACCGGCTGGGGCCAGGGCCACTCCGAGCTGATCCGCTTCGCCGCCAACTCCGACTTCATCCTCGCCACGTTCGGCGAGGAACTCGGCCTGGCCGGCGTCATGGCCATCCTCGTGATCTACGCCCTGATCGTGGAGCGCGGCGTGCGCACCTCTCTCGCCGCCCGTGACCCCTTCGGCAAGCTGCTCGCCATCGGCCTGTCCGGCGCCTTCGCACTCCAGGTCTTCGTCGTCGCGGGCGGTGTCATGGGCCTCATCCCGCTGACCGGTATGACGATGCCCTTCCTGGCCTCCGGCGGCTCCTCCGTCATCGCCAACTGGGCCCTCATCGGCATTCTGATCAGAATCAGCGACACCGCGCGCAGGCCCGCCCCAGCCCCCGCACCCAACCCCGACGCCGAGATGACCCAGGTGGTCCGCCCGTCATGAACAAGCCCCTGCGCCGGATCGCGCTCTTCTGCGGACTGCTGATCCTCACGCTGCTGCTGCGCGACAACTACCTGCAGTACGTCAAGGCCGACGAGCTCGCCTCCGACACCGAGAACCGCCGGGTCAACATCGAGCGGTACGCCACCCCGCGCGGCAACATCATCGTCGACGGCAAGGCCATCACTGGCTCGAAGGAAGCCAAGAGCGGCGACTACAAGTACAAGCGAACCTGGACGAACGGCGCCATGTGGGCGCCCGTCACCGGCTACTCCTCGCAGGCCTTCGGCGCCAACCAGCTGGAGAAGCTGGAGGACGGCATCCTCACCGGCAACGACGACCGGCTGTTCTTCCGCAACACCCTCGACATGATCACGGGCAAGCCGAAGGAGGGCGGCAGCGTCGTCACCACCCTCAACGCCGCCGCTCAGAAGGCCGCATACGAGGCCCTCGGTGACAAGAAGGGCGCCGTCGCCGCGATCGACCCGGCCACGGGCAAGATCCTCGCGCTGGTCTCCACGCCGTCCTACGACCCCTCCAAGTTCGCCGGGACCTCCGACAAGGACGCCGAGGCATGGAAGGCCGTCCAGAAGGCGAACAACCCCGACGACCCGATGCTGAACCGGGCGCTGCGCGAGACCTACCCGCCGGGCTCCACCTTCAAGGTGGTCACCGCCGCCGCCGCGCTGGAGAACGGCGAGGTCTCCGGCATCGACGACAAGACCGACACCCCCGACCCGTACACGCTGCCGGGCGTCCAGACCAAGCTCACCAACGAGCACGGCGTGTGTAAGAACGCCAGCCTGAAGTACGCACTCATGGTGTCCTGCAACACCGTCTTCGCGAAGATGGCCGACAACGTCGGCAACGAGAAGATGATCGAGCAGGCGGAGAAGTTCGGCTACAACAACCCCGAGCTGGACACCCCGGTCCGCGCCGCAGAGAGCGTCTACCCCGAGGACAACGCGCCGCAGAACGCCATGGACGGCATCGGCCAGGCATCCAACCGGGCCACCCCGCTACAGATGGCCATGGTCGCCTCGGCGGTGGCCAACGACGGCAAGCTGATGAAGCCGTACATGGTCGACCAGCTGAAGGCCGCGAACCTCGACACCATCGAGACGACCGACCCGCAGGAGCTGTCCCAGGCCGTCTCCTCCGAGACCGCCCAGAAGCTCCAGGACATGATGGAGACCGTCGTCAACGACCCCCAGGGCACCGGCGGCAACGCGAAGATCGACGGCGTCACGGTCGGCGGCAAGACCGGTACCGCCCAGCACGGCCTGAACAACAGCGAGAAGCCGTACGCCTGGTTCATCTCCTACGCCAAGCTGTCCGACGGCAGCTCGCCCGTGGCCGTGGCCGTGGTCGTCGAGGACGGCTCGGCCAACCGCGACGACATCAGCGGTGGCGGCCTCGCGGCCCCGATCGCGAGGGACGTGATGAAGGCAGTCATCGACAGCAACAAGTGACCCCGATCACGTCCCCTTCACATCGGTGCACGTTGCGATACCGGTCCTGTATCGGGTGACGGGCTTGGCCAGGTCACACAGAGCGAGCCGGGTACGGTAGGCCCGGACGGCAGCCTCCGAACCATACGAACGTACGGATCGGGACCGACGGAGAGGGCTGGTAGGTAGCTTATGGAAGAGCCGCGTCGCCTCGGCGGCCGGTACGAGCTGGGCCAGGTGCTCGGCCGTGGTGGCATGGCGGAGGTCTACCTCGCGCATGACCAGCGCCTCGGCCGCACCGTGGCGGTGAAGACGCTGCGCGCGGACCTCGCGCGCGACCCGTCCTTCCAGGCCCGCTTCCGCCGGGAGGCCCAGTCGGCCGCCTCGCTCAACCACCCCGCGATCGTCGCGGTCTACGACACGGGCGAGGACTACATCGGTGATGTGTCGATCCCGTACATCGTGATGGAGTACGTGGACGGCTCCACCCTGCGTGAGCTTCTGCACAGCGGCCGCAAGCTGCTGCCGGAACGCTCCATGGAGATGACCATCGGGATCCTCCAGGCCCTGGAGTACTCGCACCGCAACGGCATCGTCCACCGCGACATCAAGCCGGCCAACGTCATGCTGACGCGCAACGGCCAGGTCAAGGTCATGGATTTCGGCATCGCCCGCGCCATGGGCGACTCCGGGATGACGATGACGCAGACCTCCGCCGTCATCGGCACCGCCCAGTACCTCTCCCCGGAGCAGGCCAAGGGCGAGCAGGTCGACGCGCGGTCCGACCTGTACTCCACCGGCTGTCTGCTCTACGAACTGCTGACGGTACGGCCGCCGTTCGTCGGCGACTCCCCGGTGGCCGTCGCGTACCAGCACGTCCGCGAGGAGGCCCAGCCCCCCTCGGTCTTCGACCCCGAGATCACGCCCGAGATGGACGCCATCGTCCTGAAGGCACTGGTCAAGGACCCCAACTACCGCTACCAGTCCGCCGACGAGATGCGCGTCGACATCGAGGCCTGCCTCGACGGCCAGCCCGTCGCGGCCACGGCGGCCATGGGCTCGGTCGGCTACGGCGGCTACGGCAACGACCAGCCGACCACCGCCCTGCGCTCGGCGGACGCCGGCGCCACCTCGATGCTGCCGCCGATGAACCCCGACGACGGCGGATTCGGCTACGACGACCGCCCGGACCGCCGCCGCCAGAAGAAGTCGAACACCTCGACGATCCTGCTGGCCGTCGCAGCGGTCCTCGTCCTGGTCGGCGCCATCCTCATCGGCAAGTGGATCTTCGACGGGGACGGAGTGGCCAACACCACCACCACCGCCCCGTCCCTGGAGGGCCTCACCCTCAAGGAGGCGGAGAGACTCGCCGACAACGCCGAGGTGAAACTGGCCAGCACCGAGAAGCCCTGCGAGGACCAGCCCAAGGGCAAGATCTGCTCGCAGGACCCCGCGGCCAACACCGACGTCGAGAAGAACTCCACGATCAACGTCGTGGTCTCGACGGGCGCGCCCAAGGTCGCGGTGCCCAGTGTCCTCGGCGACGACTTCGACGACGCCAAGTCCACCCTGGAGGGCGACAAGTACGAGTTCGAGGTCAAGAAGGTCGTGGAGGTGTCCTCGGAGCCCGAGGGCACGGTCACGGCCCAGGACCCCGAACTCGGCGAGGAGGTCGAGAAGGGCTCCACGATCACCCTCACCGTCGCCAAGGCGGAGGAGAAGTCCACGGTGCCCGACGTCCTCGGCTCCACCTGCGACGAGGCCAAGGCCCGCATGACGGAGAACGGCCTCGTCGGCGAGTGCAGCGAGGTCGACACCCAGGACGCCAACCAGGTCGGCAAGGTCATCCAGACCACCCCGTCCGCGGGCCAGGAGGCCGACCCCGGCTCCAAGGTCAACATCCAGGTCGGCAAGCAGGCCAACGAGCAGGTCCAGGTCCCCCAGATCCAGGGCCAGAAGCTCAAGGACGCCAAGAACGCGCTCACGCAGGCGGGCCTGGTCGTCGGCACCATCACCGGCTCCCAGGACGACAACGCCACCGTCTTCAACTCCGACCCCGCCCCCGGCAGCACGGTCAACAAGGGCCAGACGGTCAACCTCGTGGCCCTCGCCGGCAACGGCGGAGGCAACGGCGGAAACGACGACGGCGGAATCTTCGGCGGCGTCAACGGCGTGGCCCACCGCACGGAGAACTGACCCACCGCACCCCGACGAAGAGTCCCGGAACCTCACGGTCCCGGGACTCTTCCGCTGTTCAACGCCCTGATCGAGACCTCGGGCGAACACCGCCGGGAGATGATCGCCCTCCGCGCCGGAGTCATGGCCGCCATGGACGCCATGAACGGACGCGAGTTCGAACAGCACATCGCCGACCTGACGTAGCCGCGCCCAAAGCACGGAGGCCCGAAGCCGCAAGAGACGTTGCGGCTTCGGGCCTCCGTGATGCCGGCGCTAACCGGCCAGTTCCTTCGGCGGAGTCCGCTGCTCGTCCACCTTCTCCACCCGCTCCAGCTCACCCCACACCACATACCGGTACCGGCTCGTGTACACCGGCGTGCACGTCGTCAGCGTGATGTAGTGCCCCGCCTTCGACTTCCCCGACTCCTTCGGCACCGCGCCCAGCACCTGCACGTTGTACTTCGAGGTCTCCGGAAGCGTCGCGTACACCCGGTACACGTACCACTTGTCCTTCGTCTCGAAGACGATCGGGTCGCCCTTCTCCAGCTTGTCGATGTTGTGGAACTTCGCACCGTGACCGTCCCGATGAGCCGCCAGCGAGAAGTTCCCCTTCTTTCCCGAGGTCGGCAGCGCCGACTTCACCGGATCCGTGTAGTAGCCGGCCACACCGTCATTGAGGATCTTCGACGACGTGCCCTTCTCCACCAGGATCTCGCCCTTGCTCATGTCCGGAACATGCAGGAACCCGACCCCGTTCTTCGAGTCGTACGCCACCGGACCACCACCGCTGTCCTCCTGCGCCCACCCGTCCCGGACCTTGTCCCCCTGCCGGTCCGCCGCCCGGTCCGCGACCACGTTCGTCCACCACAACGAGTAGACGACGAACAGGCCCAGCACGAGCCCCGACGTGATGAGCAGTTCACCGAAGACACTGATCGCCGCCGCGACCCGGCCGGGACCCCGGCGCCGCGGCACCACAGGAGAATCGGTGAGCTCTTGCTGCTCGGTGGTGGCTGCCACTGTTCATCTGCCCTTACTGCACGAGCGCATCCGGCTTGCCCTTGCTGCGCGGCCGTTCCTCGACCATCTTGCCCCAGACGATCAACCGGTACTTGCTGGTGAACTCCGGAGTGCACGTCGTCAGCGTGATGTACCGACCCGGTCCCGTGAACCCCGAGTCCTTCGGCACCGGATCCAGCACACTCACATTGCTCGGCGGCGTCACCGGCAGCACCGACGCCATCTTGTAGACGTAGTACTCGTCCTGCGTCTCCACCACGATCGGATCGCCCGGCTCCAGCCTGTTGATGTACCGGAACGGCTCCCCGTGCGTATTGCGATGCCCCGCCAGACCGAAGTTCCCCGACTTCGCGTCCGGCATCGCCGTCTTCAACTCGCCCTCGCCGTAATGCCCGACCATCCCCCGGTCCAGCACCTTCTTGCTGCTGATCCCCTCGGCGATCGGCACCACCACGTCCAGCTTCGGAATGTGCAGAATCGCGAAACCCTGCCCCGGCTCGAACGTCCCCGGATTCCCCTTGCCGCTCGCCCAGTCGTCCTGGAGGCTGCTCTTCTCCCGGTCCGCCTGCGCATGCGCCCGCACATTCGTCCACCACAACTGGTAGCTCACGAACAGCAGCATCAGCACACCGGTCGTGATGAACACCTCGCCGATCGCCCGGCTCGCCACCACACCCGCGCTCGGCTTGCGCGCCTTCGCCCGCCGCCGCGCCTCGACCCGCGAAAGCGGCCGCTCCCCGGACTCCGGCCGACCAGGCTCCTCCGCTGCGCCCCCATGACGCCCACGACGCCGCTTGGCAGCCTTCCTGCGGGCCGCACGGCCGCCCACCGGACTCCCAGCCCCAGCCGCCCCCGCCCGGCCTCCAGACGCCGATATCGCGCCCGGCGGATCCGGCAGCCGCAACGCCACCGTCTCCTCGTCAACCGGCGGCAACCACGCCTCACCCGAACCAGCACCCGCAGCCGGACCAGCACCCGGTCCCGGCCTCGAACCGGCCGCCGACCCGTACCACTCCCCGAGCGCACCCGAGTCCCCGTACGGCTGCTCCCCGTACGAGGCACCGGACTCGCGCTCGGGGCGCAGCGCGGTCACGCCGTGGCCCTGCCCACCACCGGGGCAAGCCCCGCAGACCGCGCCACAGCACCCTGGTCGCCGCACTCGCGCAGCCAGTTCGCCAGCATCCGGTGCCCGTGCTCGGTCAGCACCGACTCCGGATGGAACTGCACACCCTCGACCGGAAGTTCACGGTGCCGCAGCCCCATGATGATCCCGTCGTGCGTCCGCGCCGTCACCTCCAGCTCCGCCGGCACCGTCGCAGGCTCGGCCGCCAGCGAGTGATAGCGCGTCGCCGTGAAGGGCGACGGCAACCCCGCGAACACACCCTTGCCCTCGTGCTCGACCGGCGACGTCTTCCCGTGCAGCAACTCCGGCGCCCGGTCCACCACACCGCCGTACGCCACCTGCATCGACTGCATGCCCAGACACACCCCGAACACCGGTACCCCGGTGGCCGCGCAGTGCCGCACCATCTCCACGCAGACACCCGCCTCCTCCGGCGTCCCCGGCCCCGGCGACAGCAGCACCCCGTCGAAACCGTCCTGCGCGTGCGCCGTGGACACCTCGTCGTTGCGCAGCACCTCGCACTCCGCACCCAGCTGATACAGGTACTGGACCAGGTTGAAGACGAAGCTGTCGTAGTTGTCCACGACCAGAATGCGCGCGCTCACTGGTTGTCCACCGTCACATCGTTGAAGGGAAGCAGCGGCTCGGCCCACGGGAACACGTACTGGAACAGCGCGTACACCACGGCCACGACCAACACGAGAGAAAGCAGGGCCTTCACCCACGCGTTTCCCGGCAGATGCCGCCAGATCCAGCCGTACATGCCGTCCCTTCCGTAGCGCCACGGCACCAGACTCACGCCGTACCGCCCACCAGACTAACGGCGCAGGGCCGCTGGTTTCCCGGCCTCCACAGGCTGTGTGGAGTCCAGATGCGCCCAGACGATCAGCCGGTGACTGTGCCCCCACTCCGGATCGCACGTGGTCAGCGTGAGATAGCGGCCCGCACGCGTATACCCCGACTTACGTGGCACAGGGTCGATCACCTCAATGTCCGACGGCACCGTCCGATAAGGACCCTTGTCGACCCGGTACGTGAACCACGTCGTCCCGTCCGTCAGCACCACCGCGTCCCCCCGGCGCAGCCTCGGGAAGTCCTTGAACGGATCGCCGTACGTCCGCCGGTGCCCCGCCACCGAGAAGTTGCCCTTCTGCCCCAGCCGCGCCGTCCGCGCGTAGTGCCCGAGCCCCTTCTTCAACGTCCCCGTCGACGTGCCCTCCAGCACCGGCTTGTTCCACGTGAAACCAAGCCGCGGGATGTACATGATCGCGAAGGGCTTGCCCGCCCGGTACGCCGCCGGCTCCGGCGGACTCGTCGCCCCGGCCCCCGCTCCCGATCCCGCTCCGGGCCCCGGCGCCCCGCTCGGCGTCGCCCGCACGCTCCCCCGCGACCACTGCTCTTCCAGCTGGTCGATCTGGTCGTCCATCACGTGATCGGCCTTCACGCCCGTCCAGAAGAGCACGTAGACGACGAACAGCACGATCACGGTGCCGACGGTGATGCACAGCTCGCTCAGCGTCCTGACGACCACACGCACCGGCGGCTCCCGATCGGTCTCACTCCACGGGCTGGGCGTACTGCAGATCCACTGTGCCCGAGTAACCCGGCAGAGTCACCGTCCCGTCCTCGGTGACTTTCCAGCCGAGCCCGTAGACATTCACGTAGACCATGTAGTTCTGGATCGACGGGCTGTCCGCCAGCGCCTGCTGGAGCTTCTCCGGATCACCCACCGCCGTGATCTTGTACGGCGGCGAGTAGACCCGGCCCTGAAGGATCAGCGTGTTGCCCACACAGCGCACCGCACTCGTCGAGATCAGCCGCTGGTCCATCACCTTGATGCCCTTGGCCCCGCCCTGCCACAACGCGTTCACCACGGCCTGGAGGTCCTGCTGGTGGATGACCAGGTAGTCCGGCTGCGGCTCGGGATACCCCGGCAGCTTCGCCGTCGCGTCCGGCGGCGCGTCGTTCAGCGTCACCGATATCGACTCGCCGGTCAGCTTCTGCGTCCCCGCGCTCTTCTCCAGACCCGCCAGCTTCTCGTCCTCGGCCCGCGTACTGCCGTCGTCCCGCTCCGCCAGCGACTCGACGTCCTCCCGCAGCGCCGCGTTGGACTCGTCCAGCTCGCCGTTCTTCAGGCTCCGCTCATGGATCAGGTCCGACAGCTTCAGCAGCGAGTCGTCCGTCCGGATATTGGTGCCCTTGGCGGTGTTGAAGCTGGTGAAGAAGATCAGGCCCGCGAGGGCGAAGACGGCAGCGGTGAGCAACCGCACGGGCTTCAGACGTCGCCCGCGGACAGGACTGGATTCCTGCGGGGGGAAGTCGGCAGAATTGCTCAACGTACCCTTATCTCCTTAGGCGCCACGGAAGCACTACGCTAACGGACGCCCGGGGGAGCGCTCAGTGTCCCCTTGTACGCTGCCCCGAGCCAGCCACAGTTCCCTGCGCGGCCACGCAGCGCATCGACAGGAGAGACCCTCGTGCCGAAGTCACGTATCCGCAAGAAGGCCGACTACACGCCGCCGCCGGCGAAGCAGGCGACCGCCATCAAGTTGAACAGCCGCGCCTGGGTCGCACCCGTGATGCTGGCCATGTTCGTGATCGGGCTCGCCTGGATCGTCGTGTTCTACGTGACCGACGGCTCCCTGCCCATCGACGCCCTGGGCAACTGGAACATCGTGGTCGGCTTCGGCTTCATCGCGGCGGGATTCGGCGTCTCCACCCAGTGGAAGTAGCCCCCTCGCCGGCGCTCCCGTCCTGATCAACCAGGGCGGCCCCAGCTCTGCCCGGCAAGTTATCCACAGAGCTATCCACAGGGTAATGGGGAAAAGAAACGACGATCTGTGGATAACCTGCCGGACGTTGACGCCGGTGTGACGGAAGTACCGGCAATCGAAAACGTGTCCGCCCCCTGCCTGACCTGCATAAACACAGGTCGGTGACAGGGGGCACACCTGTTCCCGCACCGTGTGCACAAGATCGGCCACGGGCTGTGGACAATGGTCGATCACCTGTGGATATCGACAGCTCAGGTGAGCTGTGCCGTCCTCAGCAGGGTCAGTCCGACCACCACCGCCAGCACCAGCGCGACCGTGCCGTACTGGACGAGGGCCCTCCGCTCGCGTGGCGCGTGCACCATGCCGTAGCCGATGACGACGCCGGCGACCAGGCCGCCGATGTGGGCCTGCCAGGAGATGTTGAAGCCGGGGCTGAAGGTGAAGATCAGGTTGATCGCCAGCAGGGCGATGATGGGCCGCATGTCGTACTTCAGGCGGCGCATCAGGACGGCGGTGGCGCCGAAGAGGCCGAAGACCGCGCCGGAGGCGCCCAGGGTGGCGGTGCTGGGGGATGCCGCCAGGTACGCGAGGGTGCTGCCGGCGAGTCCGGAGACCAGGTACAGGCAGAGGTAGCGGGCGCGGCCGAGTGCTGCTTCGAGGGGGCCGCCGAGCCACCAGAGGCTGAGCATGTTGAAGGCGATGTGCCAGATCGCCTCGTGGGTGAAGGTCGAGGTGAGCAGGCGGTACCACTCGCCGGCGGCGACGCCTTGGACGGGTGAGAAGGGGGTGGACTGCCAGCTGCCGAGGAGGTAGAGGTCGTTGAGCAGTGAGGGCCGGGCCTGTACGGCGATGAACACCAGGACGTTGATGCCGATGAGGATCTTGGTGACCAGGTGGGGGTCTGCCGCGACGGTGCCGCCGGCGAGGGTGCGGGGGCGGGAGGCGTCGGGTCGGTGGCCGGTGCCGGAGCCGGTGCGGACGCACTCGGGGCACTGGAAGCCGACGGAGGCGCTGACCATGCATGCGGGGCAGATGGGCCGGTCGCAGCGGGTGCAGCGCACGCCGGTGGCGCGGTCCGGGTGCCGGTAGCAGCCGGGCAGGTCCTGGGCCTGCTGCGCGCTGTCTGGCGCCTGGTCCATGAGGTCCCCCAAGTCGTCGTCCGGCCTGCTTGCGCCCTGTTCAGTCTTACGGATGAGCGGGGCGTTTGGTTCCCTTCGGACCGTGGTGCGGCGCTTGCGCCGTGCCGGGGGTTCAGCGGGTTTCGACGGTGATGGATTCGATGATCACGTCGTTGACCGGGCGGGCGGTGCGCGGGTTGATGGGGGTGGTGGCGATGGCGTCGACGACCTTCTGGGCGGCGGGGTCGGTGACCTCGCCGAAGATGGTGTGCTTGCGGTTGAGGTGGGTGGCCGGGGCGACGGTGATGAAGAACTGGGAGCCGTTGGTGCCGGGGCCGGCGTTGGCCATGGCGAGCAGGTAGGGGCGGTCGAAGCGCAGGTCGGGGTGGAACTCGTCCTCGAATTCGTAGCCGGGGCCGCCGATGCCGGTGCCGAGGGGGTCGCCGCCCTGGATCATGAAGCCGCTGAGGACGCGGTGGAAGATGGTGCCGTTGTAGAGGGGGTCGGTGGAACGCTCGCCGGTGGCGGGGTTGGTCCACTCACGCTCGCCCTGGGCGAGTTCCACGAAGTTGCGCACTGTTTTGGGTGCGTGGTGCGGCAGGAGCCGGACTTCGATGTCGCCGTGGTTGGTCTTGAGGGTGGCGTGGAGCTGCTCGGCCACGGGGTGCCTTCCGTCGTTCTGTGGTGAGGTTCCGAATCCTTGCAGAAATCCGGTCGGGGTGGCCCCGGGCCGGGGGCGCGGGGCGGCGATCCGTGGCATTGTCGACGACAAGCTCCTGTTGCCCCCTATTCGCCCGTGTGACCCGGATGCCCGTCCGCACATGCCCTCTGGCTCACGGACAGGCATGATCCGTAAAAGGGTGGAAAGTCGAATTAACGTAACGCCACCGAGGAGGAGGACCCCGTGACCCGCAAAGACAGCGTGCGCGCCGCAGCCGGCTCGGCGAAGGACAGCGTGCGGCACGCCGCGGACGTGGTGGCGCCCTACGCCGGCACAGCCAAGGACACGGCCGCCCATTACGCGCACGAGGCACGTGCGCGGCTGGCGCCGATGGTGTCCCAGGCCGCTGAGCAGGCCCGTGTCCAGTACGACGCTCATGTCGTGCCCCGTTTGGAGCAGGCCCGGACTCATGTGCCGCCGAAGGTCGACCAAGCCGCCCATGAAGCCGCACTCCGTACCCGTATCGCTGCCCGGCAGGCGGCGGACTACTCGTTGCCGAAGTTGGAGCAGGCTGTGGCGGCGGCCGGTCCGGTGAAGGACGAGGCGGCCATGCGTGGTGCCGCGGCGCTGGTCGCTCTGGGCGGTCATGTGTCCGCGGATGACATCCGGAGGCTGGCGCGCAAGCACGAGCGGCGTCGGCGGGCGGGCCGGTTCGCGAAGACGGTGCTGGTGGTGGGCGCTCTGGCGGGTGCCGCGTTCGCCGCGTGGAAGTGGTGGGACAAGCAGGCGAATCCGGATTGGCTGGTGGAGCCGCCGGCGGCGACGGAGGTTCCCGAGTCGGGCCGGCTGACCTCGGTGGACGGGACGGTGCTCGATCCCGAGGTGGAGGCGAAGCAGGCCGAGGAAGAGGCCGCGAACCGCGACGAGCGTCCGTGATCTGAGGGCGTCTCGTTCAGTCCGTCCCGTGGGGCGGGAGACCTGTCGGGGGTTTCCCGCCCCTCGGGGCTGTTTCACGTGAAACAGGGGGTGCGGCGGTGTGGTCGGCCGGCCGGTCAGCCGGCCGGGGTCAGGACAGGCCGCTGAGTTTGTCGGGGTTGCCCTGAAGGCGCAGGTTCTGCATGAGTCCGTCGTTGAGGTCGAAGGTGAGTGCTCCGACGGGTTCTCCGTTCCTGCGGTAGAGGACGCTGTGTTCGCCGTTGACGACGGCGTGTTCCCAGGTGACGTCCTGGAGTTCGGGTTTGGCGAGTACGCCGAGGAGCCAGCGGGCGACGGAGTCCGTGCCGTGGAGGGGGCGGCGGGCCGCGGTGACCTTGCCGCCGCCGTCGGCCCAGGCGGTGACGTCGGGGGCGAGGAGTTCCATGACGGCGTTGAGGTCGCCGCCGGTGCAGGCGGCGAGGAAGCGTTCGGTGACGGCTCTGCGTTGTTCCTGGTCGGTGTCGTAGCGGGGGCGGCGGGCTTCGACGTGTTCGCGGGCGCGGTGCGCGGTCTGGCGGACGGCGGCTTCGCTGCGGTCGAGGATGGTGGCGATCTCGGCGTGTGAGTAGCCGAAGACCTCGCGGAGGACGAAGACGGCACGTTCGACAGGGCTGAGGCTCTCCAGGACCACCATGAGGGCCATGGAGACGCTGTCGGCGCGTTCGGTCTGCTCGCTGCTGTCGGGGGTGGTGAGCCAGGGTTCGGGGAGCCATTCGCCGATGTAGGACTCGCGGGTGGCGCGGGCCGAGGTGAGGCGGTTCAGGCAGAGGTTGGTGACCGTGCGGACCAGGTAGGCGCGGGGGTTGGCGACCGCGTCGCGGTCGGTCTGGGACCACTTGAGCCAGGCGTCCTGGAGGACGTCTTCGGCGTCGGCGACGCTGCCGAGCATCCGGTACGCGGTGCCGAAGAGCAGGCGGCGGTGGCTGGTGTAGTCGTCGAGTGAGTCGTCGAGTGAGTCGTCGAGTGGCGCTGGCGTGTCGATCACGGGTTGCAGGCTGTCAGCGGGAAAGCCTTCGCGGCAAGGGTTTTGAGGCCGGGTGGGGCCCGATGGCGGGGCCCGGTGGCGGGGGATGCGGGCGGGGCCCGCCCGTGGGCGTGACGTGGGTCATATCGCTTCGTGTCACGCGCGGTGGGTGTCGCTTGTCCCATGAGTGTCACCGAAGCGGTGCGTCGGCGGGGGGCCGTGAGGGTGGCTCGGGTGGCATCCCTGACTTCTCGGAGGGGAGAACCATGGCGGAGAGCACGGCGGTTGGCGGGTCTGGGCGTGACGGTGCTCGAAGGGCCGGGGACGAAGGTCGTCGAGGTGACCGAGCACGGGGTGCGGCTGGGTGATGGCCGGAACTGTCGAGCGACGTGACGATCTGGACCGCTGGGTTCGGTGTGCCGGATCTGGCTGCTCGTAGTGGGCTGAGCACGGATGCGGTGGGTCGGTTGCTGACCGACGAGACGCTGACGAGCGTGGATGACGAGCGGATCGTCGCGGCGGGAGATTCGGCGGCGCCTTCGGGGGTGCCGTTCCGGATGAGCTGCCAGGCGGCGGGTCCGCTCGGGTCGCATGCGGCGGACACGGTGCTGGGGCGTATCGCGGGGGTGCGGCCCGCTGCTGTGGACCTGGGGTTCGCCGGGCAGCGCATCAGTCTGGGGCGTCGTGCGGGTGTCTTCCAGTCCGCGGGCAAGGACGACGTGGCGAAGCGGCTTCACCTCGGTGGTTGGACGGGTGCGAAGGTGAAGGAGCTGATCTGCCGGCTCACGGTGAAGCAGTTGGTGAAGGAGGCGCGCGAGCCGGGCTCTCACACGTGGGCGAAGGGCGAGCCGGGTGCGCGCGCTCGGCCGGCGGGGCGGGCCGGGCTGCCGGCGGCGTCCGAGCGGTCTGCTCGAGCGGAGGGGCGCTGTCGGTCGGGGAGCGTGGTGCGGCCGGGTGGGTGGCGCTGAGCCGGCTGCTGTCCGTCGGGGTCCTTGCGCGGGTGGTGACGACGGATGCGGTGGTCCGCCAGGATGCGGGACGGCGCGCGCTCGCACGAGAACACCCCCTGAACTGCGTTTCCGCAGTTCAGGGGGTGTTTTTGTGGAGCCTAGGGGAGTCGAACCCCTGACATCTGCCATGCAAAGACAGCGCTCTACCAACTGAGCTAAGGCCCCGGGACAGGAGCGTCCGGCCGGATGTACCTCGTTTCCGGTGGGCGCCGCGAACCAGAGTACCGGGTCGCCCCGGGTATCTCGCAAAAAGATTGGGGGTCCCGGTGACCGACCACTCTCCGTAAGATGCTGCCGCGTGGTTCGCTACAGCGAACCGCGGTTCTGGGGAAGCGATGGGGAGACGCAATGGACGCCGCACAGCAGGAAGCCACCGCAAGAGCGCGGGAATTGCAGCGGAACTGGTATGGGGAGCCGCTGGGGGCGCTCTTCCGTAAGCTCATAGACGATCTTGGTCTGAACCAGGCTCGGCTGGCGGGGGTCCTGGGGCTGTCGGCGCCGATGCTGTCGCAGCTGATGAGCGGTCAGCGGGCGAAGATCGGCAATCCGGCGGTGGTGCAGCGGGTGCAGTTGCTGCAGGACCTGGCGGGTCAGGTGGCGGACGGCAGTGTGAGTGCCGCCGAGGCCACCGAGCGCATGGACGAGATCAAGAAGTCCCAGGGGGGATCGGTGCTCAGCAATACCGCGCAGTCGACGACCAGTTCGGGGGCGCCGACGGTCAAGCGGGTGGTCCGGGAGATCCAGTCGCTGCTGCGTTCGGTCGCGGCCGCCGGCGACATCATCGATGCCGCGGACTCGCTGGCGCCGACCCATCCGGAGCTGGCCGAGTTCCTGCGGGTGTACGGCGCGGGCCGTACGTCCGACGCGGTGGCGCACTACCAGTCGCACCAGAGCTGACCGCGCGTCCCGGCCGCCGGAGGGGGTCCGGCAGCCGGAGGGGGCCGGCAGCCGGGTGGGTGGAGCCGGGGACGCGTGCGGGTCGCGTCCCGTGGCTCGAAGGGGGCGTGCGTCACAGCGCGAGGGGGAGTCGTATCGCTCGTCGAGGGGGAAGCAACGGGGGTAGACGGAGGGGGAGGAGCGGCGCACGGTCATGGGTGAGGTCTTCGCCGGGCGGTACGAACTGGTCGACCCGATCGGGCGCGGTGGGGTGGGCGCGGTGTGGCGTGCCTGGGACCACCGCAGGCGCCGCTATGTGGCCGCCAAGGTGCTCCAGCAGAGCGACGCGCACTCCCTGCTGCGTTTTGTGCGCGAGCAGGCCCTGCGGATCGATCATCCCCATGTGCTGGCGCCGGCCAGCTGGGCCGCCGACGACGACAAGGTCCTGTTCACGATGGACCTGGTCACCGGTGGTTCGCTGGTCCACCTCGTCGGCGACTACGGCCCGCTGCCCGCGCCGTTCGTCTGCACCCTGCTCGACCAGTTGCTGTCCGGGCTGGCCGCGGTGCACGCGGAGGACGTGGTGCACCGTGACATCAAGCCCGCCAATGTGCTGCTGGAGGCGACGGGCACGGGCAGGCCGCGGTTGCGGCTGTCGGACTTCGGCATCGCGATGCGGCTGGGCGAGCCGCGGCTGACGGAGACCAACCTCGTGGTGGGGACGCCGGGATATCTCGCGCCGGAGCAACTGCTGGGCGCGGAGCCGGACTTCCCCTCGGATCTGTTCGCCGTGGGGTTGGTGGCGCTGTATCTGCTGGAGGGCGCCAAGCCGGACGCCAAGGCGCTCATCGAGTATTTCGCCGCGCACGGCACGCCGGGTGCGCCCAAGGGGATCCCGGAGCCGCTGTGGCAGGTCGTGGCGACCTTGTTGCAGCCCGATCCGCAGGCACGGTTCCGTACGGCGACGGGTGCGCGCAAGGCCCTTGCGGCGGCGGCCGAGCTGCTGCCGGAGCCGGGCGCGGACGACGAGGCGATCGAGATCTTCGACCAACTCGGTCCGCTGCCGCAGGGTTTCGGCCCCCAGGGTCCGCTCAGGAAGGCACCGGGGGTCGACCCCACACCCGCGCGACCCCTGCCCGGCGCCTCGGACAGCGGCGGCTTCCCACTCCCCCCACCCCAGGCACCGCACTCCCAGGCACCGCACCCCCGGCCCCCGCACCGCCCGCCACCGCACTCCCCGCAACACCAGCCCCACCAGCAGGCCCACCAACCCCAACAGGCCCAACAGGCCCCCGTACCCGAGCAGTCCCCCGACGGCTCCACCCATCTGCTGTCCACCCCCCGCTCCTACGTCCCGCAGTACCCGGCACAGCCCCCCACACCGACGCCGACCCCGACCCCAACCCCAACCCCGTCCACGGCCCAGAACGCCTCCGCGCCCCGACCCGCGCACGCGGCCCCGCCGCCCCCACCGCCGCCCCCGCCGGCGCACCACCAGGGCCCCGACACGGCCTCCACTGCTTCATACACCGCCCAAGTCCCCGAGGTTCCCGCCGCCGTGGGACGTCGCGCCGCGCGCCGCCGCGCCGCACGCCGCACCGGACCGCCCGCCCGGGTGGCGATCCCGCTGCTGCTGCTCGCCCTGGCCTGCTACGCCACGGGATTCTGGGCCCTGGCCCAGCTCTGAGCAGCGGCCCTCACCGGGACCAGGACTGGGGCGCCCGCCGCCGTCCCGCGCCGGCCCACACCGCGAGCACGGCCAGAATCACGGTGCCGCCCCCGATGCCGCCGACCGCGACGAGGGTCAGGACCGTGTCGTCACCCCCGCTGCCGCCCCCGGAGGCCGCCGGGCCGCCCGGCTCCCCCGCCTCCACCGCGGTGAACACGTCCCGGGGCGCGAACCGGCCCGCGTAGGCGGGTCCGCGCTCTTCCGGGCCGTCGACCCGCACCCGCAGCGTCAGGGCGTACGGTCCGTCCCCGAACCGCTCCGCCAACTGCGGGGCGACATGCACGACCAGGTAGTAGGAGCCGCCGAAGCGCACCCCTCTGACCTGGTCGGTGTTCCCGTACCGGTTCTCGTACGCCACTGGGGGCAGGGGATCGAGGGCCACGGAGCGCCGGGTGCCGTGGTAGTTGAGGCTCACGTCGTCGAGCGGGGCGCGCACCGGGTTGTGGACGGAGAGTTCCAGCGCTCCGACGGCGATCCGGGAGCCCTCGGCCGAACCCGCCAGCTCCGCGGAGGCGGACAGTTGTTCGCCCCAGCCGACCGGCACCTTGTAGAACGCGGTCTGGCCGGGGACGACGTCGGCGCGCCAGACGCCCTGGGCGAGGGGGACGGCCGAGGCGAACCCGGTGCCGCCGTCGCGGGTCTCGGCCTCGCCGGTGACGGGTTCGGGGGAGGCGGAGTCCCAGCTCTCGGGGGCGGTGGTGGCCGCGGTGTCACGCAGGGGCGGTTCCGAGAAGGTGGCGAGTTCGAGGTCCCAGGCGACGTCTTCGGGGGCGGTGGTGCCGACGCGTTCGACGACGGCGTAGTAGGTGCCGGCGCCCGCGCAGCGCGAGCGCTCCGCCGAGGGTTCCCGTGCGGCGACGGCCGTGATCGGGCGGGCGCTGCGGCCGCCGCCGTAGCTCTCGGTCTCGAAGGAGCAGGAGTCACCCTCGGCGTCCCGCACCGAGACCCGGATGCCGTCGGAGGCGGAGACGGTGGCGTCCGCCGGGGGCACCGCGGTGGCGGAGACGTAGATCCGGGAGGCGGCGTCGAGTTCGAGGCGGTAGTGGACGCCACCGGTGACCGGAAGGGAACTTCGGTAGGTCCGTCCGGGTTGCAGGAGCGCGGTGTCGGCGGTGCCGGCGACTCCGGGTACGGCGGTGGCGTCCGGGGAGAAGCCATAAGGTGCCGGCGTCCCGGCCGCAACCGCGGACGGCGTCCCGACCCCGGCGCCGGCCGTGCCGAGCGCCCCGGCCACCGCGGCCACGACGGCCACGCGGCACACCGCACGCCACCACGCCGTACGCCGCCCCATCTCGCGTCACCCCTTGTCGTCGCCGGACCGCGGAACGTGCCCCATCCTGCCCATCCGGCCCGCGCGCCGCCCGCACAATCCGTACAGGCGTCCGAAACGCCCGGATCCGTTCGGCATCGAAGCGGCGGCGCGGACCGTGTCCGGGCAACACAAAACCCCGACCGCAACGACGGCCGGGGTCTGTTCTCAGTTCAGGCTTGTCACGAACCCGTGGGCACGGAGTCAGTCGCCTCCGTCCACAGATCCTGCTCGGCGCGATCCGCCTGGATCTGGCGGTACACGAGGAGCCCGCCGATGGCGGCCAGTGCGACCAGGAGAAGCTTCTTCACCGCGCGACCTCGTCTTTCTTTGACGTAGGGGACCTCTGGCGCCCGACTATACACACCGACCGATATCGATCGGTGACCTGCGGGGAGGCCCTCAACTCGCCTCCCGCGGACCGCAGTAGAACGGAGGTCACCGCTCCGATCGGAGGGTGATCACACCCCTACGCGCGGTTACTTTCGGCCACTTCTTCACTTTTCCAGCGGCTTGCACCCATCCGAGTGGTGTTCATCCGAAGATCGACGCGCCACGGGCCCAGGTCCAACACTTCGCGGAGCCCATACACATCATTGGGAAACTACGCAAATCGCCCAACCTGAAAGTGAGGGGCCATGGCCCGGAACCAGGTCATGAAGTTGTGGACCGCCCTCGTCACCGCCTTCCTCGCGCTGTGCACGGCGCTCGGACTCGTCACCTCCACCTCCGCCGCGGCCGCGCCGCTGACCGAGTCGGCCCGCGGCACCGACGGCACCGACAACGCCGAGGAGGCGGCCGTGCCGGCGTTCGTCCCGCTGCCCTGGTCGTACTCCAGGTCACTGCCGCCCACGATGAAGCAGCGCATCCGCGCCGAGGCGCACGGCAAGACGCCCAGCTGCCGCCATCACGCCCCCTCGGACACCGAGACCGACGAGTCCGCGCCGCGCGACTGCGACTCCTCCCCCCGGACCGCCGACGGCACCGGCACCACGAGCGGCACGAGCACTGCCAGCACCACGAGCAGCACGCCGAACGGCGCCACCCCCGATGCCGCGAACAGCGCCACGCAGACCGCCAACGCCGACGCCACCACCGGCACGATCCCCGGCACGACCACCGGCGCCACCCCCGGCACGGCTTCCGGCAGGATCGTCGGCACGCGCATCCCGGCCCAGGCCGCGCGCATCCCGCTCCAGCGGTGACCGGGCCCGTTCCCCGTAACTCCCCGTCCCACAACTCCCCGTCCCGCACGGCCCGTTCCGCCAAGTCCCAGGTACCGCAGACAGGGACCATGCCGGACGACACGGTGTCAGGACAGCGTCGTAGCCTTGCTCCATGCCTCGCACTCCCGCGGTACGCGACAGCCGGCGCCACCAGTGGGAGAGGGACCGAGCGCACTGCCCGCCCTTCGAGCGTGCCGCCCCCGGGACCACCGAGTACGACACCGGCCTGAGCCCCTCCGACTTGGTCTTACGAACCGAACACGGCGAGACCGAGGCGGGTGAGGAGTCCGCGGACACGTTCGGCGTCCACGCCGACACCTCCCTCCTCCGACACGCCTGCCCCACCTGTCGAACCCCTGAGAACGCCCCCCGCGGGCCGGTCAACCGCTCCACGCTCCGCGAGCCGATCGCGGCCCACCCCGACCAGCCCGACTCCGACCAGCCCAAGCCCGACCCAGGCTGTCGCCGCACCCGCTTACCGGTGCCGACCCCACACGAGCCGTCCCGCCCGTCCCACCAGACTCGCCCGTCCCGCCAGAGCCGCCCGTCCCGCCAGACCCCGCCCGGCGACCGCACCGAGCTGCTGTTCACCACCGATCCGGAAGGGTGGTGAGGGCCGCAGTGCGCCGGCACGTCATCATCGTCACCGCTGTCCACGGTCCCTCGGCACGCTTCCTGCCGGAGGCCTACACGTCGTTGTGCGAGCAGGAGCTCCCCGACGGATGGACCTGGCGGTGGGTGGTGCAGGAGGACGGGACCGGTGACGCGGTAGCCCCGTACATCCCGGACGACGCGCGGGTCACGTTCCGGCAGGGCAGGCCCGGCGGCCCCGGAGTCGCCCGCACCATCGCGCTCGCGCACGCCGACGGCCCGTACGTGAAGGTTCTCGACGCCGACGACCGGCTGACGCCCGGCGCCCTCGCCCGCGATCTGGCCGCCCTGGAGGGCGGTCCCGGCATCGGCTGGACCACGTCCGGGGTGCTGGACCTGCTGCCGGACGGCTCGACCGCGGGTTTCCCCGGCGACCCTGAGGCCGGGCCGATAGAGCGGGGCGCGCTGCTGGACTCCTGGCGGACCAACGACTTCCGCGCCCCCGTCCACCCCGCCTCGCTGTGCGTCCGCCGGGACTTACTGCTCGCCCTGGGCGGCTGGATGGCCCTGCCGGCCTCCGAGGACACCGGCCTGCTGCTGGCCCTGAACGCCGTGAGCCGCGGCTGGTTCACCGCCGAGGCCGGTCTGCTCTACCGCAAGTGGTCGGGCCAGGTCACCGGCCATGCCTCGCACGTCGACCCGGCGGAGCGGGCGGCCAGGATGGCGGTCGCGGAGTCCAGGGCACGGGCCCTGGCGGCCTCGACCTGGACCTACGCCCCCAACCAACCGGCCTGACGGTCCCGTCCCCCTTCACCCCGCCACCGCCCGACCCCGCCACCGCCCCTCCGTCACCGCCCCTCCGTCACCGCTCCTCCGCCACTGCCCCGACCCCGCCACCGCCTCACCCGGCACCGAACCCCCGCGCCGCCTCCCGCCCCGCCTCCCGCGCGGCCGGCTCAGCGGTCGAAGGGCAGATCGAGCATCCTGATGGCGTTGCCCCGCATCAGCTTGTAGGTGACCTCCTCGGACAGGCCCGCGACATGCTCCTCCGCCACCTGCTTGGTGTGCGGCCAGGTCGAGTCGACGTGCGGGTAGTCCGTCTCGAAGGTGGCGTTGTCCACGCCCACCGTGTCGATCGCCTCGATGCCGTGCCGGTCCCGGAAGAAGCAGCAGAAGATCTGCCGGTAGTAGTACGTCGACGGCGGCTCCGGGATCAGGTCCTTCACCCCGCCCCAGGCCCGGTGCTCCTCCCAGACGTCGTCGGCGCGCTCCAGGGCGTAGGGGATCCAGCCCATCTGGCCCTCGCTGTAGGCGAGCTTCAGCCGGGGGAACTTCACCAGGACGCCGGAGAAGAGGAAGTCCATCATCGAGGCCATGGCGTTGTTGAAGCTCAGCGAGGCCTGTACGGCGGGCGGCGCGTCGGGGGAGGCGGCGGGCATCTGCGAGGAGGACCCGATGTGCATGTTCACGACCGTGCCGGTCTCCTCGCAGGCCGCGAAGAAGGGGTCCCAGTAGCCGGAGTGGATGGAGGGCAGCCCCAGATAGGTCGGGATCTCGCTGAACGTCACCGCCCTGACCCCGCGTTCGGCGTTGCGCCGGATCTCCGCGACCGCGAGGTCGATGTCCCACAGCGGGATCAGGCAGAGCGGGATGAGCCGGCCGCCGCTGTCACCGCACCACTCCTCGACCATCCAGTCGTTGTAGGCGCGCACACAGGCCAGCCCGACCTCCTTGTCCTTGGCCTCGGCGAAGGTCTGGCCGCAGAAGCGCGGGAAGGTGGGGAAGCAGAGCGAGGCCTCCACATGGTTCATGTCCATGTCGGCGAGCCGTGCCTCGGGGTCCCAGCAGCCCCGCCGCATCTGCTCGCGGGTGATGCCGTCGAGGGTCATCTCGTCCCGGGAGAACCCGACGGCCGCGATGATCCGCTTGTACGGGAACAGCTCGCCCTCGTACTCCCACCAGTCGGTGATCTGACCGTCCGGGTCGGTGGTGAACCGGTACTTCCCGCCGACGTACGCGAGCTCGCCGATCCCCGCGGTGATTGGTTTGGGCCCTCTGTCCCGGTACTTCGCCGGGAGCCAGGTCTCGAAGAGGTGCGCGGGCTCGATCACGTGATCGTCCACGCTGATGACCTTGGGCAGTTCCCTGGTGCCGTTCCCGACCTCGATCACGCCGGCTACCTCCCGCCTCGCATCTGACGGTTCGTCAGAAACGACGGTACGGCCACAGGGTGAAACCGGCAAGCGGCAAGGGCCGGACAGGGGAGCGGGACAGGGCAGCGGGAAAGGGGAGCCCGACAGCGGGGCCGGGCCGGGGAAAGGGAATGCCGCGTCGTTCGGCACCGGTCCCTCCCCTCGCGGGGACCGGTGCCAAACGACGCGCTGGAGTCGGTCCGCCGTGACGGACCGAGGTCTCGGGAGGGCTTGAAAGGCTCGCGGACGGGAAGGCGGTCCTTCCGTCACAGCGGCCGAGGCGGCGGGCGCCTGCAGCCTCTCCGGACGACGCGCGGTTGACTGGCTACGCGGTGTGATCCTGCCAGTTGGGGCCCACGGCGAGGAGGCCGCGGTTTTCCGCTCTGGGCTTCCGCGCAGGTCAGCCGTATAAAGTGAGTTTTCCGGTCCGGACGTCCAGCAGCGGAGGAAGTGAGGGGTGGGGGCCTTGAGTTCCGACTCAGGGGCACGCACGGCCTTCGCGGAACGTCTTGCGCTCCTGTATCGGGAGGCCAGCAATCCGCCCCTCAAACGGGTCTCCGAGGCGGTCGTCCAGCTCCAGCGCGTGGACGAGCGGGGACGCCCGGTACGGGTCTCCGCGCAGCGCATCAGTGACTGGCGGCGCGCGAAGAACGTACCGGCCCAGTTCACCGCCCTCGCCGCCGTCCTCCAGGTCCTGATCCCGCAGGCGCGGCGCGCGCGGCCCTCGCCCGTCTCCCCCGGCCTGTACGACCTCACCCAGTGGCAGCTGCTGTGGGAACGGGCCGTGGCCGACCCGGCCACCGCGGAGGAACCGCCGCCCGCCGAGACCCCGGCCGTCCCGGGCGTCGTCTGCCCCTACCGGGGGCTCGCCTCCTACCGGCGGGAGGACGCCCGCTGGTTCTTCGGCCGGGAGCGCAGCACGGCCGCACTCGTCGACCAACTCCGCGCGGCCGAGCGCACCGGCGGCCTGCTGATGCTGGTCGGCGCCTCGGGCGCCGGGAAGTCCTCGCTGCTCAACGCCGGTCTGGTGCCCGCCGTACGGCAGGGCGCCCTGGACGGTGAGCGGGAGGTGCTGCACCTCGTTCCCGGCGCCGACCCGAGGGCCGAGCTGGTCCGCCACATCCCCGAACTCGCCGCCGTGGGCGTGGACGCGGACTTAGAGCGGACCGCGCGGGACGCGGTCACCGCGTGGGCGGGCCGGAGCTCCTCGGGACGGCCCGTCGTCATCGTGGACCAGTTCGAGGAAGCGTTCACCCTCTGCGCCGACGAGAGCGAGCGGCACGCCTTCATACGCATCCTGCACGCCGCGTCCTCACCCGCCGCCGACGGCGGCCCGGCCCCCGCCCTGGTCGTCCTCGGCATCCGCGCCGACTTCTACGAACAGTGCCTCGGCTACCGGGAACTCGCCGACGCCCTCCAGCACCGGCACATGGTCCTCGGCCCGCTCACCGGCGCCGAACTGCGCGACGCGGTGACCGGCCCCGCCAAGGCCGTCGGCCTGGAACTGGAACCCGGGCTCGCCGAGCTGATCGTGCGCGAGGTCAGCGCCGACGGCCCGCGCGGCGCCCACGACGCCGGTGTCCTACCGCTGCTCTCGCACGCCCTGCTGGCCACCTGGCAGCGCCGCAAGTCCGGCCGGCTGACCCTGGCCGGCTACCGGGCCGCCGGAGGCATCCAGGGCGCCGTCGCCGCGACCGCCGAACGGGCCTGGTCCAGCCTGGACCCCGCCGCCCGGACCGCGGCCCGGCTGCTGCTCCTGCGGCTGGTGCGGCTCGGCGAGGACACCCAGGCCACCCGCAGGCGCGGCACCCGCCGCCAACTGGCCGCGGAGTCCAGCGACCCGGGCAAGACGGAGGAGTCGCTGGAGGCGCTGGTCCGGGCCCGGCTGGTCACCCTGGACGCGGAGACCGTGGAGATCACCCACGAGGCGCTGCTGCACGCCTGGCCGCGACTGCGCGAGTGGATCGACGAGGACCGCGGCGGCAACCTGCTGCGCCAGCGCCTGGAGGAGGACGGCCGCTCCTGGGAGGACTCCCACCGCGACTCCTCGCTGCTCTACCGGGGTTCACGACTGGAACAGGCCGACACCTGGGCCCGGTCCGCCGGCGACACCTTCCTCACCCGCAGCGCGGTGGAGTTCCTCGCCGCGTCCGTACGGCTGCGCCGGCGCACCCTGTGGCTGGGCCGCGGCGCGGTCGCGGCGCTGGTGGTGCTCGCCCTGGTCGCCGTCGGCTCGGCGGTGGTGGCCTGGCAGCAGCGCAACGACGCCGTGTTCGAGCAGGTGGTCGCCGAGGCGGACCGCGTGCAGTACACCGACCCGTCGCTGTCCGCCCAGCTCGACCTGGTGGCGCACCGGCTGCGCCCCGGCGACGAGGGCACCAACAACCGGCTGGTGTCCATCGTGAACGCCCCGCTGGCCACCCCGCTCCTCGGTCACACCGGCGCCGTCTACCTCACCTCCTTCAGCCCCGACGGCCGGCTCCTGGCCACCGCCAGCTACGACCGCACCGTCCGGCTGTGGGACGTGTCCGACCCGGGGCGCCCGAAGCCCTTGGGCGAGCCGCTGTCCGGGCACACCAGCTGGGTGAGCAGCGCGGTCTTCAGCCCCGACGGCCGCACCCTCGCCAGCGCCTCCGACGACGGCACCATCCGGCTGTGGGACGTCACCGACCCCCGCCGGCCCGAACCGCTGCGCACCCCGATGACCGGGCACCGCAGCACCATCTACCTGGTCGCGTTCAGCCCCGACGGCCGCACCCTGGCCTCGGCGGGCGAGGACCGCACCGTCCGCCTCTGGGACGTGGCCGGCCCCGGCCGGCCGAGGACCGTCAGCACCCTGAAGGGCGCCGGGGCGGCCGTGCGGTCGGTGGCGTTCAGCCCGGACGGCACCACCCTGGCCGCTGGCGGCGACGACGACACGATCCGGCTGTGGGACGTGTCGGACCCCCGCGACCCCGAGCCGTACGGCACCCGGCTGACCGGGCACACGAACCTGGTCCACTCGGTCGCCTTCAGCCCCGACGGCCGCACCCTGGCCAGCGGCGGCGCCGACGACACCGTCCGCCTGTGGGACGTCGCCGACCCGCGCCGCGCCGGGGCGCTCGGCCCGCCGCTGACCGGGCACACCGGGCCCATCTGGTCGGTCGCCTTCAGCCCCGACGGAGGCACCCTCGCGGCGGCCAGCGCGGACAGCACCGCGAGCCTGTGGAACGTCAGCGACCCGGCCTACCCCTCCCAGGTGGGCGAGCCGCTGGCGGGCAGCAGCGGCGAGATGTACGCGCTGGGCTTCAGCCCCGACGGGCAGACCCTCGCGACGGGCAGCGGCGACAGCAAGGTACGGCTGTGGTCGATCCCCACGTCCGACATGTTCGGCCGCAGCGGCGCGTTCAGCCCCGACGGGCAGGTCCTCGCCACCGCCGCCCGGGACGGCAGCGTCCGCCTGTGGAACGTACGCACCCCGCACCGTCCCCGAGCCCTGAACAAGCCGTTCATGCCGGACGACGGCGGGCAGCGCTCCCTGCTGTTCGCCCCCGACGGCCGCACCCTCGCGGTCCTGACGGGCAACCGCTCGGTCTACCTGTGGGACGTCTCCGACCCCGCCCACCCCGTCTCCCACGGCCCGGCCCTGACCCTGCGCACCCGGTTCATGGGCCCCGACGCGCTGGCCTTCAGCCCCGACGGCCGCACCCTCGCCACCGCGTACGACGACCGCACCCTCCAACTCTGGGACGTCTCCACCCCGTCCCGGCCCGCGCCCTCCGGCGTGCCCCTGATCGGCCACCGCGGCTACGTCAACGCGCTGCGCTTCTCCGCCGACGGCCGCACCCTCGCCAGCGGCAGCGCGGACGGCACGATCCGGCTGTGGAACACCTCCGACCCCGGGCACGCCACCGCCCTGGGCGCCCCGCTCTCCGCCCACGAGGGCCCCGTCAACGTGCTGGCGTTCAGCCCCGACGGCCGCACCCTGGCCAGCGGCAGCGACGACGACACGGTCCGCCTGTGGGACGTCACCGACCTCGCCGCCACGGCCGAACCCGCGGCGACCCTGACCGGCCACACCGAGGCGGTCGTCTCCCTGACCTTCGACCGGGACGGCCGCACCCTCGCCAGCGGCGGCAACGACAACACCGTCCGCCTGTGGAACGTCACCGACCCCGCCGGCGCCGCCCCCATCGGCCAGTCGATGAGCCCCAACGCCAAGACGGGCAACTTCCTGTCCTTCAGCCCCACCAGCCCGCTGCTCGGGGTCTCCAGCGGCACCGACACCGTCCGCCTGTGGGACCTGGACGTCGACCGCGCCGTCGAACGCATCTGCGCCACCACCCGCGGCGTCCTGACCGAGGAGAAGTGGCAGGAGTACCTCCCCCGCCTCTCCTACGACCCCCCGTGCGCCGACTGACCGGGTGACGTGATCCCGCTCACACCACCCACCCGGTCCGCAACGGCCGCCTCCCGCCGTTCAACCAGCCTTGTTACTGTTGGCCACAGCCCGATCGCTGGTGCATCCCCCGTCGCCAGCGATCGGGCGCTCGCGTTTCCGCACCCCGAGGACGCGGACGCCCATGCGAAAGACCCCCGGTCCGAGTGGACCGGGGGTCTCGATGCTGTGGGGCTAACAGGATTTGAACCTGTGGCCTCATCCTTATCAGGGATGCGCTCTAACCAACTGAGCTATAGCCCCGCCGCGCTCTGCGGTGTGTGTCCCGCGCGCTGACTCCTGAAGATTAGCGCACGACGTGCGCAGTCCCAAAATCGGTTGTCCGGCGACCGTCAGGAGAGGTTTGAAGCGGCGTTCACTCGTCCTCGGCCAGCGTCAGTTCCACGCCGCCCACGAAGCCGGCGGACAGGTTGTAGATGAACGCGCCCAGCGTGGCCAGCGCCGTCGCGAGGACGACGTCGATGACCGCGATGATCGACGCGAACATCAGGACGTTCGGCAGCGACAGGAACGACTGGAGGTCGAAGCCGTTCGACTCGTTCGACCCGGTCGCCTCGGAGATCGTGCCGCCGACCGTGGAGAAGACGCCCATCGCGTCCATGACCATCCACAGCACCGCCGAGGCGACGACCGTGCAGATGCCGAGGGCGATGGAGAGCAGGAAGCTGACCTTCATCACCGACCACGGGTCGGCCTTGGCCACCCGCAGCCGCGCCTTGCGGGTACGCGGCATCGTCCGGGCCCCGGTACGGGGCCTGCGCACCGCGCCCGCCGGAGCGCCCGGCGCGGCCGGAGCGGCCGCCGGGTACGCCTGCGGCGGGTGGTAGGGCCCCGAAGAGGGCTGCGGCTGCCGCTCGCCGGGCAGCGGCGAGGCCGTCGGCGCGGGCTGCGCCGGCTGCTGCCGGTCCGCCGGGGCCGGGCCGGCCGCGTACTGCTGGGCCTGCGGGCCTCGGGTGTCCGTCACAGTTCCCCCCTGGGATCCATGCGTGTCGGGTGAGGGCGAGTCGCCCGTGTGCGCGGCGGAGCCACGGCCGCCGCCGTCCGTGTCCGTACCCCTGGGGGTCCCGGCCGATCCGGCGCCCGTGGCTCCGCTCACGTGACTCACTCCTCGTGCTACTCGGCCGAGGGCGCTTCACCCTCGTCCGTGCCGGTGGTCGCGACGCCCTCGGCGGTCTCGTCGACGGCGTCGGTGCCGTCGACCTCCTCCGCCTCGCGCCCCGCCTCGGCGTTGCGTGCGATACCGACCACGGCATCGCGCTTGCCCAGGTTGATCAGTTGGACGCCCATGGTGTCACGGCCCGTCTCCCTGACCTCGTTGACTCGCGTACGAATCACACCGCCGCCCAGCGTGATGGCGAGGATCTCGTCGCTCTCCTCGACCACCAGCGCGCCGACCAGAGAACCGCGGTCCTCGACGATCTTGGCGGCCTTGATACCGAGGCCACCACGCCCCTGGACGCGGTACTCGTCGACGGGAGTCCGCTTCGCGTACCCGCCGTCGGTGGCAGTGAACACGAACGTACCGGGTCGAACAACATTCATCGAGAGCAGCTCGTCCCCCTCGCGGAAACTCATGCCCTTCACGCCCGAGGTGGCACGGCCCATGGGCCGCAGCGCGTCGTCCGTCGCGGTGAACCTGATCGACTGAGCCTTCTTGCTGATCAGCAGCAGATCGTCCTCGGACGAAACCAGCTCGGCGCCGATCAGTTCGTCGTCGGAACCGTCCTCACGCTCCCGCAGATTGATCGCGATGACACCGCCCGAACGCGGCGAATCGTAATCCTTCAGCGGCGTCTTCTTCACCAGACCGGCCTTGGTCGCCAGGACCAGGTACGGCGCCGCGTCGTAGTCGCGGATCGCGAGGATCTCGGCGATCGCCTCGTCCGGCTGGAAGGCCAGCAGGTTCGCCACGTGCTGACCGCGCGCGTCCCGGCCGGCGTCCGGCAGCTCGTACGCCTTCGCCCGGTACACCCGGCCCTTGTTGGTGAAGAACAGCAGCCAGTGGTGCGTGGTGGAGACGAAGAAGTGGTCGACGATGTCGTCTTCCTTCAGCTTCGTGCCGCGCACGCCCTTCCCGCCGCGCTTCTGCGAACGGTAGTCGTCCGTCTTGGTCCGCTTGACGTAGCCGCCGCGCGAGATGGTGACGACGATGTCCTCTTCGGCGATCAGGTCCTCGATGGACATGTCACCGTCGTAGGGCACCAGCGTGGTCTTGCGGTCGTCGCCGTACTTCTCGACGATCGCCGCCAGCTCCTCGCTGACGATGCCGCGCTGACGGACCGGCGAGGCCAGGATCGCGTTGTACTCGGTGATCTTCGCCTGGAGCTCGTCGTGCTCCTGGATGATCTTCTGGCGCTCCAGGGCGGCCAGCCGACGCAGCTGCATCTCCAGGATGGCGTTGGCCTGGATCTCGTCGATCTCCAGGAGCTGCATCAGGCCCGTGCGCGCGACGTCGACCGTCTCACTGCCCCGGATCAGCGCGATGACCTCGTCGATCGCGTCCAGCGCCTTCAGCAGACCGCGCAGGATGTGCGCCCGCTCCTCGGCCTTGCGCAGCCGGAAGCGCGTACGGCGGACGATGACCTCGATCTGGTGCGTCACCCAGTGCCGGATGAACGCGTCCAGGGAGAGCGTGCGCGGCACGCCGTCCACCAGCGCCAGCATGTTGGCGCCGAAGTTCGTCTGGAGGTCGGTGTGCTTGTACAGGTTGTTCAGCACGACCTTGGCGACCGCGTCCCGCTTCAGCACGATCACCAGGCGCTGCCCGGTCCGGCTGGAGGTCTCGTCGCGGACGTCGGCGATGCCGCCGATCTTGCCGTCCTTCACCAGGTCGGCGATCTTCTGCGCGAGGTTGTCGGGGTTGACCTGGTACGGCAGCTCCGTGACCACCAGGCACTGGCGGTTCTGGATCTCCTCGACCTCGACGACCGCCCGCATGGTGATCGAGCCGCGGCCCGTGCGGTACGCCTCCTCGATGCCCTTGCGGCCCACGACCAGCGCGCCGGTGGGGAAGTCCGGGCCCTTGATCCGCTCGATGAGCGCGTCCAGCAGCTCCTCGTGCGTGGCCTCGGGGTTCTCCAGGTACCACTGGGCGCCCGACGCGACCTCGCGCAGGTTGTGCGGCGGGATGTTGGTCGCCATACCGACCGCGATACCGGCCGAACCGTTGATCAGCAGGTTCGGGAACCGGGCCGGCAGGACGGTCGGCTCCTGGGAGCGGCCGTCGTAGTTGTCCGTGAAGTCGACGGTCTCCTCGTCGATGTCACGGACCATCTCCATCGACAGCGGCGCCATCTTGCACTCGGTGTAGCGCATGGCCGCCGCCGGGTCGTTGCCCGGGGAACCGAAGTTGCCGTTGGAGTCGACGAGCGGCATGCGCATCGACCACGGCTGGGCGAGACGCACCAGGGCGTCGTAGATCGAGGAGTCGCCGTGGGGGTGGTAGTTGCCCATGACGTCGCCGACCACGCGCGCGCACTTGTAGAAGCCGCGCTCGGGGCGGTAGCCGCCGTCGTACATCGCGTACAGGACGCGACGGTGGACCGGCTTGAGACCGTCACGGACGTCCGGCAGCGCGCGGGACACGATGACGGACATCGCGTAGTCGAGGTACGAACGCTGCATCTCCGTCTCGAGCCCGACGGGCTCGATCCGCATGATGACTTCGCCGCCCTCTTCAGGGGTGGCGGGAGTGTTCTCGTCGGCCATTGCTGGTGAGGATCCTTCCTGGTGCGGTCAGCTGAGACCGACTCAGATGTCGAGGAAGCGGACGTCCTTGGCATTGCGCTGGATGAACGCGCGGCGGGCCTCGACGTCCTCGCCCATCAGGACCGAGAACAGGTCGTCGGCCTGGGCGGCGTCGTCGAGGGTGACCTGGCCGAGCACCCGGTGCTCGACGTCCATCGTGGTCACCCGCAGCTCCTCGGCGTTCATCTCGCCGAGGCCCTTGAAGCGCTGGATGGAGTCCTCGCGGACCCGCTTGCCGCGCTGACGGCCCATCTCCAGCAGCGCGTCGCGCTCACGGTCGGAGTACGCGTACTCCACGTCGTCACGACCCCACTTGATCTTGTACAGCGGAGGACGCGACAGGAACACGTGCCCGGCCTCGACCAGCGGCCGCATGAAGCGGAACAGGAAGGTCAGCAGCAGGGTGTTGATGTGCTGGCCGTCGACGTCGGCGTCCGCCATCAGGATGATCTTGTGATAGCGGAGCTTCTCGATGTCGAAGTCCTCGTGCACACCCGTGCCGAAGGCCGAGATCAGCGCCTGGATCTCCTGGTTCTGCAGGATCTTGTCAATCCGCGCCTTCTCCACGTTCAGGATCTTGCCGCGGATCGGGAGGATCGCCTGGTACTGCGGGTTCCGGCCGGACTTCGCCGAACCGCCGGCGGAGTCACCCTCGACGATGAAGATCTCGCACTTGATGGGGTCGTTCGACTGGCAGTCCGACAGCTTGCCCGGCAGCGACGCCGACTCCAGCAGACCCTTGCGCCGGGTCAGGTCCCGCGCCTTGCGGGCCGCCACGCGCGCGGTGGCCGCCTGGATGCCCTTGCGGATGATGTCCGCGGCCTCGTTCGGGTTGCGGTCCAGCCAGTCCGCGAGGTGCTCGTACACGACCTTCTGCACGAAGGTCTTCACCTCGGTGTTGCCCAGCTTCGTCTTCGTCTGGCCCTCGAACTGCGGCTCGCTCAGCTTCACCGAGATGATCGCCGTCAGACCCTCGCGGATGTCGTCACCCGTGAGGTTGTCGTCCTTCTCCCGCAGCAGCTTCTTGTCGCGCGCGTACTTGTTGATCAGCGACGTCAGCGCGGCACGGAAACCCTCTTCGTGGGTACCGCCCTCGTGCGTGTGGATGATGTTCGCGAAGGAGTAGACACCCTCGGTGTAGCCGCTGTTCCACTGCATCGCGACCTCGAGGGACAGGAGCTTGTCCTTGTCCTCCGCCTCCAGGTCGATGACGGTGGCGTGCACCAGGTCGCCCTTGCGGGAGTTCAGGTACTTCACGAAGTCGACGATGCCGCCCTCGTAGTGGTACTCGACCCGCTTGACCTCGTGCTTCTCGTCCTCGCCCGCCTCGTCCGCCCCGGCCGTGGCCTTCGCCGACTCACGCTCGTCGGTGAGGTTGATCCGCAGACCCTTGTTGAGGAACGCCATCTCCTGGAAACGCCGCGACAGCGTCTCGAAGGAGTAGTCGGTCGTCTCGAAGATGTCCGGGTCGGCCCAGAAGGTGACCGAGGTGCCGTGCTCCTCGGTGGCCTCGTGCTGAGCGAGCGGAGCCGTCGGGACGCCGAGCTTGTAGTCCTGCGTCCAGCGGTGGCCGTCCGTCTTGACCTCGACCGCGACCTTCGTCGACAGCGCGTTCACCACGGACACACCCACGCCGTGCAGACCGCCGGAGACCGCGTAGCCGCCGCCGCCGAACTTGCCGCCCGCGTGCAGCACCGTCAGCACGACCTCCACGGCCGGCTTGCCCTCGGACGGCACGATGCCCACCGGGATACCGCGGCCGTTGTCGACGACACGGACACCGCCGTCGGCCAGGATCGTCACCTCGATGGTGTCCGCGTGCCCGGCCAGCGCCTCGTCGACGGAGTTGTCGACGACCTCCTGCACCAGGTGGTGCAGACCGCGCTCACCGGTCGAGCCGATGTACATACCCGGTCGCTTGCGGACCGCGTCCAGACCCTCGAGGACGGTGATGGCGCTTGCGTCGTACGCCGTGGCGTTGGCCTCGGGTGCGCCGGCCATGGCGTCGGTGGACGGGATGTTCTCGTTGGGGTTGCCGGAATCGGCCACGAAGCGCCCTTTCTGGCACAGCACGAGCCGGGCTCGTCGGCGGGTTGCCGGAGCGGCTGCGGCATGTTGCGTTGGTAAGCCTTGATCAGCGTTGCTCAGCTTCTCCCGGGCGGTCCCCACGTACGGGGCGGGATTGGCTTCCAGTCTACCGGTAGCGCCGACAGTGATGGGGGTTTGCCGGTACCTGAGTCCGCATGTGCCGCCCTGAACCGACGTCTCCCGACTCCCCATATGCGGAACGGGGCTCCAAGAGGCTCACAGCGGCACTCAGCGCTTCGAGGTGTCAACCCTTTGCTACTTGGGAGTCACGTCGAGCGCGCGACCGGATTCGCAACCGCGCGCAGTTGCTCGAACGGACCGCCCACGCGACCCGTCACGTGATGTACGTCACCCGTAGGTATCGCCGGGACCCGTGCTCCCCGGGGCCCGCAGGGGGCCGTAGCGGCGCGCGGGACCACCGGGGTTCAACACCTTGATCATCCGCACGGTGCCGTGCCCCAGATCCTCGTTGAGCCGCGCCACCAGCGTCGGCGCGAGATGACGCAGCTGCGTCGCCCACGCCGTCGAGTCGCACTGCACGACCAGCACCCGCTCGTCCTCGTCATAGCTCTGCGGCACACAGTGGTTCGCCAGATCCGGACCCACGATCTGCGGCCAGCGGCCCATCACCCCGCCCACCGCGGCAGGCGTCTCCCAGCCCCGCTCCGTGATCAGCCGGTTGATCGCCGCGCCCAGCGCCATCGGATCACGGCCGTCGGCGCGCGCCCCGGAGCGCAGACCGCCCCCGCGCCGCGCCTGCTTCCGCTGCTGCTGCGCGTCCCCCCGCGCGCGTGCCTGCTCCTTCGCCGCACGCAACGCCACGCGCGCGAGGTCGACACCGGACGGCTCGGGACCCTTCTTCCGGGGATCCACGGGATTCTGGGGATTCTGGGGATTCTCGGCGGTCATACCCGCTCCACCGTCCCCTCCGACACCGCGTACCGCGCCCCCGCGAGCACATGCGGCACATCGTCGTCGACCGCCGCCGTCACCAGCACCTGCTCACCCGGCGCCACCAGCTCCGCCAGGCGCTCCCGCCGACGGGCGTCCAGCTCCGCGAAGACGTCGTCCAGCACCAGCACCGGCTCATTGCCCTCGGCCCGCAACAAGTCGTACGAGGCCAGCCGCAAGGCCAGCGCGTACGACCAGGACTCACCGTGCGAGGCGTACCCCTTCGCCGGCAACTGCCCCAGCCTCAGCAGCAGATCGTCCCGATGCGGACCCACCAGGGTCACACCCCGCTCGATCTCCTGCTTGCGCGCCTCCGCCAGCGCCGCCGTCAACTGCCCGTACAGGGCCTCACGCGTCTGCGCCTCCCCCGGCGCCGACGGCCGGTACTCCAGCGCCAGCGGCCCCCCGCCCGGCGCCAGCTGCTCGTACGCCTTGTCCGCCAGCGGCTGCAACGCCCCGATCAGATCCAGCCGCTGCGCCAGCAGCTCCGCACCCGCACGCGCCAGATGCTGATCCCACACGTCCAGCGTGGACAGGTCCATCGAACGGCCACCGTGCCGGCGCGCCAGCGCCGCCGACTTCAGCAGGGTGTTGCGCTGCTTCAGCACCCGGTCGTAGTCCGACCGCACCCCCGCCATCCGCGGCGAACGCGCCGTGATCAGCTCGTCCAGGAACCGCCGCCGCTCACCCGGATCACCCTTGACCAGCGCCAGATCCTCCGGCGCGAACAGCACCGTCCGCACGATCCCCAGCACGTCCCGCGGCCTGACCTGCGAAGACCTGTTGATCCTGGCGCGGTTCGAGCGGCCCGGGTTCAGCTCCAGCTCCACCAGCTGCTGCCGCTCGCCCTGCCGCACCTGCGCCCGGATCACCGCACGGTCCGCGCCCATCCGCACCAGCGGCGCGTCCGAGGCGACACGATGACTGCCGAGGGTCGCCAGATAACCGACCGCCTCGACGAGATTCGTCTTCCCCTGGCCGTTCGGCCCCACGAAAGCCGTGACGCCCGGATCGAGCGGAACTTCGACCCGGGCGTACGAGCGGAAGTCGGCCAGCGACAGATGCGTGACGTGCATGGCGTTTCGCCGACCTCCCCCGGCGCTGTGGACCGCTGAACGGTCCTGTGGACTACTTCTTCTCGACCGCGTGGCCGCCGAACTGGTTGCGCAGCGCCGCGATCATCTTCATCTGCGGGGAGTCGTCCTGACGCGAGGCGAACCGCGCGAACAGGGACGCCGTGATCGCCGGGAGCGGCACCGCGTTGTCGATGGCCGCCTCCACCGTCCAGCGGCCCTCACCGGAGTCCTGCGCGAAACCGCGCAGCTTGTCGAGGTGCTCGTCCTCGTCGAGGGCGTTCACCGCGAGGTCCAGCAGCCAGGAACGGATGACCGTGCCCTCCTGCCAGGACCGGAAGACCTCCCGGACGTCCGTCACCGAGTCGACCTTCTCCAGCAGCTCCCAGCCCTCGGCGTAGGCCTGCATCATGGCGTACTCGATGCCGTT
>NZ_JBEZNL010000002.1:608485-609809 GCF_040653275.1 Streptomyces sp. NPDC048002 | reverse complement strand
GACGGGTGGCTGGTCGTTGTTTGAGAACTGCACAGTGGACGCGAGCATCTGTGGCCAAGTTTTTAAGGGCGCACGGTGGATGCCTTGGCACCAGGAACCGATGAAGGACGTGGGAGGCCACGATAGTCCCCGGGGAGTCGTCAACCAGGCTTTGATCCGGGGGTTTCCGAATGGGGAAACCCGGCAGTCGTCATGGGCTGTCACCCGCTGCTGAACACATAGGCAGTGTGGAGGGAACGAGGGGAAGTGAAACATCTCAGTACCCTCAGGAAGAGAAAACAACCGTGATTCCGGGAGTAGTGGCGAGCGAAACCGGATGAGGCCAAACCGTATGCGTGTGAGACCCGGCAGGGGTTGCGTATACGGGGTTGTGGGATCTCTCTTTCACAGTCTGCCGGCTGTGAGGCGAGTCAGAAACCGTTGATGTAGGCGAAGGACATGCGAAAGGTCCGGCGTAGAGGGTAAGACCCCCGTAGTCGAAACATCAGCGGCTTGCTTGAGAGACACCCAAGTAGCACGGGGCCCGAGAAATCCCGTGTGAATCTGGCGGGACCACCCGCTAAGCCTAAATATTCCCTGGTGACCGATAGCGGATAGTACCGTGAGGGAATGGTGAAAAGTACCGCGGGAGCGGAGTGAAATAGTACCTGAAACCGTGTGCCTACAAGCCGTGGGAGCGTCGGGTGAGCACTTGTGCTTGCCTCGTGACTGCGTGCCTTTTGAAGAATGAGCCTGCGAGTTTGCGGTGTGTTGCGAGGTTAACCCGTGTGGGGAAGCCGTAGCGAAAGCGAGTCCGAATAGGGCGGTTTAGTAGCGCGCTCAAGACCCGAAGCGGAGTGATCTAGCCATGGGCAGGTTGAAGCGGAGGTAAGACTTCGTGGAGGACCGAACCCACCAGGGTTGAAAACCTGGGGGATGACCTGTGGTTAGGGGTGAAAGGCCAATCAAACTCCGTGATAGCTGGTTCTCCCCGAAATGCATTTAGGTGCAGCGTCGTGTGTTTCTTGCCGGAGGTAGAGCACTGGATAGGCGATGGGCCCTACCGGGTTACTGACCTTAGCCAAACTCCGAATGCCGGTAAGTGAGAGCGCGGCAGTGAGACTGTGGGGGATAAGCTCCATGGTCGAGAGGGAAACAGCCCAGAGCATCGACTAAGGCCCCTAAGCGTACGCTAAGTGGGAAAGGATGTGGAGTCGCACAGACAACCAGGAGGTTGGCTTAGAAGCAGCCACCCTTGAAAGAGTGCGTAATAGCTCACTGGTCTAGTGATTCCGCGCCGACAATGTAGCGGGGCTCAAGCGTACCGCCGAAGTCGTGTCATTCA